>CAZNYC010000052.1:0-14957 GCA_964577175.1 uncultured Anaerolineales bacterium
GACCGGCCGGGCCACACAGGCCGCGGCACGTGGCGCGTCTCACCCGCCCCGGGGCCGGTACACGCAGAAGGGTTCCTCGGCCAGGTAATCGCCCGTGAAGGCGAAGGCGCGGGCCCGGCACCCGCCGCAGATGCGCCGGTACTCGCACGCGCCGCACCGGCCGCCGTAGCCGTCCACGTTCCGGACGGCCGCGAAGAGCGGGCTCTCGCGCCAGATGCGGGCGAAGTCGAGGTCCACCGCGCGCAGGTCGCCCGCCTCCACATCGAGGAAACCGCAGATCTGCACCTTGCCCGTGTGGGAGATGAAGGCGAACGTCTTGCCGCCCATGCATCCGCGGGAGAACGGGGCGGGCTCGGCGGGCGTCTCGCCGGCGCGCCTCGCGCGCTGCATTTGCAGCCGCGAGTAGTGCGGGGCGCACGTGACGCGGATGCGGATGGGGCCGTCGCGCGCCTGGCCGGCGAGCCACGCCAGGGTCCGTTCGTACTCGGCGGCGGAGAGTTCCTGCCCCGCCAGGTCCTTGCCCCGTCCGGTCGGCACCAGGAGGAACGGGTTGAACACCTCGGCGCCCAGGCGGACGGCGAGGTCGCGGACGGCCGGCAGGTCGTCTCGATTGGCGCGGGTGACGGTCGTGTTGATCTGGAACGGGAGGCCGCCGCGGCGGGCGGCCTCGGCGGCGCGGCAGGCCATGTCGAACGCCCCCTGGACGCCGCGGAAGGCGTCGTGGGACTCCGGGCTGGCGCCGTCGAGACTGATGGAGATGCACCGGATACCCGCCCGCTTCATCCGTTCGACGGCCTTGCGGTCGACCATCTTCCCGCACGGGGCCATGACGACGGGCAGGCCCAGGCCGTCGGCGTAGGAGGCGAGGTCGTAGATGTCGTCGCGGAGCATCGGCTCGCCGCCCGTCAAGATGATGGTGGGTTGGGCGAGGGCCGCGATGTTTTCCAGCAGCCGCCGGCCTTCGTCGGTCGAGAGTTCGCCCTCGTACGGCTCGTTGCGCGCCGCGGCCCGGCAGTGCCTGCACGCGAGCGGACACGACCGCGTCACCTCCCAGGCGATGAGGTGGGGGAGCAGCGGCGTGTCCTTTGTCCGTTGTCCGTTGTCCGTGGGCATACGCTTACTCATCGAGATTCGAGGGTGGCATGGTCACGCGAGCGTGGCCATGGGCTTGCGCGGCGGGCAGTCTTGCCCGCCGCGCGATGCCCAGGACTGGGCACCGCGCGTCACCATGGCCACGCAAGGCGCGTGGCCATGCCACCCGGCCACTCGTCATTCAATCGTCATTCGTGCTTCGTGATTCGTCACTGCCCGTGATGCCGATTTCCTCGTCCGTCAGATAGCACGCCGGGTCCGGCGCCCAGAGGTCGCCGGTGGCGGCCTCGGCCCGGACGCGGAAGTTGCCGCCGCAGATGTCCAGCCACCGGCACGCGGCGCACCGGCCGGTGACGTGGGGGCGCTTGTCCTTCAGTTTCGCAAGGAGCGGGTCGGACGTATCCGTCCAGATGGCCGAGAACGGCCGCTCGCGCACGTTGCCGAGCGATACGTGCCGCCAGAACTGGTCCGGGTGGACGGCCCCGTCCCAACTGACGCAGCCGATGCCGCGGCCGGACTGGTTCCCCTGATTCATGCGGAGGAGTTCGAGTGCGTCGGCGGCCCGGGGATGGCCCTCGCGCTGCATCCGCAGGGCGAGGTACGGCCCGTCGGCGTGGTTGTCGACGGTCAGGACCTCCGGCCCGTGATGGCGGGCGTGCAGGTCGGCCGTGCGGTCGATGATGCGGTCGACCACCCGGCGGGTGGCGGCGGCGCCCAAGTCCTCGTCCTTCAGCGACGTGCCGCGACCCGCGTACACGAGGTGGTAGAAGCAGGCGCGGGGGATGTGCTCGTCGCGCACCAGGTCGAAAATGCCGTCCACCTCGCCGGCGTTGCGGCGGGTGATGGTGAACCGCAGACCGACCTTGACGCCGGCGTCGCGGCAGCGTCGGATGCCCGCCAGGGCCCGGTCGAACGCGCCCGGCACGCCGCGGAAGCGGTCGTTCACGTCGCCGAGGCCGTCGAGCGAGACGCCGACGTACGCGAGGCCCGCGTCGCGCAGGCGGCCGACCGTCTCGTTGTCGATGAGCGTGCCGTTGGTCGAGATGACCGCCCGCAGGCCGCGCTCGGTCGCGTGATGAATGAGGTCAAACAGGTCCGGCCTGAGGAGCGGTTCGCCCCCGGAGAAGAGCAGGACGGGGGCGCCGAAGTCGGCCAGGTCGTCGATGAGGCGTCGGGCCTCCTCGCCGGTGAGTTCGCCGGCGTAATCGCGGTCGCGGCTCTCGCTGTAACAGTGGACGCACCGGAGGTTGCACCGGCGGGTGCAGTTCCAGACGACGACGGGCTTCTTCTCGTCGTCGAACTGGAGGAGGTGGGCGGGCGGCCGGGCGCCGGCCTTCCGGTACCGCAGGACGTCGCCGGGCTCCACGGTGCCGCAGTAGAGTTTGGAGATTCCGATCATGGGGGTTCCGGGTTGGGTTCGATACGCTGTGCCGCGCGGTGGGCAGTCTTGCCCATCGCGGCTGCCATGCTGGTGGTCAGGAACGCGGCGGCCAAGACTTGCCGCCGCGCCCGTCGATTATTCGCATGCGGCGGGGCAGAAGTACACCCCCGCGGTGCCGGTGTTTCGTCTGGCCCGGTTGGCTTGCCCAACCGGGTCGACGTGTTCTCCCGGCCGGACAAGCCGGCCGGGCCACACACGTTCTGCGATCACGGTTTTTCCAAGCCCTCCGCGGCGTCGGCGGGCCTGCCTTCCGCCTCGTCCGTCTCCTCCAGGGCGTCGAGGTCGAAGAGGCGGCGGACGAGGTCGACGGTGGCGAGGCGCTGGCTGGTGGCCCCGTCGGTGGCCAGGTGCTTCAGCAGGGCGATCGGGTGATGGAGGACGCGCTTGGCCATCGCCTCGGCGAACGCCTCGAGTTCCTCGCGGTCGGAGTCGGCGAAGCGGCCGCCGTACCGGTCGATCTGCCGCCGGCGGATGGACCGCAGGCGGCGCTTGAGCAGGCGGATGGTCGGGGCTACCTGGCGGGAGGCGAGCCACCGCTCGAACTCGCCGAGTTCGTCCTCGACGACGGCCTCGGCCTTGGGGATTTCGCGACGCCGCCGCGCCAGGTTCCGCTCGAGGAGCCGGTCGAGGTCGTCCAGGTTGTAGAGGTACACCGATTCGAGTCGCCCGAGGTCGGGCTCGGCGTCGCGCGGGACGGCGATGTCGACGATCATGAGCGGCCGGGTCCGCCGCCCAAGCGCCGGGCCGAGGGCCTCGCGGGTGAGGACGGGCTCCGTCGCCCCGGTCGAGGCGATGACCAGGTCCGCCCGGGCGACGGCGCCCGGCAGGGCGTCGAGGTCGATAGCCTCGGTGGCGACGGCAGGTGCGGCGGGCGTGCTTCGAGCCCGCTGCGGAAGCAGCGGGGTATCTTCATCCGTTGTGTCGTCTTCATCGCGCGGCGCGTGCGCCTCGGCCAGGTCGAGGGCGAGTTGCTGGGCCCGGTACAGCGTCCGGTTGGCGACGATGAGGCGGCCGGCGCCGCGGGCGAGCAGGGCCCGGGCCGCCGCCTCCGCCGTCTGCCCGGCCCCGACCAGCAGGACCGTCTTCGCCTCCAGCCCCGCGAAGATGTGTCCGGCGAGTTCGACGGCGGCCTGCGGCACGCCGGAGGAGCCCTGTTCCAGGGTGGTCTCGGTCCGCACGCGTTTGCCCACGCGGAACGCCCGGTGCAGCAGCCGGTTCAGGAGGAAGCCGGCGGTGCGGGCCTCGACGGCCAGGCGGTAGGCGTCTTTGACCTGGCCGAGGATTTCGCTCTCGCCCACGATCTGCGACTCCAGCGACGCCGCCACGCGAAACAGGTGCCGCACGGCCTCCGTGTCGTCGCGGCGCTCGCGGACGGCGGGGTCCGGCGCCGGCGGCGCGGTGCCGCGGGCCCGGCCGATGCGGGCGAGCAGGTCCGCCCACGGGTCCTCGGGGCCGCCGGGCCGGGGCACGACGTAGAACTCCGTCCGGTTGCACGTGGAAAGCAGGAGGGCCTCGTCGTACGCCCGTTCCGCGTGGATGCCGCGCAGGAGCGCCAGCGCCTGCTCCGGCGCCAGGGCCAGCGCCTCGCGCACCGCCACCGGGGCGGTGTGATGGCTCGTTCCGATGGCGATGAGTTCAGGCATGGTGACAGATCGTTTCAAACGATTGTCATTCTGAGGGTCGCCGCGGCGGCCCGAAGAATCTCGCCGTGGTCGTGGCTTGGTCAGGCATGCGCACGGCGAGATCCTTCGCTTCGCTCAGGATGACATGGTATACCTTTCTCGCTTCTTGCGCCGGGTGCCACGGATTGCCGGCAATCCGTGTTCCGAGATCGGGCAGCACCGATTGACAAGCAATCGGTGGCACCCGCGAGTCTACGACAGCGCGCCGCTGACGGCCAGCAGGGCCATGACGAGCAGGAACCCCACGACCGCCACCGTGCTCGTGCGGACGTGGTGCCACCGGCCCAGCCATCGGCCCAGCACCGCGACCGCGCACACCACCCACGCGACGGACCCGGTCACGATCTTGCTGACGATCTTGGCCGACATCTCGCCCCCGCCGTCGCCGAACATGAAGGGGGTGACGGCGATGGCGAGCGTCATCGCGACGAACCCCGTCAGCAGGGCGCGGGAGGCCATCGGGCCCAGCGTTTCGAGCGGCGGCAGGCGGTCGAACAGCATCCCGAACCGGTGCCGCCGCAGGTTTCGCCGGGCCGCCAGGTACAGCGCCCCGTAGACGCCGGCAAACGCCAGCGCCGCGTAGGCGACCAGGGCGGGCAGGACGTGGAGGCCCGCCCACACGCCGCCGGCGGGCGGTTCGGCCGGCGGTTCTCCCGCCGACCCGGCCGTCAGAAACGACCCCGCGTACTGGAACAGAAACGCCAGCAGGAGGACGAAGACGCCCGTCTGCCGGTCGCCGCTCGCTGCCTCGATCCAGGCATAGACGGCGGCGGTGGCCAGCGCCAGCACCGACAGGACCTCGGCCGTCCGCGTCACGGGGGCGTGGCCCATCTCCAGGCCCCACAGCACCAGGTACCCCAGGTGCAGGACGACGAGGACGAACAGGTGCGGCGTCCGGCCGTGGGTCCGCGTGCGCAGGAAGAACGTGGCCCCGTAGTCGATCAACAGGGCCAGGTACGCGAGCGGCAGCAGGGCGCCGCCGACGGCGAGCAGCGCGGGCATCGGCGTCTCCTCGGTCTGGCACGATGAAACGGCAAATCCCTTTAGCGCGGTGGGTCTCCGTACCCACCGCGATCGAATTACCGGTGCGGCTTTCTGTGCGGCGGGTGCGGAGACCGCCGCGCACGGTGCGGCATCCGGTTACGATTATACGGATGCACGGGCGGCAGGCTAAGGCGATTCCGGAGGTGACGCGCGGCCGGACGACGCCGGCCGTGGCACGGGGTTGGAAAGGGGTGTGCCACGGCGGGTCTTGCCCCGCCGTGTTCTTGGCTTGCGGGACGCGCGGTGGGACGACGCCGGCCGTGGTACGTGGCGCCGGAGGTTGCCTTTCGCCCCCCGCGCCGCTACGATGGAAGCAGGCTGGCGGCGGGCGCTGCCGGCCGGAGCATTCCATGAAACGACTCCGCTCCATCGTGATGTGGGTGACCCTGGCGGCGCTCGCCGTACTGGCGGTCCTCTCCATCGTCGGCGCGTTCCTGGGGGCCGAGGACGCCCGGGCGGTGTTCAACTCCGGGCCGCTCATCGTGTACTGGATCGCGCTCGCCCTCCTCCTGGCCGCCGGGTTCATCGTGTACCCGCATCTGGTGAAGCGGCCGGCGGGGTTGGCGATGCACCTCGGGGTGCTGCTCATCCTCGCCGGGGCCATGTGGGGGTCGGACACCGCCCACGCCCTCCGCCGCGACCTCCTGGGCGCCGAGAAGGTGCCCAGCGGCTTTATGGCCGTCCCGGAAGGCGCCCGCGAGAGGCGAGTCATCGATCCCGCGGACCAGGAGGTCCTCGGCGAACTGCCGTTCGACATCGGCCTCCGCGATTTCCGGATGGAGTACTACGCGATGCCGGGCCTGCGGTGGCACCTGGCGGTCGTGGCGCCCGTCTACGGCGGCGACGGGCGGCTCGTCGACCGGCGGCAGGCCGACGTGCCGTGGGAGGTCGGCGAAACGGTCCGCCTGCCCCTGACGCAGGCCGAGGTGACGGTCCTCGAGTACCTGCCCCGTGCCCGCCCGACGTACGAGGAGGGGGCCGCCCCGGACGTCGAGATCGTGGGGCACTCCGGCAAGACGCACCGCCTGCCCGCCCGCGAGGGGGCGGAGGTCACCCTCGATCAGCCGCCCATGACCGTCCGCGTCGTGCGGGTCTTCCGGTGCCTGAAGGTTCGCGAGACCGAAGGCGGGGGCCTGGAACCGTACGAGGCCGAGGGCGAGGGCATCAACCCGGCCGTGGAACTCGCGCTGGTGCGTCCGGACGGCACGCGCGAGCGGCGGTTCGCCCTGGCCATCGCCCCGGGGCACGGCCGGCGGCCGGGCGACCCGGATTTCCGGTACGCCTTCCCCCGCCCGACGGGCGCCGAGAAGGACCCGGACAGTGCCGTCCCCGCGATGAAGGTCCGCATCGCCCGCGCCGGCCGCGAGATGACCCGCTGGCTCCTGCCCGGCCGGGACGAACCGTACGCCAGTATCGACCTGGCGCCGGTCTTGCCGGACGCCGGGGCGCCGCCTGAGGAAGACGAGGATGCCGGGGCGGACGGAGCGAACGGCGGCGAGGATGCGATCGCGGCGGAACCGCACGAAGACCGGGCCACGCCGGACCTGTACCTGGTCCGGCCGAACCTGCCCGTCCGCGATTATTTCAGCGACCTCGTGGTCCTCGACGACGGCGAGACCGTCCTCGAGAAGACCATCGAGGTCAACGACCCGCTGCACTACGGGGGGTACCACTTTTACCAGTCGGATTACGACCACGAGGCCGGCCGGTACACCGTGCTCCAGGTCGTCAGCGACTCCGGCCTGTGGCTCGTCTGGCTGGGGATGGTGCTGCTGGTGGCCGGCGCGTTCTGGCGGTTCTGGGGCGAGCCGGTCCTTACGAAAGCGGAAATCGGAAGAGAACTAGCCGCGAGCGTTAGCGAGCGGCCGTTGTACGAGTAGCGAAACACGCATGCAACCCACGTGGACCATCCTGCACCTGGCCATCTACGCGACGATGGCGTGCTACGCCGCGGCGGTGGTCCTGTTTGCGCTGAAGGTCCGCCGGGCGGCGTGGATCGTCTACGGGGCGGGGTGCGCCGTGGCGGCCGCCGGCTGGGTTTACCGCTGGGGCCACGCCGGCCACGTGCCGCTCCAGAACCTCTTTGAGGTGTTCCTGACGCTGGGCGTGCTGATGTTCCCGATCACGCTGTTCAGCCGACGGTTCCTGCACGTGGGCGGGGAGGGCGGCGACGCCCTGATCGGTCTCGTGGTCCTGGTGCCGGCGGGCCTGGTGTTCAGCGCGGAACCGAAGATGCTGCCGCCCGCCCTCCAGTCGTTCCTCTTCGTGCCGCACGTGGCCGCCTACATGCTCGCCTACGTCGTGATGGGGAAGGCGGGATGCCTGGCCCTCGGGGTGTTCGTGGGGACGGGGAACCGCCGGCTGCGGGCCGAACGCGACACGCACGTCGTCGCGCGCCTGGGGTTCCCCCTATTGACGCTCGGCCTGGTGCTCGGGGCCGTGTGGGGCAAACTCGCCTGGGGCGATTACTGGAACTGGGACCCCAAGGAACTGTGGTCCCTCGTCTCCTGGCTTGTCTTCCTGGGATACCTGCATTTCCGATATTTGTACGGCAAGCGGTACCCGCGGGCCGGCGCCGCGCTCGTGCTCGCCGGCGTGGTCGCCATCGTCCTGACGCTCCTGTGGGTGAACCTCGCGCGCATCTTCGGCGGGGGGCTGCATTCGTACGCCACCTGAGCCGCGAGCCGCGAGCCCGTGTGGCCCGGCCGGCCCATTCGACTTCGCTCAGGGCATGCCTTGCCCGGCCGGGATGAGTCGCCGGCGGAGGCCATGCGGTGTCATTCTGAGCGCAGCGAAGAATCTCGCCGTGCCGGCGTCCGGAACGGCAACAACCAAGGCGAGATTCTTCGTCGGCCTGTCGGCCTCCTCAGAATGACAGAATACCCCGCCGCCGAGGACAGAATACCCCGCCGCCGAGGACAGAATACCCTGCCGCCGAGGACAGAATACGCTGCCGCCGAGGACAGAATACCCCGCCGCCGAGGACAAAACACCCTGCCGCCGATGACAGAATACGCTGCCGCCGAGGACAGAATAGCCTGCCACCTGATCCGTCCAGGAAACTGTTGTCACCCCGCCCGCGGTCCGTCATAATGCCGCGGCTGGAGAACCCTCGATTTCGAACGCAAGGAAGGAGAACCCGATGACCCGTTTCGCCCTGTCCGCCGCCGTCCTGGCCCTGGCGGCCGGCGCCGCCCTCGCCGGCGGCCCCGCGCTGCAATCGAAGGAAGCCCCCAAGCCCGACAAGGACGGCTTCTACGAACTCTTCAACGGCAAGAACCTCGACGGCTGGAAGCCCAGCGAGAACAAGGACTGTTTCAAGGTCTCCGACGGGTGCATCGTGGCCCACGGCAAGCGGAGCCACCTGTTCTACGTCGGGCCGGTGTGCAATCACGATTTCAAGAACTTCGAACTCGTGGCCGAGGTCAAGACCTTCCCGAAGGCCAACTCCGGCATCTACTTCCACACCACGTACCAGGAGAAGGGCTGGCCCGGCAAGGGCTACGAGTGCCAGGTCAACGCCACCCACTCCGACCGCAAGAAGACGGGCGGCCTGTACGGCGTGAAGGACGTGCTCGATGACCCGCCGCACAAGGACAACGAGTGGTTCACCTACACCATCAAGGTGGTCGGCAAAAAGATCACCCTGAAGGTGGACGGCAAGACGACGGCCGAGTTCACCGAGCCGGACGACGCCAAGGGCGGCGGAAAGATCGACCGCGGCACCATCGCCCTCCAGGGCCACGACCCGGGCTCCAAGGTCATGTATCGGAGCATCCAGATTCGCCCGCTGCCGGAATAACGGGTTGGCTCTGAAGCGCGGCGGGTCTCCGTGCCCGCCGCGCATCGAAACGCCCTGGCGGGCAAGCCGTCGGTGGCACTCGGCCTGCCGGCGCGGCGGTTACGGAGAACCACCGCGCTCAAGAAGGACTCCCGGAACCTCTCTCTTCCGGTACACATGGCCCGGCTCTCGATACGCACGCGGCTCATCGTGGTCATGAACGTCCTCGTGGCCGCCGTCGGCGTCACGGTCGGATGGGTCGGCGTGGCGGTGACCGAGCGGACGGTCGAGCGGCGGCTGGTGGACGGCCCGGCCCAGGGCGCCGCCGAACTCTTCCGGACGATGCGCCTGCCGCTCTCGGACGCCATGATGGAGCGGCTGGGCCTCTTGTTCGACGCCGACGTGGCGGCCGGCCCCGCCGACGGCCCGGCCGTCGTCGCCACCAGCCTCCCGAGTTACGAGACCCACACGCTGGAACGGTACCGTCGGCGCGGCCCGCTGCCGCGCCGCTTCGAGATGGCCGGCACCGCGTACGTGACGGCCCAGGCGCCGCTTCCCGCGCCGTCGGCGGAGGGCCGCCGGGACGGGCCGCACCGCCTCATCCTCCTGGTCGAGGCCGCAAAGGTCCGTGCGGCGCAGGAGGCGGCCGCCTCGTCCATCGTCTGGATCACGCTGGCGGCCGTCGGCGCCGCCACCGGGCTTGGCCTGTGGTTGTCGGGGACGATCGTCCGGCCGCTGCGCCGGCTGGCGGGGGACATGCGGCGCGTGGCCGCCCGCGCCGGCGACGCCGAACTGCCTTCCACCTCCGGGGCGGGCGCCCGCGCGGCGCCCCGCGAACTGGCGGACCTGGCGGCCGCGTTCGACCGTCTGCTGGCCGACCTGGCCCGGGCCCGCCGGCAGATCGCCCGCTCGGCCCGGCTGGCGACGCTCGGCCAGATGAGTGCGGCCGTGGCCCACGAGTTGCGGAACCCGCTGAGCGGCATCCGGATGAACGCCCAGGTCCTGGCCGACGAACTCGCCCGCACCGGCCGCGACGACCAGGCCCTGCGCCGCATCATCCGCGAGACCGACCGCATGGAACTCTACCTGGGCGAACTGCTCACCCTGGCCGGCGGCGAGGCGGAGGGCGAGACGACCGGCGATGCGGGCGCCGTGGAGGCAGGGGCGCCGGCGGCCGAGGTTTGCCTCGAACCCGTCGCCGAATCCGTCCTTGCGATGATCGAGGCCCGGTGCCGCCACGCGGGCGTCACCGTCCGCTGCGACTGGGGCGACCAGGTCCCGCCCCTGCGGGCCGAAGAGACGCCCGTCCGGCAGGTCGTCGTCAACCTCGTGCTGAACGCCCTCGACGCCACACCCTCCGGCGGGACGGTGACGCTGGCCACGCGCCACCGGCCGGACGAGGGGACGGTCCGGTTCTCCGTGGCCGACACGGGCCCCGGCGTCCGCGTGCCGGATGGGGCCGACCTCTTCGATCCGTTCGTCACGACCAAGTCCGACGGCGTGGGCCTTGGCCTGTACGTCTGCCGGCGGAACGTGGCGTCCTGCGGCGGGCGAATCGGGTACACCACCGGCGAGGGCGGGACGACGTTCTGGTTCGACCTGCCGGCTCTTTGTTGACCACGGCCGAAGACGCCCTTGAGATTGTCATTCTGAGGAGGCCGCAGGGACGACGAAGAATCTCGCCTTGGCCGTTGCCGTTGTGCGCATCGCACGGCGAGATTCTTCGGCCCTGCAAGCAGGACCTCAGAATGACATCGTTGCTTTACTCTTACCGGCCCGAATAGGCGCCAGCGCGCCGGGCACGTTTACCCGCCGTAGCCCTAAGGGCCGTAGGCAAGCCCGTCGGCTGAATGTGACGCGCGTTGACGCCATCCTCCCTTAAAGGCATAATGCCCTGCCATGCCCGAGCCGCCCGACATCCTGGTCGTCGACGACGAGGAGGCGATCTGCTACGCCTTCCGCCGGTGCTTCGAGGCCCGCGGCTGGCGGGTGCGGGTCGCCGGGACCGGGGCGGCCGGCCTGGCGGCGTATCGGGCCGCCCCCGCCGACGTCGTCTTCCTGGACGTCCGCCTGCCGGATGCGAACGGCCTGGACGTGCTCGGCGAGTTGCTGGCCCACGACCCGGCCTGCCGGGCGGTCGTCATCACGGCCCACGGGTCGCTCGAGACGGTCCGCCGGGCGGTCGAGGGCCGGGCGTTCGACTATCTCGCGAAACCGATCGACCTGGACCGGGCCGTCGAGGCGGTCGGCCAGGCGCTGGAGGCCCGGCGCGTGACGACGGGCGGCGCGCCGGCTGAGGCCCCGCCGACGCCGGCCGACGCGGCGACGCCGGCCGCGGGCGATCTCGTGGGTGCCTCGCCGGTCATCCAGGAGGTGTACAAGCGCGTCAGCCGCGTCGCCCGGACCGAGAGCACCGCTCTCATCCAGGGCGAGACGGGCACGGGGAAGGAACTCATCGCCCGGGCCGTCCACGCCCAGAGCGGCCGGGCCGGCGGGCTGTTCGTGCCGGTCAACTGCGCCGCCCTGCCGGAGTCGCTCGTGGAGAGCGAACTGTTCGGGCACGTCCGCGGCGCGTTCACGGGCGCCGAGGCCGACCGGGCCGGCCGGTTCGAGGCGGCCGACGGCGGGACGGTGTTCCTGGACGAGGTGGGCGAACTCCCGCCCGCCGTGCAGGTCAAACTCCTGAGATTTCTCGATAACCAGGTGGTCGAGCGGCTCGGGTCTCTCGAGCCGCTCCGCGTGGACGTGCGGATCCTGGCGGCGACGAACCGCGACCTGGCCGGCGCGGTGGCCGCGGGCGCCTTTCGCCAGGACCTCTTCTATCGGCTGGCGGTAATCCGGATCCACGTGCCGCCGCTCAGGGCCCGGCGGGAGGACGTGCCCGCCCTGGTCGATCACTTCCTCTCGGTCCGCGGCGGGGAGGGCGGCCCGCCGCCCGCCGTCAGCGATGAGGCGATGCACCTGCTCGTAGCGTACGACTGGCCGGGCAACGTGCGGGAACTGAAGAACGCCGTCGAGCACGCCGTCGTCGTCTCCGGCGGCGGGCCGGTGCTGCCGGCCCATCTGCCGGAGGGCGTCCGCCGCGGGCCGGCGCCCGCGCCCCCGGGCGACTCCGTCGCCGCCGACCTCGACCGCTACGTCGACCGCCTCGCCGAGGAGGGGCCGGAGGCGTTTCGGACGGCCATCGCGGACCTGGAAAGGCGGCTCATCGCCCGGGCCCTGGCGGAGACGGGCGGGAACCAGTCGGCGGCCGCCGAGCGGCTCGGCATCCACCGCAACACCCTCCGCACGAAGATTCGGGCGTACGGGCTGGACGGTTGATCGTACGGTTTCCCGCGCGGCGGCCTTCCCAGGCCGCGGCGTCCGACCGTCCGTGCCACGGCCGGCCTTGTCCGGCCGTGCGCCCCGTCGGCCGGAATCACGGCGGGACAAGACCCGCCGCGCACGAGTTAGCGTTGTCGTGTTAAATCGCTCCAATGTGCCCAGACCCGCATCGCCTTCTGCACAGTCCGTGTGCATTTCGCGGGTGTCCCGGGCGACCGCGGGGCCTCCCGTTTGCTGCCGAATCGCCGTTTCCGGACCGCCAGGGCCGTTTCCGCCCTGAGGCCTGAATCCTGGCACTCCATTTGCACATTCCCGGCCGAGGAGCAGGGCGAAGGCCTGCACGCGGGGGGCAAACAGCGGGAGCGAACGGGATGCAGAAAAGGGCCTTTCGAGGGGTGGCGGTGTGGGTGCTGGCGATGGGGCTGGCGACGGCGGCCGGGGCGGGGGAGGCTCCCTCGCTCGAACTCGTTGCGGCCGGGGTCGTCGAGGAGACGACGGCCGCGGCCGAAGCGGCCAGGGAGGCCGGGGCGCGCGCCGGCACCGAAGACGACGCCGCCGAGGAACCCGAAACCTACGACCTCACCCTGTCCCGCGACCTGGTGGTCACGGCGTCCCGTCTGCCCACGCCCGAGTTCGACGAGCCGTTCATCGTCGACACGGTCGACGCGCAGAAGATTCACGACCGTTCCTACCGCACCACGGTCGACCTCTTCGAGGACATCCCCGCCGTCATGGTCCAGAAGACGGGCTACGGCCAGGGATCGCCATATATTCGCGGGTTCACGGCCTTCCGGAACCTTTTTCTCATCGACGGCGTTCGCCTCAACAACGCGGTCTTCCGCAGCGGGCCGAACCAGTACTGGAACACGGTGGACGCCCTTTCCATCGACCGGATGGAAGTGGTCAAGGGCCCCGGCTCCGTCCTGTACGGCAGCGACGCCATCGGCGGGACGGTGAACGTCCTGACGAAGGGGCCGAAGGGGTACGGCGAGGGGTTCCAGTCGGGCGGCCGGCTGTACTACCGTCTCTCGAGTGCCGAGCGGAGCCAGATCGGGCGTGTCGAGGCCTGGGGCACCTGGGACCACACCTTCGGTCTGTACGTGGGCGGCTCCATCAAGGCGTTCGGCGACCTGGAGGGTGGCCGAAACGTCGGCACCCAGCACGATACCGGCTACGATGAGTGGGACGGCGACCTGAAGGCCGAGTACTTCCTCGGCCCGAACCGGAAACTCGTCTTCGCCCACCAGCACGTGCAGCAGTTCGACGCGCCCCGGACGCATAAAACGATCCACGGCATTACGTGGGAAGGGCTGACGCGCGGGGGCGAACTCCGCCGCGACCTCGACCAGCGCCGAGACCTGACGTACCTCCAGTACCACGCCGAGGACCTCGGCGGCCCGATCGACGCCGTCCACGCCGGCCTCTCCTGGCACCAGCAGAACGAGACGCGGCACCGGGCCCGCACCGGCGGCCGGTTCGATACGCAGGGGTTCGAAGTCGGCACGCTCGGCGCCTTCGTCCAGGCCGAGAGCCAGACGCCCGTCGGCCGGCTGACCTACGGCATCGACTACTACCACGACAACGTGAACTCGTTCTCCTCGCGGAACCCGATCCAGGGCCCCGTGGGCGACGATGCCAACTACGATTTGCTGGGCATCTACATCCAGGACACGATTCCCGTGTGCGACCGGCTCGACGTCATCGTGGGCGGCCGGTACGAGCACGCCCGCGCCCGGGCGGACAGCGTCGAGTTCCCGCCGGGCTCGGGCACCCGCATCCGCGTGGGCGATTCCTGGAGCGACTTCATCGGCAGCGGGCGCGTCGTCTGGCACGTGGACCGCGAGCGGCACTGGAACGTCTTCGCCGGCGTCAGCCAGGGCTTCCGGGCGCCGAACCTGTCGGACCTGGCGCGGCTGGACACGGCCCGAACGAACGAAGTCGAGACGCCCGCGCCCGGCCTCGAACCCGAGCACTACGTCACCTACGAGGCCGGGACGAAGGTCTCCACGCGCGACGTGGACCTGGAACTGGCGTACTTCTACACCCGCATCCGGGACATGATCGTCCGGACGCCGACGGGCGTCGTCTTTCCCGGTCCGTTGAACGAAGTCACCAAGCAGAACGCCGGCGACGGGTACGTGCATGGCGTGGAGGTGGCCCCGCGGTGGCGCTTCGCGGAGGACTGGACCCTGTTCGGCTTTCTGGCGTGGCTGGAAGGGGAAGTCGATACCTTTCCCACGCCCGCACCCATCCAGCGCCGCGAGCACAAGGACCGCATCATGCCGACGACCGGCCAGGTGGGCGTCCGCTGGGACGACCCGCAGGACCGCTTCTGGGCGGAGGGCCTGTGCCGGTGGGCCGAGAAGGCCGACGACCTCTCCACCCGCGACCGCAACGACACCAGCCGCATCCCGCCGGGCGGCACGCCGTCGTACGTGGTCGGCACGGTGCGATTCGGCTGGCGGGTGCAGGAGAACACGACGCTCACCTTCGCCGTCGAAAACATCACGAACGAGGATTACCGCATCCACGGCTCCGGGCTGAACGAGCCGGGGCGGAACGTCGTGTTCGGCCTGGAGATGACGTTCTGAGG
>CAZNYC010000052.1:15057-26197 GCA_964577175.1 uncultured Anaerolineales bacterium
GGCTGAACGAGCCGGGGCGGAACGTCGTGTTCGGCCTGGAGATGACGTTCTGAGGCCGACCCTCGGAGCGTCGGAGCGCGGCGGGCTCCGCACCCGCCGCGAGCGAGACGACGGAGTATCGCGGCGGGCAGGACGGCCCGCCGCGCAAAGTCGAGAACCGCAGGCCGCGTCGCGCGCGGTGGGCAGGCCCGCCCACCGCGCGGTGCTTATGACGGGGCCCGCTGCGCGAACCCGGCCAGCCACACTCCCGCCTCCCTTTTTCCGTCCACATCGGCTTTTTGCCCGGTTAGAGTATGCGGGGTGCGGATGAAGACCCCCCCGACCTTACGGTCGGGGCTCGTTCGCGCCTCGAGCGCGGCGTGTGCGGAGACCCGCCGCGCATAAGGTCCCCCTAACGTACCCGGTTGTTTTCGGCACGGAGGGCACGTCATGACGCAAGCGGCGATGCGGCGGACGACGACGCTGGTCCTGGCGGCGGTCCTGGCGACGGCCCTCGGCGGCTGCGGCGGGGCGGCGGAGCGAACCGTCCCGCCCGAACTGCCGACCGACCTCGCCCCCAAGCCGGAAACCTATACCCGCCTCGCCGGCGTGCTTGACACGCACCTGCGCCGCGACGTCCTCGCCCACTGGTTCCCCCGATGCGTGGACGAGGAGCGGGGCGGGTTCCACCAGTGCTTCGCCCGCGACTGGACGCCCAAGCCCGAGCCGTACCGCTTCCTCGTCCACCAGGCCCGGCAGACGTGGACGGCCGCCCGGGTCGTGCAGTACGACCCGGCCCTGGCCGAGGCGTACCGCCCCTACGTCGCCCACGGCCTCGCGTACCTGCGGGACGTGATGACCGACCCGGCCCGCGGCGGCCCGTATCTGCGGCTGGGGCTCGACGGCAAGGTCACGAAGAAGCACGGCGGCGGCAAGCACGCGTACGGCATCTCGTTCGTCATCTACGCGGGAGCCACCGCGTTCGCCGCGACGGGCGACGAGGCGGCCCTCGCCCTCGCGATGGACACGTTCCGGTGGTTCGACGCCCACGCCCACGACGATGCCAACGGCGGGTACTTCGAAGCCCTGTCGCGCGAGGGGCACCCCGTCCGCACGACGCTTGAAGGCAAGGGCGGGCGGGACGGCATCGGCACGCCGCTCGGATACAAGTCGATGAATTCGCATATCCATTTGCTGGAGGCGGTGACGGCCCTGTACCACGCCCGGCCCGACGAGGCGGTCCGCACGCGCCTCGCGGAACTCCTGGCGCTCGTCCGCGACCGCATCCAGGTGCCGCCGGGGGCGCTCAACTACTACTTCACCCCCGACTGGCGGGCCGTGCCGATGCACGATTCCTTCGGCCACGACATCGAGACGGCGTACCTGATGGTCGAGGCGTCGGCCGTGCTTGGCCGGCCGGACGATCCCGCCACGTGGCGGGTGGCCCGGGCCATCGTCGACCACGCCCTGGCGTGGGGCTGGGACGGGAAGCACGGCGGGTTCTACTACAGCGGGCAGGCGTTCGCCGGGGCGTTCGAGCGGTTCAAGTCGTGGTGGACCCAGGCGGAGGGCCTCAACGTCCTCCTCCTCATGCACGAGCGGTACGGCGGCGAGACCGACCGCTACTGGAAGGCGTTCCGCCGGCAGTTGGCATTCATCTGGCAGCACCAGGTGGACCACGAGTACGGGGGGTGGTACGCCCGCGTCAGCGAGGACGGGACGACCCTCGTCTCCGGGCCCGACAAGGCCAACCCGTGGAAGGCCGCGTACCATAACGTCCGGGCCCTGGTGGAGACGGTGGAGCGCCTGCATCGGCTGGCGAAGCCATCGTAAGCGTGCGATCCTGTGTGGCCCGGCCGGCTTGCCCGGCCGGGGTGGCGGACCTCCGGGGCGGACAAGCCGCCACGGCCACACGTCGCGCCGCGCCGTCGAGCCCGCCGCGGAAGCGGCGGGATGTCGACATCCGCCGTGACACGCGGGGCGCGAACGAGGCCCACAAGGAGAGGAATTCATGCGCCGTTGTATTGTTCTGACGATCGCCGCGAGCCTACTCGCAGCGGCCGCGCTGCATGCCGCCCAGGCCGAGGACGGCCTCATTCCCTCGCCCGAGGACGGATGGCCGCAGTGGCGCGGCCGGTGGCGCGACGCCGTCTCGCGCGAGACGGGTCTCCTCCAGCAGTGGCCGGAGGACGGGCCGCCCCTCCTCTGGACCGCCGACGGCGTCGGCCGGGGCTGGGCCCAGCCGATCGTCGCCGGCGGCCGCATCTACGTGGCCGGCGACTTCGGCGACCGGTGCGACGTCCGCTGCCTCGATATGCAGGGCAAGGAACTCTGGCGGGCGACCAACGGCAAGGCGTGGACCCGCAACTACAAGGGGGCCCGGGCCGCGTGCTGCTTCGCCGGCGGGCGGATCTACCACATGAACGGACACGGGCGGCTGGCGTGCCTCGACGCCGACACCGGCAAGGAACTCTGGGCGCAGAACGTCCTCGACCGCTTCGGCGGATGGCCGATTACGTGGGGCATCAGCGAGGGCGTCCTGGTGCACGACGGCACGGTGTTCGCGACGCCCGGCGGCCGGCAGGCGTTCATGGTGGCCCTGGACGCCGGGACGGGGCAGGTGAAGTGGGCCAGCCCGCCGCTGCAGGATCCGAAGACGCAGCGGACCTCGTACGCCTCGCCCATCCTGCTCCGCCTCGGCGACCGGAAGGTGCTCGTCACCCTCGCCCTGCGGGCGCTCGTGTGCATCGACGCGGAGTCGGGCAGACTGTACGACACGTTCCCCAAGCGGACGAAGTACGACGCCTCGTGCGCCACGCCCGTGTACCATCGTGGAGGCGTCTTCTACACCCTGCCCACCAAGAGCGGGAGCGTGCTGCTGGACCTCGCCACCGGCGGCGAGGGGGTCCGCTTCAGGAAGGCGTGGGAGGGGCGGATGGATTCCTGTTCCGGCGGGGCCGTGGCCGTCGACGGTCACATCTACGGCAGCGGATGGAACGCCACGGGCTGGATGTGTTACGACGTGGCCACCGGCGCGCCCCGGTGGGAGGACGAGACGATTGCGGCCGGATCGGCCGTCTACGCCGACGGGCGGCTCGTGTGCCTGGGCGAGCGTGGGACCGTGGCCCTCGTGCGGCCGACGCCCGAACGGTTCGACATCGTCAGCCGGTTCCGCCTGGCCGAGGGCGATTACCGCGACGCCTGGACGCACCCGGTTGTCCTCGACGGCCGGCTGTACCTGCGGTATCATGACCGGCTGTGGTGCTACGACCTGCGACGGGAAAGGAATGCCCAATGACCAATGCTCAATGTCCAAGGACGCTGCGCGTCGGGACGCGCGTCGCCGCCGCAATCGCCATCGCCTGCGTCCTGTCCATCGCCGTGGCGCATGCCATGGCGGAGGAGGGAGAGGCCGCGGAGAAGTGGACCTCGCTCTTCGACGGCAAGACCCTCGCCGGCTGGACCGTCAAGTGCAAGCCCGCCGACCGCGACACCACGTTCTGGCGGGTGGACGACGGCACGATCCTGGCCGACTCGATGGACGCGGGCAAGCACGATTACGTGTGGCTCGTCTCCGACCGGGAGTACCGGGACTTCGTGCTGCGCCTGCGGTTCCAGGCGTACCGCGATTCGCCGGGCAACTCCGGCGTCCAGGTCCGCAGCCGGTACGATGACGAGGCCGGGTGGCTCGACGGGCCGCAGGTCGACATCCATCCGCCCGGCCCGTGGCGGACGGGCATGATCTGGGACGAGACGCGCGGCGTGAAGCGGTGGCTCTGGCCGCCCGTCCCGAAAGGCAAATGGGTGAATAAGTCGATGGCCCGGCCCGGCCACACGTTCTACTACAGCGACCAGGACCCGGCGTGGAACGATTTCGAGATCACCTGCCGCGGCACCCGGATGACGGCCGTCCTGAACGGCGTCACCGTCATGGAGTACGACGGGTCGGGCGTCCTGGACGATGCCGCGCACCGCAAGCGCAACGTCGGGATGCGCGGGCACATCGCGCTGCAGATCCATCGCGGCGACCGGCTGCGCATCCGGTTCAAGGACATTCGGATCCGGGAACCGGCGCGGTGACGCCGCCGGCGGATCGTTTTTTAACGCAGAGAACGCAGAGGACGCAGAGGACGCAGAGAGAAAACTGTTAAATGCTAAATGCTAAATGACAAAGGAGGCCCTCGGCCTGTGCGATGCCTGGCGGGGTATGGGGGCCTGGTCATTGGGCATCGTCGTTTTCCTCTGCGTTCTCTGCGACCTCTGCGTTACGAACCCGGGCCGGGAACGCTCGCCTCGGCGCGCCCTTGTCCTGCGGCGGCACGTGCGCGATACTGGAGGGTTCAAGGAGACGAGGCCCTTGCGCCGTGTGGAAAGGAGACCGATCATGCGCTGCCCGCCCAGGACGCCGAGCGCCTTTCGCATCATTGCGGCGGCGGTGGCCGTCATCATGGCGGGGGCCTGTCCCGCCTGCTCGGACGAGGACGGTACCGGGCCGGAGCCCGGCGGCCCTGCCGCAAAAGAGGCGACCCCACCAGGCCCGACGTCCGCGAAGCCCGAGAAGCCCGAAACCGCCGAGGAAGGCGACACCTCTGCGACGCCTGCCTGGTCGCCGCCCACGTTCACCGGGCGCCAGGCCGAGCGCACTCGCATGGCCCGCGTCATCCGCGACTCCTACGGCCTGACGAATAAGAAGGTGCTGGCGGCGATGCGGTCCGTGCCGCGGCACGAGTTCGTGCCGGACGACGTCGCTAGCCGCGCCTACGCCGACACGCCGCTGCCCATCGGTTACGGCCAGACGATCTCCCAGCCGTACATGGTGGCGGAGATGACCCGCCGGCTCGACCTGGACGTCCGGGACCACGTGCTGGAGGTCGGCACGGGCAGCGGGTACCAGGCGGCGGTGCTGGCGCACTTCACGCCGAACGTGTACACGATGGAGATCGTCGAGCCGCTGGCCGAGGCCGCGCGCAAACGCCTCGACCGCCTCGGCTACGGCCCCGTGAAGGTGCGTCACGGCGACGGGTACGACGGATGGCCGGAGGGCGGGCCGTTCGATGCCGTTATCGTGACGTGTGCGACGGGGCAGATCCCCCCACCGCTGGTCAAGCAACTGAAGCCCGGCGGGCGGATGGTCATCCCGGTGGGCGGGCGGTTCTCGGTGCAGCGGCTCATGCTCGTCGAGAAGGACCAGGCGGGCGAAGTGACGAGCCGCAGCCTGATGGCCGTCCGCTTCGTCCCGCTGCTCCGCCAGGACCCCACGGCCGACTGACCCCATGCCCCGCCACCGCACACGCCTGGCCGTCGCCCTCGTCTCGCTGGCCGTCATCGGGCTGGAACTGGTGCTGATGCGGTCGCTGTCGCTGCGGTACTGGCACCACTTCGCGTACCTCGTGATCAGCGTGGCGCTGCTGGGGTTCGGGGCGAGCGGGACGGTGCTGGCCCTGTTGTGGCGGGTGGTCGAGGGGTGGTGGCGGGAGTGGATGGCGGGGGCGGCCCTGCTGCTGGCCCTGTCGATCCCGCTCGCGCGGTGGGCCGCCCGGGCCGTCACGCTCGACGTCCAGTACCTGGCGTGGGACCTGGGGCAGGCGGCGCAGGTGGGACTGCTGGAACTGCTCCTCTTCGTGCCGTTCCTCTTCGGCGGGGCGGTCATCGGCCTGGCCCTGATGGACGAACCGGAGCGCGTGGGCGGGCACTATGCGGCCAACCTGGTGGGGTCCGGCCTCGGGGCGGTGGCGGCCGTCCTCCTCATGCACGTCCTCGCGACCGAGCACCTCTTCATCGTGATGGCGGGGGCGGCCTTCCTGGCCGGCGCCGTCATCACGCCCTGGTACCGGGCGGGGGGTGTGGCGGCGGTGCTGCTGACCGCGGTCGCCCTCATCCACGTGTACGCCCTGGCGCCGCGGGACCCGCTCTTCTCCCCCTACAAGACGCTGCCGCAGACCCTCGCCATGCCCGGCACGGAGGTCATCTACCAGGACGAGGGGCCGCTCGGGCGGATCGACGTCGTGGACGGGCCGGCGCTGCATTACGGGCCGGGCCTGAGCCTGGCGTGGACGGACCCCCTGCCGCCGCACGTCCTCATGATCCTGGACGGCGACGCCGCCAGCGGCATCTACGACGTGGCCGACCGCGACGGGTGGCGATTTCTCGATTATACCACAAAGGCGGCGGCGTATCACCTCCGGCCGGTGATGAAGGAGGGGAGTGCTGAAAGATGTCATTCTGAGGAGCCCCGGCCGGCCGGGACGACGAAGAATCTTGCCGTGCGAACGGCGTCGAGGCGAGATTCTTCGGCCCTGCAAGCAGGGCCTCAGAATGACAGCATTACTGCGGCCGCCGACGTCCTCGTCGTCGGCGCGGGCGGCGGGGCGGACATCGGCCTGGCGCGGTATCACGGGGCGGAGCGCGTCGTTGCCCTCGAGATGAACCGCGACATCATCGAGGCGATGACGGGCCCGCTTGCCGGCCGCGGCGGCCGCATCTACCAGGCCCCCGGCGTGGACGTCGTCCCGCTGGAGGCCCGCGGGTACCTGGCCTCCACCGGCCGACCCTTCCGCCTCGTCCAGGTGCCGCCCGTCGAGGCGTTCGGGGCGTCCGGCGCCGGCCTCTACGCCGCCCAGGAGTCGTACCTGTACACGGTGGAAGCGGTCGGGGCGATGCTCGACCACCTGGCCCCGGACGGCGTGGTGTGCCTGACCCGCTGGGTCCAGGAGCCGCCAAGGGACGGCCTCCGCCTCTTCGACACGGCCCGGGCGGCCCTGGAGCGGCGGGGCCTGGCGCCCGGCCCCCGCCTGGCGATGATCCGAAGTTGGGTCACCGTGACGGTGATGGCGAGCCGGCAGCCGCTGACGGAGTCCGAAACGGACCGCCTCCGCGGGTTCTGCGCGTCCCGCCGGTTCGACCTGTGTTACCTGCCGGACCTGGAGGAGGACGAGGTGAACCGGTACCACGTGCTGGAGCGTCCGTATTTCGCGGAGGGGGCGGCGGCGCTGCTCTCGCCGCGGCGAGAGGCGTTCCTGGAGGCGTACCCGTTCGCCGTGGGGGCGGTGACCGACAATGCCCCGTACTTCTCGCATTTCCTGAAGTGGGGCCGGCTCGGGGAACTGGCCGAGCAACTCGGCCGCCGGGTCCGGGCGTACCTGGAGCGGGGGTACCTGATGCTCGCCGCGGCGCTGGTGCAGGCGGTGGGGCTGGCGATGGTGCTGATCCTGGTGCCGCTCGTGCCGCGGGCGGCCGGCCTGAGGGGCACGCCGGGCAAGGCGGCGTCGCTGGCGTACTTCCTCCTCATCGGCCTGGGGTTTCTGGCCCTGGAGATGGGATTCCTCCAGCGGTTCATCCTGTACCTGGCCCATCCGGTGTACTCGGCGGCGGTGGTGATCTCGGCGTTCCTCGTGTTCGGCGGGCTGGGGAGCCTGGTGAGCCGGACCTGGGGCGTGGGTCCGCGGCAGGTGGGGGTGAGCGCGGCCGCGGGCGTTGTCGTTCTGGGCGCGGTCTACCTCATGCATCTCGATGAGTGGCTTGCTGCAACGCAAGGGGAACCGATGGCCGCCCGGTTCCTCATCGCCGCGGGCTTCGTCGCCCCGCTCGCCTTCGCAATGGGGCATATGCTGCCGTCGGGGATGCGGCAGGTGGGATGGTCCGCGCCCACCGTCGTGCCGTGGGCGTGGGCCGTGAACGGCACCGCCTCGGTCATCGCGACCGTCGGGACGCCGCTGGCGGCGATGCACATCGGATTCCGGTGGGTGGGCCTCGTGGCCCTGGCCTGCTACGCGGCGGCGTGCTTCGTGGCGTGGCGCCTGCCGCAGCAGCAGCCTCGCAGTGAGGCGGGACCGGCAGCGTCGCCCTTTTAGCCGCGACCCGGAGGGGAGCGCGCGGGTTTAGGATGATAGCGTAAGTGGGCGGCGGGTCTCCGCACCCGCCGCGCCAACCCTGCAGGTGCCACGGTTTGCTCGTCAAACCGTGTTCTCCAATCAAGGGACACGGAGTGCCAAGCAATCCGTGGCACCCGGCGCCTCGCGCGGTGGGTACGGAGACCCGCCGCGCCAACCGTGAAGGTGCACGGTTTGCTTGTCAAACCGTGTTCTCCAATCAAGGGACACGGATTGCCAAGCAATCCGTGGCACCCGGCGCCTCGCGCGGTGGGTACGGAGACCCGCCGCGCCAACCGTGAAGGTGCACGGTTTGCTTGTCAAACCGTGTTCTCCAATCAAGGGACACGGATTGCCAAGCAATCCGTGGCACCCGGCGCCTCGCGCGGTGGGTACGGAGACCCACCGCGCCACAGAGGAAACCCGTCGCCAAGGAGACTCCGATGCTGCGCACCCGCCTGTCCCGCCGCACCTTCCTGAAGACGGCCGCCGCGGCCGCCGTCGCTGCCCCGTACATCGTGCCGCGGACGTCGTTCGGCGCCGGCGACCGCATCACGTCGGGCATCATCGGCCTGGGCGGACCGGCCGGCGGGGGCGGGGCCGGCACCCAACTGCTGGCTGTCTGCGACGTCCGCCAGGACAAACTCGACCGCCACAGGAACAACCCCAGCGTGGAGCAGTACCGCGACTTCCGCGAACTCCTCGAGCGCGACGACATCGACGCCGTCTTCATCGGCACGCCCGACCACTGGCACGCCATCCCGGCCATCGCCGCCGCCAACAAGGGCAAGGACATCTACTGCGAGAAGCCGATGTCGCTGACCGTCCGCGAGGCCCGCGAGATGGTCAAGGCCGTCCGCCGCAACGGCGTGGTGTTCCAGACGGGCAGCCAGCAGCGGTCGGCGTACAACGGCAAGTTCCGGTTCGCGTGCGAGATGGTCCGGTCCGGACGCATCGGCGAACTCAAGAAGGTCCACGTGAACGTGGGCGGCCCGTCGCGGCACATCCCGACCGACCCCCAGCCGTGCCCGCCCGGCGTCGACTGGGACATGTGGCTCGGCCCGGCGCCGTGGCGGCCGTACAACGAGCGCGTGCTGAAGGGCTGGCGGGCGTTCCGCGAGTTCTCCGGCGGCGGCATGACCGACTGGGGACACCACCACTTCGACATCGTCCAGTGGGCCCTGGACATGGACCACTCCGGCCCGCGGCACATCATCCCGCCGAACGGCAAGGACGTGAAGTACCTGACGTATATCTACGAGAACGGCGTGGAGGTGTACCACCGCGGGGCCACGGGCGCCCAGATCGAGTTCATCGGCACCGAGGGACGCGTCATGGTCGACCGCGGCACCCTGAAGACCGACCCGCCCCACATCATGGCCACGCCCATCGGGCCCGGCGAGGTCCGCCTGTACCGGGCGACCCGCGGCCACAAGGGCAACTGGGCCCACTGCATCCGCACGCGGCAGCGGCCCATCTGCGACGTGGCCATCGGCTGCCGCAGCGTCACGGTATGCCACCTCGGCAACATCGCGTACTGGCTGGAGCGCCCGCTGGAGTGGAACCCGGTGAAAGAGGACTTCGTGGGCGACCCGGAGGCGAGCCGGTGGCTCGACCGTCCCAAGCGCCCGCCGTGGCGGACGGTGATTTAACGGCAAAGACTGTCATTGGTCACTGGTCATGTGTCATTTGTCCGTGCGCCGGGTGGCATGGTCACGCCGGCGTGACCATGTTTGCCCGATCGATCCGAAGGGAGGCCCCCCTGAACCGGTATCGACGCATCGGCGTGCTCGTGCTCTTCTTCCTGGCGACCGTTGCCGCGATGGTGCCGGCGACGGCGGCCGCGGCCGCGCAGAAGCCGGGGGCGGAACCTGCGCCCGTCTTCCTGGCGCCCCGGCGGGTGGCCGTCCTTCGGCAGCGGCTGCGCGAGGGCGCCGAGCCGCAGGCGGCGGCGTTCCGCGAGGTCCGCCAGGCCGCCGACGAGGCCCTTCGCCGCCCGCCCCGTCCGCCCGACCGCTGGTACGTGCCCGGGTACTACCGCGACGCCGAGGGCCACCGCCGGGCCAAGCGTCCGCTCATGGAAGATGCGAACGGGGCGTACGCGATGGCGCTGGTGGCGGCCATGGCGTCGGATGACGCCGCCCGTCCGTACCGCCGCCAGACCGCCGCGTATCTGAACGCGTGGGCGACGGGCATCCGCGCGTTCAGCCGGGAGGACGATTCCACGCTCTCGTTCAGTTACCATTTCACACCGCTGATCCTGGCGGCGGACCTGCTGCGCCGCACCGGCGACTGGCCGGGGGCGGACCGGGCCGTCTTCGCCCGCTTCCTGCGCGAGAAGGCCCTGCCCATGAACACGATGGACCGGAAGAACAACTGGGGCAACTGGGGCCTCTCGATGGCCGTCGCCATCGCCGCCTACACCGGCGACGAGGCCCTCTTCCGGAAATGCGTGGACCGGTGGCGGTGGTTCATCGAGCACCAGGTGGCCGAGGACGGGCACCTGCCGCACGAGGTCAACCGCAGCGGCGGCCGGCGGGGCCTGTGGTACACGAACTTCGCCCTCCTGCCGCAGACCATCGCCGCCGAAATCGCCGCCGTCCGCGGCACGGACGTGTACGCGTACGAGTCGCCGAGCGGTCGGACGCTGCGGCAGGCGTACCGGCGGGCCGCGGCCTGGATTCGCCGGCCGGAGACGTTCCCCTACTGGAAGGGCGACGTGGACGACCTGCGCGGCGTGGACTACGTGGGGTACTTCGAGGTCCTGCTGCCGCGATGGCCGAACCCGGACGCCGCGGCGATGCTCGAGCGCATCCGTCCGGCGCGCATCCGCCATGGCGCCCCGTACCTGACGTTCACGCACGGCGGGCTGCCGCCGCAGACGCGAGGTGCGCCGGAATAGAGCGGTTTAACCCTACAACGCTAAGAGCCTATCCGAATCACCCTCTGGCTTCGGCCGGCTGCGGCGACCGCAGCCGGCGTCGGGCTGCATCGCCAACCCGGAGACGGGTTGCCTGCTTCGCCCTCCTTGCCTGCGGCCGCCTCGCTCGGCCTCGGGCCGACGAGGGATTATTCGGATAGGCTCTAAGTCGGTGTTTTGCGCGGTAGGTCTGGAGTACCCACCGCGCTCGAACTCGCCGTTTGGCGAGCCGGCCGCGGAAGCGGCCGGTCATCCCCATCTGGCTTGGCACGTAACACGCCGGATGAAGGTACCCCGCTGCTCCCGCAGCGGGCTCGAGCGGCATCGCGGCGAGCAATCGCGGCATCGCGGCGAGCAATCGCGGCACCGCGGC
>CAZNYC010000053.1:0-1989 GCA_964577175.1 uncultured Anaerolineales bacterium
CCACCGGCAGGATGATACACGACGGGCGGGCCCCGTCGCAATAGATGCGGTTCGTCTGCGGCACCCGCTTCTCGGTGGCCGTCCACGGCTCGCCGGTGCCGGGGTTCAGGTCGTATCGCGGGTAGTTCGAGGAAGTCACCGCCACCCGCACGCGGTGGCCCCTGGCGAACACGATGCTCGTCGACCACAGGTCCACCTCCACCTCGTACACCTTGCCGGGCTCGAGGAGCACCGGCTCCGAGAGCGACTCGCGGTACCGCAGGCGCAGGGTGCCGTCGGCGATGAGCATCGACCGGCCGTCCGGGTACACGTCCGAGAGGCGGACGGAGAGGTCGGTGTCGCGGGCGTCGGAGGCGACGAACACGCGAGCCCGCACGCGGCCGGTCACCTCCAGGGGTGCGTCCAGCGGCGCGCTCGTGAACGTGAGGACGTCGTCGCGTCCCTCAACCGGCCGCTGGTCGCGCGGGCCGGCAGGGATCGTCAGGTTCCGCCCGCCGATGGTCGGGCACGGGTCGGCGGGGTCGAAGGTGTAGGCGCGAGCCGCCTCGCGCTGCCCGGCCGGCTTCTTCAGCGCGAGCGCCCCGTCCGCGTGGAAGTACGCGGGCGTGGCCTCGGCCGGGACGGGCCAGCCCTCGGCAAACCGCCACCGGTTGCCGGGCGCCTTGGGGTCGTCACAGTCGCCCATCGTGTAATAGGCGACAGGTGCGGCCTCGGCGGCGGCGTTGTCCTCGCCCTTCAGGTGATGGGCGAACCAGAGGAGCATGTCGTACTGCGGCGGGGGCCTGGCGTTCGGGAATTGCAGCGCGCCCTGCCGGGCGCGGTTCAGGCCGCCGTGCGCCCACGGCCCCATGACGAGTTTCTGCGTGCCGCGGGCGCCCTCGCCGCCGCGCGTCTGCCGGCCGACGAACGCATCGATGGTGCCCTGGCTGAACGTATCGAACCATCCACCCACGTGGACGGCGGGGCAGTCCATCCGGTCGTGGCGGCGTGTGGAATCGAACCGGTGCCAGTACGTGTCGAACGTCGGATGGGCGCGCCAGACCTCCATGGTCTTGCGATCGAACCTGTTGCCGCGTGTCCAGTTCTCGACCTGCTCTTTCCGGAGCGCCCCGCCGGGGTAGGCGGCATCGGTGTAGAGGTTGGCGGCCGCGACGACGATGTACTGGCAGACGAGTCCGTCGGGCGCGGCGGCGGCGAGGAAGTTCTGCGTGATGCCGCCCGCCGACCCGCCCAGCGTGCCGACCTTGCCGCTGGACCACGGCTGGCGGCGGATCCACGCCACCGTCTCGGCACCGTCGCGGTACTCGACCCATCCGCACCCGATGAAGGGCAGGTTCTCGCCCTCGGAGTCGAACCGGCCGCGCATGTCCTGCGAGACGGCGGCGTAGCCGAGCATGGCGGCCACCTTCGGCGCCCCCTGCTGCGCCCGGCCGTAGGGCGTCCGGCCGAGGACGGCCGGCCAGGGTCCGTCGCCTTGCGGAGGCAGGACGACGTCGGTGGCGAGGCGGGCGCCGTCGCTCATCTCGACCATCAGCGTCTTGCTCGTCCAGTCGGGGCGGGCGCCCTTCTCGGCCGCACGCGACGGGGCGGCGCACATCGCGAGCGCCACGAGCAGCGGAAGGAGGACGGCGAGGCGGTGTCGCATGGCAGACCTTTCCGGAGATGGACCGTACCGGCGGCGGGCGTCCGGCGCGGCGCGGCACGCCCCTCCGGCAGGTTCAATGCGCCCCGTCGGCCGGGGTTGCGGGGGAAGCGGGAAGCGGGGGCACGCAAGCCGGGCCACTAAGGTTGTCACCCTGATAAGGGTCTCGCCGTGCGAAGAGCAATACAGCAACGACCACGGCGAGATTCTTCGGCCCGCGAGCGGGCCTCAGAATGACAAGCCCACAAATGACAGTGTAAATGGCAGAAACCCCCCGCGTGGTTCTGCGCTTGATTCTTCGGCCCGCGAGCGGGCCTCAGAATGACAAGCCCACAAATGACAGTGTA
>CAZNYC010000053.1:2089-25922 GCA_964577175.1 uncultured Anaerolineales bacterium
GATTCTTCGGCCCGCGAGCGGGCCTCAGAATGACAAGCCCACAAATGACAGTGTAAATGGCAGAAACCCCCCGCGTGGTTCTGCGCTTGATTCTACGGGCCCCAGCGGGTTACTACTCATGCGCGGCGGGTGCGGAGACCCGCCGCGCGAGACGCTGTGACCGGCTCACGCCGGAAACCTACGCACCCATGCAGGAGACACGTAATGCCGCATCCCCTTTCCCGCCGCCGCTTTCTCCAGTCCGCCGCGGCCGGCGCGGGTCTGACGCTGCTCGGCCCCGGCCTCGCCCGCACCTACGCCGCCGCCGACACGGTGAACGTGGGCATCGTGGGCGTGGGCGGCATGGGCAAGGGCAACCGCCAGTGGCTGAAGCGGATCGATATCACCAACATCGTCGGCCTCTGCGACGTGGACACGAAGCGCCTCGCGCAGGCGGCCTCCGAACACGCCGGCGCCAAGACCTACACCGATTATCGCACGATGCTGACCGAGATGCGAAAGCAGATCGACGCCGTCTGCGTCTCCACGCCGGACCATCACCACTTCCCCGCCTCGATGCTGGCGATGCAACTCGGCATGGGCGTCGATACCGAGAAGCCGCTGACCCACAGCGTGTGGGAGGCCCGGCAGATGGGCCTCGCGGCCGCCAGGCACGGCGTGGCCACCCAGATGGACAACGAGGGCCACGCCCGCGAGGGGCTGCGGAAAACGGTCGAGTGGGTCAAGTCCGGCGCCATCGGACCCGTGCGCGAGGTCCACATCTTCACGAACCGCCCCATCTGGCCCCAAGGCATCAAGACGCGCCCGCCCGCGAAGGACGTGCCCGAGCACCTGCAGTGGGACCTGTGGGTGGGCCCCAGCCCGTACCGCGACTATCACGCCCACCTGCATCCGTTTGCCTGGCGGGGATGGTGGGACTTCGGCACGGGCGCCCTGGGCGACATGGGCTGCCACTTCTGGGACTCGCCGTTCTGGGCGCTGACGCTCGGCCATCCCGAGACGGTGGAGGCCGAGCACGAGGGCAACTCCGAGGAAACCGGCCCCCTCTGGTCGACCGTCCGGTACGAGTTCCCCGCCCGCGGGCCGAACCTGCCGCCCGTCACGGTCACCTGGTGGGACGGCAACAAGCCTCGCACGCTTGCCAATGGCGACGTCAAGTACGACGTGCCGAACCTGCCGCCCCGGCCGCCGCAACTGGAAGAGGACCGCAGGTTCCCCCGCAACGGCACGATGTTCGTCGGCGAGAAGGAGACGCTGCTGGTGCACGACACGGCGAGCCCTCGGATCATCCCCGAGCAGCGGATGCAGGCGTTCGAGCCGCCGAAGCCGTTCATTCCCCGCTCGCCCGGCCACAAGCGGGAGTGGCTGGAGGCGGTGCGCGGCGAGCGAAAGGCGAGTTCGAACTTCCACGATTACGGCGGGCCGCTCGCCGAGGTCGTCCTCCTGGGGAACCTGGCCATCCGCGCCGGCGAGAAGATCCGCTGGGACGGGCCGAACCTGAAGGCCACCAACTGCCCGAAGGCCGACCGCTACGTCCGGCGGGCGTATCGCGAGGGGTGGGACTTCTCGCTCGAGGCGTAAGCACGGCGCGCGCCGACGCTGTCATTCTGAGGAGCCCGCAGGACGACGAAGAATCTCGCCTTGGTCGTTGCCGTCTGGCCTGTCGCACGCGAGGCCTCAGAACAACAACGCACCGCCGGAACAACAATCATGAACAAGGAATATCGAACACCCAACATCCAAGGAACGGGGTTGGGCCCCGTAGGAGGTACGTCCGCATGCGCGCGACGATCGTGACGATAACACTGCTCGGACTGACCGCCGGGCTCGCCGCCGCAAACGCGGAGGCGGCCGAGGCGGATTCCGCCAAGGGTCGGGTTGTTGCGGCCCTCGCGGTCACCTCGAAAACGCCCGAGGCCCAGGCGTACCAGGGCACGCCGTACGTCTGGCTGGGGCGAGCAACGCTGCGGCTGGCGGTCCCCGTGGCGCCCGCGCCGGGCCACGTCCTGGAACTGGACTGGGGCGCCAAGGAGGACGAGCGCCGCGCCACGGCCGTCATCAACGGGGTCCGCGTCACGGTGAAGGCCGGCGGGTGGGACGGGTTCCGGCCCGTCCGGGTTCCCGTTCCCGACGCCGTCGTCGGGGGCGAGGCGTACGAGATCGCGCTGCACCAGGCGGCCGGCGGCAAGCCGGCGTTCCTGGCGGGCGTCCGCCTCGTCGCCACCGGCGCGGCCCCGCAGCCGACCGGCGCGGCAAAACCCAAGCCCATCCGGCTTGAGGTCACGCCTCCCCGGGTACCCGAGCGGCCGACGCCGTTTCCGGAGTTGCGCGGCCTGTGGGACGCCCCCGCGCCACGCCGCACGCCGTCCGGCACCCCCGGCAACGAGACGGCGCGCGAGGCCGCGCTTCGCAAGGCTGCGATTGCCGCTGAGGTGGCCGGGTACTCGCTCAGCAAGGTCCACCGCTGGCTGCACGAGGTGGCGCTGAAGAAGATCGAGCCGGACACGGGCCTGTACCATCCGGACGGCAACTTCAACTATCAGGACGCGTGGGCGGACTGCTACCCGTTCCTGTGCTGGGCCGCCTGGGCCACCGACCTGGAGGCCCTGGACGGGCCGGTGCGCAAGGCCCTGCACGCCGAAATCGCCCACTGCCCGCCAGGGTATTTCACCAAACCCGAGAACGCCTTCGGAGGCAGCGAGTACGTCAAGGACGGGCTGGTGGCCATCGTGGAAGTCACCGGCAAGGATGAATGGTTCGAGCGGATGAAGGCCGTCGAGGAGGCCATCTGGCAAAACCCGACCGTCGAGACGCCGTTCGGCCGGATCCCGTCGAAGAACATCGAGATCAACGGGGAGCAGTTGCAGGTGCTGGCCCGTCTCTACACGATGACCGGCGATGAGCGGTTCCTCGCGTGGGCCCAACGGCTGGCCGACTACTACCTGAGCGACGACGCGTTCATCCCCAAGCGCCTGCGCGACCACGGGTGCGAGATCATCGGCGGTCTCGGCCTGCTGCTGGGCGTGGAGTCCGAAGTGGCGCCGGAGCGGGCGAAGGCCCGACTGCCGCGGCTCAAGAAGATGTTCGACGAGATCCTCGCCCGCGGCTGCAACGAGGACGGCATCATGTACAACACCCTGGGGGCCGACGGCGGCCGCCTGAGCGACGGATGGGGCTACAACTACGTCGGCTTCCTCTGCTACGATGCCGTGGCGGGCAAGGCCGTGTACCGCCCCCACGTCAAGCGGACCTTGCGGAACCTCGCGAAGCCGACGTACGAGAACTACCCCTGGGAGGGCCGGTCCATCGACGGCTTCGCCGACTCGGTCGAGGGAGGCATCTACTGCCTCAACCGCGTGCCCGTGGCCGAGGGGTTCGCCTGGGTCGACGGCGAGGTGGTCCGGAACATTGCCCGCGCCTACGAGCCGGTCGACACGACCGACCTGTGGGGCACGATGAAACTCCAGTCCAACGGCGTGCGGACGGTGATCATGCACGCCCTGATGCACACGCGCGGCGTGCTGGCCCGGCCGTGGCGGCGCGACCTGCGGCTCGGCGCCTGGGCGCATGGCGACGGGCTGGCAGTCGTCATGAAGGCCGAGCAGGCCTGGTCGGGCCGGCTGGTCTTCGACATCCCCCGCCACAAGACGTACATGGGCTTCCGGCACGACTGGCCGCGCATGAACACGCTGCCGGAGTGGTTCACCGTGAAGGCGGACACGTCGTACACGGTGCGGAAGGTGGCGGCGGGCACCGAAACCGTCCACACCGGCGGGGCGATGGCGGCGGGCATCCCTCTCGAGGTCCCTGCCGGCGAAGAGGTGCGGCTGGTGGTGGAGGCGAAGACGGGGCGCTGAGCGCGGCTGCGCGCGCGCCTGTGCTCTGTGCCGCCCGGCGGGTCTCCTGGCCGCCGCGCCGGCCTGACATGCCCGCTGTCGGGGGCGGTGGGCGGTCCGGGCCACCTCGCGGTGCCCAAGCCTGCGTACCGCGCCCCACCCCACGGTCACCCCACATCGGGGCGCGAGGCCCCCCGCCGCGAGCCCGGGTCCGCAACCCGAAACGCGGCATCGGACGCCGGCATTTCCCTTACCGGACACCCCTCCGCGCCGTATAATGGACGTGAGGACGCAGAGATGAGGCTGCGTCCCGTGTGCGGCGCCTTTGGAGGAGGGAAATCCGTGATGCCCCACCGACGCGGTTTCACGTTGATCGAGTTGCTCGTGGTTATCACCATCATCGGAATCCTGATGGCCCTGTTGTTCCCGGCGGTGGTGGCGGCCCTGCGTTCGTCCAGTGAGACCCACTGCCAGAGCAACCTGGGCCAACTGGCGAAGGTGATGGTCGCCTACTGTCAGGACAACAAGGGTCTTTTCCCCCTCCACGCCACGGAAAGGCGGTCGGGCAGCGCCAACGACTGGCTCTTCGTCCCCACGCGCGGCCGCAAAGACGTGGCCCAGGGGCTCCTGATGCGGCACAAGTACATCGGTGACGAGAGCATCCTGTACTGCCCGGTCGATGAAGGGCGGGGTTGCCCCCGCCCGCAAAACGACTTCGCACGGAGCCTCGTGAAGACGAGCAGGGGATATGGTTCCGGGCACACGTCCGTCAAACCGCCCTCCTACGTGGTCAACGGCAGCATCACGTGGGGGGACTACAACCAGTGGTCCAGCGCGCCGGTCAGCCGGGTCCGCAGCCGCAACATCTCCGAGTTCGATCCGATCGACTTCCTCTTCATCGAACAGAGCGCCGGCGTGGACCCGGAGCCCCCGTCGCAGTTCGACGAGGCCTACATGACGCCGCATCCGAACGAATACGCCCTCACGAACCGCCACCGCGAAGGCGGCTTCGTCTCGTGCATGGACGGGCACGTCGAGTGGTTCACGCACGAGAAGTTCCAAGCCGGCATGGATGCCCTCCTGAGTGCCGACGGGCCCAGCCAGTGGTATTACAAGAAGCCGCAGCGTCCCGTCGGCACGCCCGAGCGGGTCGTCAGCGACGAAGAGGTGGGCGCCCGCTGGAATCCCGGTTGACGCCGTCGGCAATCCGCCGGCCGGGCACTTTGCGGTAGACGGCCGCCGCGGTCCGGGGTACACTGTCGGCCCCATGGCTGAACCTGGCCCGAACGCGCCCGGCGGCCCGGCGTCGGCGGACCCGGCCGCCTCCGCGCCGCACCTTCTCCTGCGTCTGCACACGCCGGACGCCGACGTGCGCGCCGCGTTCGACGGCGCCCACCTGCCGCCCGGTTTCCGCCTGGAGCATCTCCCGTCGGCGGCGCCGGAGGCCTTTGCGGACGACGAACCGTCGCTGGTCCTTCTGGACGCGGGCGTCGCAGCCGACGCCGGGCCCGACCTTGCCGACGCCATCGACGCCCACCTGCACCGGTGCGTGTGGACGGGTCCGGCCGCCGCCATCGAGCGTCTGCGCGGGGCATGGCTCCAGGGGGCGTACGACCTTCTCGTCACGCCCGCGACGGCGTCCATCCTCACCCGCCGGACGGCCGACTGGGCCCGCAACATCCAGCGGACGGCCGCCCTCGAACGGCTGGGCCGCCGCGTCGACGACCTGGCCGAGCAGCACAGCCGTCTCTCCGCCCGCCTGGCCGACGCCGAGCAGGCCTCCGGCGCGCTGGAGGAGGAACGCGGCCGGCTGAACCGGGCGATGGACCGCATTCATGCGCTGGCGCGCCTGTCGCACCGGATCAACTCGCTGGACCTGGACCGGATCGTCCATGCGGCCGTCCACGAACTGCCCGAGATCGTGGACGCCCGCCGCGCCAGCCTCTACTTCTACGACTCGCTGGACGACCGGCTCGTCCTGCAGGACCATTCGCACGAGACGCCCATCGCCGAGCGGGTGGAACTGGCCGCCAACCCCAACACCCCCATGGCCCACGCCGTCCGGCGAGGCGAACTGCTGCTCGTCGGACAATTCAAGACCTTTCAGAAGGAAAGCGGCCTCGTCATCGACCGCCCGTACGAGGAACGGTACGAGTCGGAGTCGTGCATCATCGTCCCCCTGAAAGGCAGCGGGCGGGTGTGCGGTGTCCTGAATCTGGCCGAGAAGAAGCACGGCGCCACGTTCGACCCGGAAATCGATCTGCCCATCATCGAGCAGGTGGCTGAACTCATCGGCGCCAGCATCTACAACGTGGAACTGTTCCGCGAAATGGAACACCGGGCCAAGAGCGACCCGCTGACCGGCCTGGCCAACCGGCGGGCCCTGGAGGAGACCCTCGCCCGCGAGGTCGACCGCGCCCAGCGGTACGGGTCGTCGCTGGCGGTCCTCATGACCGACGTGGACGACATGAAGGACGTGAACGACCGCCTCGGGCACCCCGCCGGCGACGCGGTCCTGCAGAACCTGGCCGCCATCCTGCTGGAGGCGGTCCGCAGCGTGGACGTGCCCGGCCGATGGGCCGGCGACGAGTTCCTCGTCATCCTCCCCGACACGGGCAGCCGGCAGGCCGAACAGTTGGCCCGCCGTCTCCGGGGCCGGTGTCATGAGCGGCCCACCCGCGTGGAGCAGACCGAAATCCCCACGACCCTCTCGATCGGCGTGACGGCGTACACGCCGAACGACACGCCCGACTCGCTCATCCGGCGCGTGGACCAAGCCCTGTACCAGGCCAAGGCGGACGGCCGCGACGAAATCGCGACGGCGTAGGCACGAAGCGCCGAACCCGAGCCGTCCCGTCTCTTGCGCGGCGGGTTCGTACAGCGCCGGGGGCCACTGGCGGCTTGTCCGCCAGGGTGCTTCCCCCCCCTCACTCGCCGAAAATCGGCGCCAGCACCCGGCACGACTCGATGGCCGCCCGGTCCGGTTCATCGGCATACGTGTAGAGTTCGACGGCGGCGGCGCCCTCGTAACCGATGGCGTCGAGGGCCTCGCGGATGGCCGGGAAGTCGATCTCGCCCCCCTCCCCCGGAATCAGGTGGTAGTGCTCGCGGTCCTTGATGTCCTCCAGGTGCAGGTGCTTGACGCGGCGCCCGAGCAGGCGGATCGCCTCGGCGGGGTCGTCCCCGGCGCACCATGCGTGGCCGACATCCACGTTCGCCCCCAGGCGGGGGTGGTCGATCGCCTCCAGCACGTCGCGGACGGCGGCGGCGGTCTCGATGAACTGGCCGGGCTCCGGCTCCAGGGCCAGGTCCACGCCGGCCATGTCCGCCGCCCGGACCACCTGCTCCAGCCCCTCGAGCAGGCGGTCGCGGAGCACGTCGGCCGGCTCGTCGGAGGTCGGCTGCCCGCCCGTAATCGTGACGACGGGCGCCCCGAGGTGGTTCGCCAGGGTCATCGCCTCACGGTAGATGCGGATGCGGTCGTCGCGATGCTGCGGGTCCGGGGCGATGAGGCTCGGCTCGAACGTCAGGGCCTCCGGCAGCGGGTCGAAGTACGCCATGGCCGTGTTGGCGTTGACGGCCACGGGGTCCAGGCCGAGGGCGCCCAGCCGCTCGCCCAGCCGCTTCGCCTCGTGCTCGCTGAACGTGGGCGGGTAGGCGTGCGGATGGTCCGCCAGGATCTCGACCGCCCGGTAGCCGGCGGCGGCGATGCCCTCCACCGCCTCCGACAGGCGATGCTTCGTGTACGCGTTCGTGCTGAAGGCGAGGCGGGTCATCGCTTCTTCCTTTTCCGGGATGCGCTTCGGATGGAGATACCCCGCCGCTTACGCGGCGGGACCAGTTCCCGACGACCTAACCCTACAACGCTAACTTGTGCGCGGCGGGTCTCCGCACCCGCCGCGCAGCCCTGAAACGGCCGTTTCAAGCGCGGTAGGTGCGGAGACCCACCGCGCAAATGGGCACGGCCGGACAAGACCGGCCGTGGCACATGGCGATTGGTGCCGTCGACGCGCCGGGTGCGGAGGGCCGCCGCGCGGCACTCAGCGCCGCGCCGTCAACCGCACCAGCACCACACCGTGCACCAGGACGCGCGCGGCGAAGCCGCGGTCGAACGTCCCCAGGTCCTCCTGCCGCCAGAGGTCGCGGACGGCACACGGCCCCGCCAGAGCCAGGTCGTCCCACGCGACGCCGACCTGGCGCGGCTCTTTGTCGTCGCGGTTGAAGAGGCCGACGGCGACGGAGCCGTCGGCCATCGGCTTGGCCCACGCCTCGGCGGGTCCGTCGCGTCGGACGCGGCCCGCCTGCCGCCCGAGCGGGTCCTGGTTCACCGCCAGCACCTCGTCGTTGGTGAGCAGGCCGAGCGTGAAGTCGTCCAGGTTCGTCAAATCGCACCCCAGCAGCAGCGGGGCCGCCAGCAGGCACCACAGGCTGATGTGCGTGACCTGCTCGTTCGGCGTCAGGTTCGTCGGACGCAGGTTCGGACCCCAACCCACGCGGCCGACGACGAGCATGTCCGGATCGTTCCAGTGACCCGGCCCGGCGAAGCGGCGCCACGGCTCCTGGGCGAAGCCGATACCGGAGATCGATTCCCACGTGTCGGCGATGTCGGCCGTCGTCCGCCAGCAGTTCGCCACGCGGGCGAGGGCCGGCGCCAGCGCCCTATCCGCGTTGTTCGAGAGGCTGTAGACGATGTCGCGGCCGGTGGCACGCAGGGCCTCGCCCATGGCGCGGGCGCGGTCGAGGTCGATCGGGTTCCAGTCGTACTTCAGGTAATCGACGCCCCACGACGCGAACCCGTGGGCGTCGGCCTCCTCGAAGCGCACGGGACCCACGGCGTGGGCCTTCTCGGTGACGCGGCCGTCGTCGGTGTCGGCCGACCCGCCCGGGTAGCCGGCGTACGTGGTCTTCCACGGCGAGGAGTAGATGCCCAGCCGCAGGCCGCGCCCGTGCACCTCGCCGGCCAGGGCGGCCATGTCCGGAAAGCGCTCCTTCGGGGCGAGGGCGTACTCCGGCGGTGCCCGCCAACCCTGCCAGCAATCGTCGATATTGACGTACGACCATCCGTGCTGCGCCAGGCCCGACGCCACCATGCCGCGCGCCGCGTCGCGAATCTTGCCGGCGTCGACGGCGTTGCCCCAGCAGTTCCAGGAGTTCCATCCCATGGGAGGCGTCAGGGCGATGCGGCCGCCCACGCGCAGGGTGAGCGTCCGCCCCGCCCGGCCGCGCGCGTTCTCGGCCGCAAGACGCACCGCATAGTCACCGGGTTCATGCGGAGCGACGCCCGCCAGGTGACCCCTATCGCCATCGAGCGCGAGGCCGGAAGGCAGATTCGCCGCGGCGAACCGCATCGGCCGCTCCCCCGTCGCCGGCACCCGGAACAGGACCGGCGCGCCGGGCGATGCGCCGAGGACCTGCGGCCCGACGAGCCGCGGCTCGGGCGGCGGCGGGGGCGTCAGGCGGCCGTCTTGTTCGCAGTCGGGCATGGATGGTGCGCGCCGAAAAACTCGTGCAAACAACAAACCGCGTAGATGTCATTCTGAGGAGCGGCGAAGCCGCGGCGAAGAATCTCGCCTTGACGCCGTCCGCACGGCGAGATTCTTCGGCCCCGCGAGCGGAGCCTCAGAATGACATCCTGAGAGCATACGCGCGGCGGATACCGAGACCCGCCGCACGGGACGTTGTGGCTTCGGTCAGCGTCCTGCCCGGAAGTTGCCGACCGCCTCACTCGTCCGGAGATACCGGTCGTAGACGCGCACGCGTCCGACACGGCCGTCCAGGCGCGGCGCGATGCGGATTGTATCAGAACCCGCCGGGCGGCCCAAGGTATTCGGGAAGCGCCCCCATCCGCAGGGCCGGGCCTCCCCGCCGTCGCACAGGCGTCCGTCCACGACGAACGTGACGATTTTCGGCCCCCCGTCGACGGTGGCGACCACGTGGTGCCACCTGCCGGCCGAGAGGGCGCCCGGGTCGGCCTCCCACGCGGCCTCCGTCGTGCCGTCTGAGAGGACGAGGCGGAGCGACGTCGCCGCCGTCGTCGTGAGCGCGAGCCCCCTGCCCTCGCCGTCGCGCGTATCGAGGACCGTCTGCCCTTCCGCAAGACGCTCCAGCCGCAGCCAGACGCCGAGGGAGAAGCCACCGCCCGCGGAGAGGTCCGGCAGGTTCGGCATCGGCGCCGTCGCGCCGGCCCGGCATTTCTCCGGGGGAAGGTCGAGCACGAGGCCGTCGCTTGCCACGGTCCCATTCTCGAACTGGTTCCACAGGCCGTCCACGAGCGAGCGGTCGATGGCGTGGACGCGGGCCACCGTCTTCTGCGTCTCGGTGATCCAGAACCGCCCGCCCTGTTCCACCAAATCAGGGTAGGACATGCGGACCTTGGGGTCGGCATCGTAGAGGACGATCTCCGGCTGGGACCAGTGGATGCGGCCGTCGCGTTCGACGCCGCCGGCGAGCCAGGCGGGGTTGCGTCCCTGGAACGAGCGCCCGCTGTGGTTGTGGTACCACAGGAGGTACCGGCCGCCGGAGGTCCGCCACGCCTTGACGTTGGCGCGGGGGTTCTTGATGGGCCGGCCGCCGGGCGTGTACGTCATGCGGCGGGGCTCGGACCACGTCCGCGCGCCGTCCGTGCTCCGCGACTGGCACGCGTAGCCGGTCGTCGTGCGGTAGACGCAGAGGAGCGAACCCGGCGCGTCCATCGGGCAGACGACGTGCTCCTCCTGGACCGAGCCGAAGCGGTCGCGGCGGATGCCGTGGTCGCCCTCCGGCAAGAGTTGCCAGGCGACCTTCGCCGGGTCGCGTTCGGTGAGGACGTTGTCGGAGCGGTAGACCCAGCCCTCGCCCTGCTCCAGCATGTACTTACCGATTTTCGTGAATCCGAAGAAGACGCGGCCGTTCTGCGTGACGGGCTTGGAGACGCCCCAGAAGATCTGGACCTTGCCGCCCCAGTCGTTGCCGCGGTCGCAGGCCGTGACGCGCATCGGCAGGCGCCGGCGGTCGGACCAGGTGCGGCCGCCGTCGTCGCTCCAGCGATAGGCGTACCAGCCGAGCATGTCGGCCCGGATGGCCTTGCCGCGGAGCGTCCGCACCCGGTCGCCGTTGTAATCGTAGAACGCGTACACGCGGCCGAAGGGCGTGACGAACGGCACGACCCAGGAGGCCTCCGGCCCCCCGGACGGTTCGATGTCCACGAGCGGCGACCACGTGCCGCCGTGGTCCGTGCTGCGGGCCGCCACGACGTGCTGCCCGCGCGCGCCCTCGCGGCCGGGACCTGTGGTCAGGACGCACAGCCAGTCGCCGTCGGGCAGGACGGCGACGTAGGGCTGGTCGGCGTAATTCTCGGAGGGGATCTCGCGGCCGGTGCGGATGTTGCGCGGGTCGGGGGCGGGCGCTTCGGCGTGCAGCGCGCTCGATGCGACGGCGAGCGCGGACAGGACAATCAGACTTCGTGCTGTGTGCATGGGCCCTCGCTTGCTGCTGTGGTTCGGTAAAACGCCGCTGCCTACTCGTCATTCTGAGGAGGCCGTAAGGCCGACGAAGAATCTCGCCGTGCCAACGCGAAACGACAAAGACCAGGGCGAGATTCTTCGTCGCGGCCCGCCTTCGGCGGGTAAACTGCGCCGCTCCTCAGAATGACAACCGGCGAGCCGTGTCACATTTGATTTGCCGGCCTCAATAACTGTGGCGCGCCGCCAGGCTCAGCCGGTCCGTTTCACAATGACGTAGTTCATGCCGACGGGGTCGCCGTCGCCCTCCAGGCGGGCCCGGAGGCGGCCGTCGCCGGACTCCAGCCGCACCGGTTCGAACGTGCATCGCCCCTCGCCGGCGGGCACCTGTGCCGCCTGCTTTGCACCTGCGAGTTCAAAGACGGCCGTCCGCTCCTGCTTCGCCGGTGCGAAGAGGCACGTCACCTCGTAGGTCCCCGGCCGGGCGACGTGGACCTCCCAGTACCCGAGGCTCTTGCGGCCCCAGCCGGCCTTCGGGCCGCGCCAGTCCTGCCGCGACAGGCGCACGGGGTTCTCGTGCTCGCTGCCCAGGTGGATGCGCGGCGGGTCGTAGCCGCGCGTCGCCGAGACGTCCTTGAACCACGCCTCGTACGCCGACCTCAGGCGCCGGACGACGTCCGGGTGTGCCTCGGCCACGTCGTCCTTCTCGCCGGGGTCGGCCTGGAGGTCGTAGAGTTCGAACCGCGGCTCCCCGCCTTTGAGGTGCATGACGAGTTTCCACCGCGGCCCGACGGCGGCGGCGTCGCGGTACATCTGCGGCACGTCGCCGCGGTGCCACTGGAGGAAGAGCGTGCGGTCCGGCCAGTCGCCGGCCTCGCCCGTCCAGAGGGGCAGGAGGCTCGTGCCGTCGATCTTGCGGTCCTTCGGGGGCGGCGCGCCGCACGCCGCCAGCAGCGTGGGCATGACGTCGATGTGGCCGGCGAGCGTGTCGACCTTCCGCCCGCCCTTGAATCGCTCCGGCCACCGGACGAAGAACGGCACGCGGATGCCCGCCTCGTACACCGTGCCCTTGCCGGCCCGCAGGCCGCCCTTGTACCGGTTCCGCTGCTGCGCCCCGTTGTCGGTCATGAAGATGACGAGGGTGCGTTCGGCCAGGCCCAGGTCGTCGAGGCGCTGGAGGACGCGGCCGACGTTCTCGTCGATGTTCTCGACCATGCCGTAGACGCGGGCGGTCGTCTCGTCGAGTCCCGCCTCCTTGTACGGCTTCCAGTACTTCTCCGGCACCTGGAGGGGCGTGTGGGGGGCGTTCGTGGAGAGGTAGGCGAAGAACGGCCGGTCGCGGTGCGCCTCGATGAACTCCAGGCACGCCCCCGCGAAGACGTCCGTGCAGTAGCCGTCGATGCGTTTCTCGCGGCCGTCGACCTGGTAGACGGCGTCGAAGTAGCCGCGGCTGTCGGGCGGGTCCGCGGGCTGGCTCATGCCGCCGCCCAGGTGCCAGACGCCCGTCTGGAACCCCTGGTCGATGGGTCGGAGCGGGTAATTGTCGCCCAGGTGCCATTTGCCGAAGATGCCCGTGGCGTAGCCCGCTCGGCCGAGGGCCTCCGCGACGGTCACCTCGCCTGAGTGCATCATGGCCCGGCCGAGGTAGGTGTCCGTGACGCCCGTGCGGTATTTGTAGCGTCCCGTCATGAGGCAGGCGCGGGTGGGCGCGCAGACGGGCTCGACGTAGAAGCGGGTCATCTCGACGCTCTCGGCCGCCAGGCGGTCGACGGTGGGGGTGCGGATCTTGTCGTTGCCGTGGCACCCCAGGTCGCCCCAGCCCTGGTCGTCGGTCATGATGAGGAGGACGTTGGGCGGCCGGGCGTCGGGGCCGGCCTCGCGGCTCAGGCCGCAGCCGGCCAGCGGCGCGGCCGCGGCTGCGCCGGCCAGGGTGTGGAGAAAGTCACGGCGGGACAGCGTCGGGTGTGGGGCAGACATGGGACCTCCCTTGAATCAGATTCGGCGATATCTCGCGCGGCGGCCTTTGCGGCCCTCCGCGCCCGAACAAACACTTTCGCGTTTGCGCGGCGGGCAAGACTGCCCGCCGCGCTCGCGGGCCGCATGATGCACGGCCGGACAAGACCGGCCGTGGCACAGACCCGTCGGGCCCTCACTCGTACAGGGCGGCGATGGCGTCGCGGTCGGGCGGGACGAGCGGTTCCGTCCGCCCGTCGCGGGTGAGCCGCCGCTGGCCGCCTTCCGAGCCGAACGTCCCGACGCGTGCGGCCTCGATCCCCGCCTCCGCCAGCGCGCCGACCAGTGCCTCGGCCTCCGCCTCCGCTACGGCCGCCACGAGCGCCCCGCTGCCGATCGCCTCGAGCGGGTCGATGCCGACGGCGTCGCACACCGCGCGCGTCTCGTCGCGGACGGGGATCGTGCCGGCGTCGGCGTCCAACCCCAGGCCGGCGGCCTCGGCCATTTCCCAGAGGCCGGCCAGGACGCCGCCCTCCGTCACGTCGTGCAGGGCGCGGGCGCCGGCGTCGCGGGCCGCGCAGGCCGCCTCCAACACACTGATACCGGGATCGGAGAGAAAGTTCCGCGCGCGTTCGAGGACGTGGGCGTCGACGGTGTCGGCGAGGGCGTCGCCCTTCTCCCGGGCGATGAGGGCGGTGGCCTCAATCGCCGCCCCGCCCGTCAGGACGGCGGCGTCGCCGGGGCGGGCACCGGCGCTCGTCAGGGGGCGGCGGCCTTCGAGGTCGCCGAGCATGGTGCCGGCCAGGACCGGCCGGTCGAGGCCGGCCGTGCACTCGGTGTGCCCGCCCACGAGGGCGACGCCGAGCCGGCGGCAGGCGTCCGAGAGATCCGCGAAGACCGTCTCCACCAGGTCCTCCGCCGCATCGACCGGCAGCAGGAGCGTGGCCGAGAAGAACCGCGGCCGGGCCCCGCACACCGCCACGTCGTTCGCGTTCACGGTGACGGCGTAGGCGCCGATGCGGTCGGCCGCGAAGGTGACCGGGTCGCTGGCCACCACGAGGTCCGTCCCGCCGAGGCGGACGACCGCGGCGTCGATGCCGACGCCCGGCCCGACGGGCACCTCCTCGGAATGCGGCGCGGCATAGGCGGCGAGGAGGCGGGCCAGGTCGCCGGCCGGCCACTTGCCCGGACCGGACCGCCGACGGCCACGCGTTGGGGGTGGCGAAGCCATCAGTCGTTCAGGATCTGGCCGGCCGTCTCGACGTCGCTGACCCGGAGGACGAGTTGGGCCCGGCCCTCGGCCCCGTTGGCCGCCCCGTACAGGTACAGCAGGTTGACGCCGGCCTGGCCGAGACGGAGGGCCACGTCCTCCAGCGCCCCGGGGCGGTCGTCCAGTTCGACCAGGATCACGTCCTGGGTGGAGAACGTGAAACCCGCCTGGCGCAGGGCCTGCTCGGCGGCGGGGGTATCGCTGACCAGCAGACGAATCACCGACACGTCGGACGCGTCGGCCACACAGATGCCACGTATATTCACATCGGCCTGGGCCAGGACACGGCAGACGCGGCCCAACTGGCCGGGGGTGTTCTCCATCGCCACGCTCACCTGCCTCCGTTTTTCCATCCGGCTCTCCTTTCGTGTGTGGTGCCGTCCCGTGGATTATACCGCGCCGTCCGGCCGCGAGCCGGGCGGAAACGGTTTCGGCGCCTGCACGGCACGCGGCGGGCAAGTCCGCCATGTCCCGCGCGGCGGGTCTCCCGACCCGCCGCGCCGGTTTTCATCCGGCGAAACACTCCTCGCATGGTTGTCATTCTGAGGAGCGGCCGAGCCGCGACCAAGAATCTCGCCGTGGCCGTTGCCGTTTTGGCTGTTCGCACGGCGAGATTCTTCGGACTCGCAAGCGAGGCCTCCGAATGACATGCCCTTCATCACCGCCCGTGCGTGAGCGCGCTCCGCTTCACCGCGAACGTATGGTCCACCGTGCCGTCGATCGTGATGATCCGGTACGTCACCGTGGGGTCGTCGGCGGTCGTGTCGAACTCCAGTTCGCCGAAGGAGCACGTCTTGTTGTACCCGTAGATGCTGCCCTTCATGACGCCGTGACGATGGATGTTCGTCAGGCGGCTGCTCTCGAACTCGTAGAGGTCGTAGGCGCCGGGCCGCTCGATTTTCCAGTAATCGCTGCGGTGGCGGTCGGCGGAGATGAGAAGGACGCCGTCGGCCTTCTCGGCGGCGAGGCAATCGAACAGTTCCTTCCGCTCCTCCTTGTACCCCTGCCACGGATCGTTCGAGCCGGGCTTGGACCCGTACGCCCACGGCACGGCGGAGGCGAGGACCTTGAAGGTGCCCTTCGATGTCGCGAGTTCGCGCTTGAGCCACGCCTTCTGGACGGGCCCGAGCATGGTGGGCGGGTCGCTCTTGCGGGTCCGGTAGTACCGGCAGTCGAGCATGAAGAAATCGACGTCGCCGATGGAGAACGTATACCAGCACCCCGGCTGCTCCGGCCCGCCGCCGTAGGACGGGTTCACGAAGTTCTGCGTGTAGACCTCCCACACCTCGCGTTTCCACGGGGGTTCCTCGATGTGGGGCCCGGGGTTACAGTCGTTCGTGCCGAAGTCGTGGTCGTCGTAGATGGAGAAGACGGCGGTCTGGGCCACGAGCCGGGCCCACTCCGGCCGCGACTGCCGGCGATAGTAGCAGTACCGCTGGGTCTGGCGGACCTTGGGCGTGTCGATGTAGACGTTGTCGCCGAGCATCAGCAGGGCGAGGGGCTTGCGGGCGGCGATGGTGTTCCAGATGTGTTCGTGTTTGGGCGTGTACCCCGCCCCGCCGCCGAAGACGATCTTGAACGTCGCGGGCGAGCCGGCCTTCGGGAACGTGCGGAACGTGGACGCCGGGGTCGGCACCTCGCGCCCGCCCACATGCGCCGTGTACGCATAGGGCATATTCGCCTCGAGGCCCGCCACCTCAAGGACCGCGGTGAAGTCGTCGCCGGCCTTCGTGCGGCCTTTGGCGACGGCGGGCCTGGCGTCCCCTGCCCCGGCCGCCGGACGCAGATGGATCGCGACGTCCGCCTCCTGGGCCGTGCGGACCCAGAAACGGGCCGAGGTGTCCGTGACGCTCCCGACCATCGGGCCGTGCACGAGCGGTGACGCTTTCCCTTTCGCCAACGCCTGGAACGCCTCGCTCTCGACGAGCGGCGCGAGGAGCCCGCGCGGGCCGGCAAGGAACCGTTCGACGGGCAGGCCGGCCTCGACCGCCTTCTTCACGTGGCCCATCGCCTGGTCGAGGTCCTTCCGCTGGGCGTGCGCAACGGCCAGAATGAAGTGCGACTCGGCGTCGTCCGGATGCCGGTCCAGGAACTTTTCGGCCTCGGCGGCTGCCTTCTGCACCCGGGCCACCGTGAGGTCCGTGACCAGGTCCCGGTGTACCTGCTTGTACGCGGCGGAACACGCGCCTGCGGCCACGGTCAGGGCCAGGCATGCCATCGCCATCCGTTGTATCGTCCATCGCATGGTGAGACCTCCGTTTCGCGGTTCAGGAGCGCGGTGGGCCGTCTTGCCCCCCGCGCCGTGGGGTCGCGGCTAAACGACTGTTTTACCTCCCTCTCCCGTCGAGGCAGAGGGAGCACATGGTTTCACACCCGGTCGCCGAGTGTCCCCGCATCCGGCCGGACGCGGATGGCCCGCGGCGGGGCCGTCGGGCACTCGTACTCGCACGCCCCGCACCCGACGCACCACCCGGCGTTGACCCGCGGATACGGGTACGCCGGAAACGCCTCCTCCGGCGCAACCACCTCGACCGCCTCGTACGGGCAGGCCGAGACGCAGACGCCGCACTCCTGCCCGCCCGCGAGCACGCACTTCTCCACCTCGACCTCGGCGATGCCGATCGTCCGCTGCCGCTTCATCTCCAGGGAAAGGGCCGCAATCGCCCCGCTCGGACACACCCGGCCGCAGGCGTTGCAGTCCTCGCGGCACCATCCGTCGCGGAACTCGGCCCGCGGCGTCATGAAGCCGGCGAGGCCCCCACGGCCGAGGTCGGGTTTCAGAATTCCCGTCGGGCACGCCCGCACGCAGTTGCCGCAGCGGATGCACAGGCCGACGAACCGGGTTTCATCGGCGGCGCCGGGCGGACGGACGGGCGGCGCCTGTCCGCGGCCGGCGGCCCCGGTGACGAGGGCGGCCGCCCCGCCGACGCCGGCGCCCAGAAGGAAGCGCCGTCCGACGGCACGGCCGCCGTCGCGCAGCGGCGCGGCTTCGGCCGCCTCGTTGGAGACCGTGGCAGCGGGCCTCGCCTTGGCGTCCCCGCGCCGGCGGAGCCATCGCGCGGGCAGCGCGAGGAGGTCCTGCATCCCGCCGAGCGGGCACAGACGGCCGCACCACGCCCCGGGCACCAACACGCTGACCACCAGCACCGCCGCCAGGGGCGCCGTCGCGAGAAGCGTCACCCGCCCGACCGGCCGGAACCACGCCCCGACAGCCGCGGTGAACATCCCCAGCGGGTCCAGCCACACGAGCATCGGGTACCCGACGCATGCCCCGCCGAGCGTGACGAGCAGGATCCACTGGCCCACGGCCGGCCACCGGGCGAGGCGCGGGCCGCGAGAGCGGGACGCGCGGCGCGTCGGTGCGCGGCGGGTCTCCGTACCCGCCGTGCTATTCTGCGAATCACCGAGGTCGCGCGGTGGGTGCGGAGACCCACCGCGCTCCGTTTCCGTACTCATCCGGGCGTGCGGCCGCCTCTGCAGTCGACCTCGCAACCGGCCAAGCGTCTCGGATACGAGACCCACCGGGCACGCCCACCGGCAGAACCATCGCCGCTTCAGGAGCGCGAGCACCAGCACGGGCGCCGCCGCGAGCGACAGGACGCCCACCGCCCGCGTGGCCAGGGCCGAGGAGGCCGCCACGAACGGGCTCGCCGCCGGCACGGCGGCCAGGACGCCGTCCCACGGAAGCAGGCCCGCCGCCGCCACGGCGAAAGCGGCCAGAACGGTCCACCGCACGGCCGTCCGCAGGCGGGACCGCGTCGGACCGCGTTTCGGCTCACCCGTCATCCATCGCTCCGACGCAGGTGCTCGCCAGGTATTCCGCGCGGCGGGCAGTCTTGCCCACCGCGATTCGAACGGCACGCGCCGGCCAAGTTCACCCGCCGTCGTTGGCGGGGCCGGCGACTATTGACCCAGGTAAAAGTAACGTCCGGGGTTGTCATTCTGAGGAGCGGCGAAGCCGCGACGAAGAATCTCGCCTCGATGCTGCTCCCGCGGCGAGATTCTTCGGCTCCGCAAGCGGAGCCTCAGAATGACAGCCTGGCGCGGCGAGGACATTACTTTTGCTTCGCTCAATAAATGTGGCCATGCCACCCGGCGCCACGCACGGCCGGACAAGACCGGCCGTGGCACAATTGCGCGGCGGGCCGGGAGGCCCGCCGCGCGGGAATCGACTCTCAGGCTTCGCCGCCAAGATACGCATCCTGGTCTTTGAGCAGTTTCTGGAGGGCCGGCACGTCGACGTCGCGCGGCCGGCAGCCGTTTCGGGCCGCCAGCGCCGCCGCCGCCCCGGCCGCGTGGCCGGTCGTCAGGCACGAGCCGATGAGGCGCATGTCCTCGATGAGGCGGTCGCCCATCGACACGCACCGTCCGGCGGCCAGGAGCCCGTCCAACTGCTTCGGCACGAGGACGCCGTACGGAATCGGCCACGGGGCGTGATTGCCGCCCTGGGCCCCGCCGACGGCGACGACGTCCGGGAACTGTTTCGGCTCCCGCGTCTCGGCGTAGGTCAGGCAGTGGGTGCCGGCCAGGAGCCGGGTGGTCCGCACGCCCAGTTGCGGGGCCACCTGGAGGAGGACGAGGTCGTCCTCGCCGGTCCGTTCCCGCAGGGTTTGAACCCGTTTCCAGATGCTTCGGCGGTGGTCCAATTCGAGGCGGCTGAGGGTTTCGACGTCCAGGCCGTCCGTGCTCGGGCCGCGCAGGTTCACCCAGCGGACGCTCGGGTGCGGCGTCGGGGCGCCGAGGGCTCGGCGGGGGTTCTTGACGCCGAGTTTCTTCAGTTCCTCGCCGTCCACGCGGTCCACGTTGCCCAGGAGGTGGACCAGGCCGATGGCGTGCAGCCTCTGCTCGTGCTCGGCCCCCGCGGCGGCGAAGACGTCGCCGTCGCCGGTGGCGTCGACGACCACTTTCGCCAGGACCGCCTGCCGCCCCTCCTTGCTCTCGACCACCGCACCGCGGACCTCGCGCCCGTCCATGACGGCGTCGACGGCCCAGCAGTGGAGGAGCACCGTGACGCCGGCCTCGCGGGTCATCTCGTCCATCATGTACTTGGTGGCCTCGGCGTCGCTCGTGGGGTTGATGCGGTCGGGCCCGTAGTTGATGACGCCGCGGTCGAGGCGGCTGAGGCGCCGAAGGAGTTCGTCGCCGATGCCGCGGACAACCTGGATCCGCTTCTCGCCCACGCGACCGTGGGTGCTGATGACGAGCAGCACCAGGCCGCCCGTCCAGAGGCCGCCGAAGTAGCCGTACCGCTCGACGATGGCCGTGCGCGCCCCCGCCCGCGCCGCGGCGACGGCGGCGGCGAACCCGGCCGCCCCGCCGCCGGCGACGAGGACGTCCGCCTCGTGCAGGACGGGCAGCGTCCGCTCGGGCTGAATCACCTTACCGCCGGAAAGGCGAGCGGCCGGATGCGGCACGGTGGTCGGCTCGATGGGCTGGCGCTCGCGGGCCTTCGGCAAGGCGGGGTCGCCGATGGCTTCGGGGACGCGGGTGCTCGAGACGGCGGCGCCGAGGCCGGCGGCGCTCAGGACACGCATCAGGTCGCGGCGGGTGAAGGCATGAGGCATGCGGACCTCCCTTTCGCACGGAGCCGCGGCGGCGTCCGCGACACCCTGTCTTTTACCAGCGTACGGCGCAGAGGTCAAGGCGACGGCGGGGCGGGACTCGTGCGCGGCGGGTCTCCGCACCCGCCGCGCTACCGGCATGCTTCTTCGGGGCGCGGTGGGTACGCAGACCCACCTCGCGAAATGCTCCCGCAACCGCAGCGGGCCGCAATACCGTTGAAGCCCCCTGCCCGGCGGGCTAGAATGCCGCCGCGCGCGGAGTGGCGCGCGGAGCGACCATGCCGGATGGCGATGTCCGGCCGCTCCCGCGGCCGGCTCGAACGGCATGTGCCACGGCGGGCCTTGTCCCGCCGTGATCAGCGCCTGCAGGGCGCACGGCCGGCAAGACCGGCCGTGGCACAATTGCGCGGGGGGGGGCGGAGACCCGCCGCGCTGCACGCAACCACCAGACGCCTCAGCAAAGAGGATTCGACCATGAAGATTCTCGTCGTCGGCGGCGGGGGGCGGGAACACGCCCTCGCCTGGAAACTCGCCCAGTCCAAGCGCTGCAGCAAACTCTACGCGGCTCCGGGGAACCCCGGCATCGCCCAGGTGGGCGAGTGCGTGGCCGTCGGGGCCGACGACGTCGACGCCCTGGCCCGCTTCGGGCGCGAGGAGGCCATCGACCTCACGGTCGTCGGGCCGGAGGCGCCGCTCGTGGCGGGCATCGTGGACCGGTTCGAGGCCGACGGCCTCCGCGTCTTCGGCCCGACGCAGGCGGCCGCCCAGGTCGAAGGTTCCAAGGCCTGGTGCAAGGACGTGATGCACGGCTCGGCCGTCCCGACGGCGGAGTACCGGGCGTTCACCTCGGCGTCGGAGGCCCGCCGGTACATCGACAACCACGAGGAGCCCCTCGTCGTGAAGGCGTCCGGCCTGGCCGCCGGCAAGGGCGTCTTCGTCTGCCGCACCCAGGACGAGGCCCGCGAGGCCGTCAAGGCGATCATGACCGACCAGGCGTTCGGCGAGGCCGGCGAGACCGTGGTCATCGAGGAACGCCTATCGGGCGAGGAGGCGTCCATCCTGGCCCTCGTCGATCGCAATAACATCTACACATTGGAATCCAGTCAGGACCACAAGCCCGTCTTCGACGGCGACGAGGGGCCCAACACGGGCGGCATGGGCGCGTACAGCCCGGCGCCGGTCGTCACGGAGAAGATCAGCCGACAGGTGGACCGCGACGTCCTCGTGCCGATGGTCCACGGCATGAAGACGGCGGGGGCGCCGTACAAGGGCGTCCTGTACGCCGGCATCATGGTCACGCCGGGCGGGGCGAAGGTGCTGGAGTTCAACTGCCGCTTCGGCGACCCCGAGACGCAGCCGCTCATGGTGCGCCTGCGGAGCGACCTGGTGGAGGCCATCGAGGCCGTCCTCGACGACCGCCTGGACGAGGTCACCCTGGACTGGGACCCGCGGCCGGCCGTGTGCGTCGTCATGGCGTCCGGCGGATACCCCGGCCCGTACGAGAAGGGCAAGGAGATTACGGGCCTCGACGCCGCCGGCCGGACGGACGACGTCGTCGTCTTCCACGCCGGCACGCGGCAGGAGGGCGAGAAGATCGTGACCGCCGGCGGGCGGGTGCTGGGCGTGACGGCCCTCGGGGACGACATCTCCGACGCCCGCGACCGCGCCTACGAGGCCGTCCGGCGCATCAAGTTCCACCGCGCCCACTGGCGGACGGACATCGGCGTCAAGGCGATTCGGAGAATGGCGAAAGGCCAGTGACGCAGTAACGAAGTAACGGAGTAACGCAGGCCGTTGGTGGGCCGGCCGCGGCTTCAACGGCAGCCGACCGCTCGATGCCGCCTCCGTTACTTCGTCACTCCGTCACTGCGTTACTCGCCGTCAAAAAGAAGGAGCGGGGTACCCCTTGGCGGGCCCCGCCCCTTGTTACGCGGCCGGGAAACCCCTCACCCGAACCGCGCTTGCTTTTTTGACTGTCCGATCCCGTCTTCAGTTCCTTTGGCGTCGACGCATGGCCTTAGAGCCTATCCGAATCACCCTCTGGCTTCGGCCGGCTGCGGCGACCGTAGCCGGCGTCGGGCTGCATCGACAACCCTCAGTGCCGGTGCGGAACGATGCGGCCGGCGGCGGCGTCGTAGACGTACGGGCGTCCGTACGGGCACGTCGGCAGATGGCCGCGCAGGTCCGGGTCCGCCTCGACGAGCGTGCGAAACGTCTCGTGGTCGGCGGGGGGCCATCCCTGGTGGGCGTCGGCCCAGTCCTGGATCTTGCGCTGGAGGAGGCGGACGTTGGCGCGGCACTCGGCGGCCCGTGTGTCGCGGGAGTAGACCATCGGCGGGATCGCCACCGCCGCCACCAGTCCCAGGATGAGCAGGCAGAAGAGGAGTTCCGGCAGCGGCAGGGTGTTGTGCGTTCGGTGGGCCACGGCCTGGTCCTCGTGCGTCCGGCGCAAAGCGTCCGCGCGGTGGCGGCTGCGGGAGGCGTCCGACTCATGCGACCGCACCCCAGGGGTTGGGTGCCGTCGGACACCGGTGCACAAGGGACCGAGGAACGGCCGGCAGTGGCGCGGAATGCATAACGCGGCAAGGGCCGCCGGCTGCGTCCCGACACACCTATCGGCCCGTCCGGCGAATCGACTTAAGGGGTTCCGGGCGCTAAAGCGAAAACGTTCAGCGGCTGTGACAACACCCTCTTCCCTGGCGGGAGAGGGCAGGGTAAGGGGGCCAGGCAGCCTTAACGACACCGAAAGGTGCCTGGCACCTCTGCGGGTTCCGCGTCACGCAGCGCCCAGCCCAATCGCCTTCCTGGGATTCGTGACGGTCAGGCGGCGGGCGTCGTCGGGCGAGAGGCCGACGTGCTCCACGAGGTTCTTCGCGGCGCGGCGCATCGAGATGGCCCCGCCCACGAGGGAGCCGTCCGGCAGGCGGGCGGCGTCGCCGTCGGTCACGCGGATCTCGAACCGTTTATGCCGATACGTGCCCGGCCCGAAGCCGGCGGGGGAGACGGCGTCGGTCACCACGCACGCCCGGTCCAGGCCCGCCGCCCGCAGCCAGTTGCCCAGGGTGAAGAACGGCACGTGCTCGCCGTCGGCGATGAAGCACAGCCACAGGCGCTCGCGCAGCGAGAGGGCCCGCTCGATGATGTTGTCGTGCCGCGGCACCAGGGCCGCACACCCGTTCGAGAGGTGCGTGAACATCGAGACGCCGGCGTCCGAGGCCGCCCGCAGCGTCTCGAGCGACGGGTTGCAGTGGCCGGCGCTCGCCACGATGCCGCGCTCGGCGAGCAGGCGGATGACGCGAAAGCCCTCGTCGTGCTCGGGCGCGAGGGTGACGAGGCGCGTAAGGCCCCCGGCGGCGTCGAGGAGGCGATTCATCTCGTCCGCGTCGGGCGGGCGGATGTGCTCGGCCGGATGCGCGCCGCGGTACCCTTTGTCGGGGCTGATGAACGGCCCCTCGATGTGGATACCGGCGATGAGGCGGCGGGCGAGGTCGTCCCGCTCGCGCAGGTCCGCCAGGCGCGCGAGGCGCGCCCGCATCGCGTCGAAGCGGTCCGTGGTGATCGTGGCTAAGACGTGTGCCACGCCGTCGGCCTCCAACCGCTCGCAGGCGGCGTGGAGGGCGTCCGGCGTGAGCGCGTCGTCGCTGAAGTCCACGCCGCCGTAGCCGTTGACCTGGAGGTCGACGTAGCCGGTGTCGTCGGGCATCGCCGGGGTTCTTTCCGTGTGGCCCGGCCGGTCTTGTCCGGCCGGGAGGTCGACTATGCTGCCTGTGTGGC
>CAZNYC010000054.1:0-25723 GCA_964577175.1 uncultured Anaerolineales bacterium
AGGCCGCGGCGTGCCGCGGCCCGGGCGCATCCGAGGTGGACACGTAGGCCGCGGCGTGCCGCGGCTGGCTTCTGAGGCAGTAACGAAGTGACGAAGTAACGCAGTAACGAAGGCGTACTCGGCAGGGACCGTCGCCCCGGCTGCCAATGGCGGCTTGTCCGCCAATGCGTTTTTATCCTTCCCGCCGTTTACAATCCTTGCTGCCGCTTACCATTCTTCCCGCCGTCCTTGTCTTTGCCGTTCTCTATCTGTCCTCTGCGTTCTCGGCGTCCTCTGCGTTAGAGCCCGACCGCCCGACGGCCAGGATCTTCTCGACCTTCGCTTCCGTGAGTTCGTACCCTTCGAGCAGCGGGAAGCCTTCCCACACCACGTACCCGCCGGGCTCGATGAGGATGACGTGCGGGATGCCGAAGACCCCCAGCGCCTCCTTCATCCGGGCCTGCGTATCGATGGCACTGTAATACTCGATCTCGGGTTTCTCGAGAGCCCGGACGGCCTCGGCCGCCTCGTCCGAGATGCCGATGACGACGAGTTCGCCGGCGAACCGCGCGTGCAGGCGGTTCAGCAGGTGAATGGACTCCCGGCACGGCGGGCACCAGGTGGCCCAGAACTCCACCAGGACGTACGTGCCGGCCGTCTCCGGCTTCTCGCTGAGCCACTCCTCCACGACCAGGGCCGGCGCCTCCTCGTACAGGCACGACTTCGCCCACATCTGCTTGCCGTCGCGGACGACGGGCGGCCGGTACTCCGTGTCGAACGGGGAGCCGGCCGCAAAGCGGGGCACGTCTGCTCCGGCGGCGTCGGGGCGGTGCGTGCATGGCGCGGTGAGGCACGGCTCTGACGCCGTTTCCTCTGCCCGGCCCGCGTGGTGATTGCCGCAGCCGGCCGCGAGCAGCGTGCCGATTGCCGTCATAGCCAGCAGCGCCGCTCGCTTGACGATCGCGGCGGATCTCCGTCCCCGCCGCGCCAAAGCATCATGGCGAGAGTCGGTCACGTCAATGTCCCTTTGCCTGGCCGGCGGCGGCGAAGACGGCGAACAGGCCCAGGCCCAGCAGCATCACGAAGATGACGACCACGCTCAGCCCCACGCCCGCGTAGCCGGTCACGAGCCCGGCGAGGGCAAGGCCGCGGCCCTGCTCACCCGTCTCGCTCACCTGCCTCAGGGCCAGGTGCCCACAGATGGCGGCGGCGATGCCGAGGACCAGGCTCAGCCCCACCAAGGGGAATCCGCCGCAGCAGACGAACGTGAGCAGGATGGACGCCGCCGCCAGCACGATGCCCAAGACGCCCATCACGAGGCTGACCACCGCCAGGCTGTTCGTGCCGGCCGGTCCGTCGGGCGGCAAAACCTCGCCCTGGACGGGCCCTTCGGGCGGCTGGGTCATGGCTTTCCCTTGGCTCTGTTCTTAACGCGGCGGTTGCAGAGGATGCAGCGGACAACAGAGAACAGCAGAAGCAGGGGAAAAGGCTAAGGGCCACGGCAACGACCCCGGCGAGATGCTTCGGCCCGTTGGACCTCGGCATGACCGCGCTTTGCCTTTTCGTCGTTTCCTGGTTTCCTGCCGTTTCTTGCTTCTCCGCCTGTCTCTGCGTTCTCTGCGGGCTCGGCGATGAAACCGAGTCGCCGGGTGTCCCTCGCCAGCACTACAACGCTAAGTCCGCATTTTGCGCGGTGGTCTCCGCACCCACCTCGCTCGAAAGGGTGTTTTTGGGGCTGCGCGGCGGGTGCGGAGACCCGCCGCGCACGAGTTAGCGTTGTAGTGCTAGGCGCCGAGGCATTCGCCCCGGAGCCGCTCGGCCAGGTCGCGGGTCAGGCGGAACGCCCGCTCCGCCGTCGCGAGCGGCCGGGTCCCCAGGCCGCAGGCCGGCGTCACGAGGCTCTGCCGGACGACCTGCTCGCGCGCGTAACCGAGCGCCTCGACCTTTGCCAGGTGCCCGAGCATCGCCTCGTGCAGCGACTCGACCGTGGCGGCGGCGACGGCGTCCGGGTCGGTCGGCACGATGCCCCAGACGATGGTCCCGCCGCCGTCCAGGAACGCCCGCAGGTCGTCGCGGTAGACGAGGAAGTTATCGGCAAACTCATACGCGTCGAACGAGACCGCCTGCACGGGCCCGCCGAGGAAGATGCTCCACTCGGTGTTCGAGCAGCAGTGCGAACCGGTGGTCTCGGCCCCGGCCGTGACGGCCGCCAGCGTCTCCTGGACCTTCGCCTTCTCCCACCCGAAGAACGGCGTGCCGAACGAGGCGAGGAACGGTTCGTCGACGAAGACGACGGGCCGGGCGCCCGTCTCGGCGATGCGTTCGGCCTGCCAGCGGACCCGCAGGCGGAGGAACCGCGTGAGCACCTCGCGCAGGTCGGCGTTGTAGAGGATGGGGTTGCCGTCCTCGCCCTTGATGTTCATGCCCACGGTGACGGGCCCGGCGATCTGGCCCTTGGCCTCGGGGCATCCGCGCCGGCGGACCTCCTCCAGGAACGGTTCGAAGGCGGCGGCCGCCTCGGCCGGCAGGGCCGCGTACGAGGCGTCGTCCGCCTCCGACGCCGCCAGCAGTTGCTCCACGCCCTCGTAGAACGCCTCGTCCTGGACGAGGCGGAGGCGACCCTCCTCCATGTGCAGGCCCGGCAGGCCGACGGCGGCCTGCTCGTTCATCCCCTCGGCCCGCGAGACGGTCGGCAGTTGCGGCCAGTAGGGCAGGTCCGGGCAGTCGCGGAACACCGCGTCAAGGGCGGCACCCACGTCGTGGTGCGGCAGGCTGCCGATGCCGGTGGCCCGGCCGTTGGCGGTCAGGGGCATGGAGGGCTCCGATGCGGTTGACGTCCGGTTGCGATGGGGGGGCGGCGGTCCGCTACTGATCGTCATCCTGTTTGAACAGGCCGTCGAGCAGGGTCCCGCCGTCCTTTGTGTCGCCTTCCTCGCCGCCGGGTTTCTTGAGGATGTCTTCGAGCGCGCCGCCGATATTCTTCCCCGCCTGGTCGATGAGGTCGCGGGCCCCCTGACCGAGGGCGGCGGTCGTCTCGTTGAGTTGGCCGGCCAGGGCGTCGAAATCCATCCCCGGCACCCGGCCGCGACCCTTCTCGATAACCGCCTTCAGGATGGCGGGGAGGATGCGGCGCGTCAGTTCCGCCACCGCCAGGCCTTGCGGGTCGTCGCTGCTCACGTCCTCCAGGATAATCTCCGGCACCTCCACGTCGACGGTCGTCGCCTTCCCGCCCACCGGAAGCACCTGGATATGAGCGGTGACGTTCCGGACGACGATGCGGTCGACCTGGACCTTCCGGCCGCCGGGTTCGGCGGGTTCGTCCTTGCTCGCCCGGTCCTGGATATGTTCGAGGACGGTCGAGACGTTGCTCCGCCCGATCTGCTGCTCCACGTGCAGGTCCACGCCGTCCAGTTCGAAACGGCGTACGCGGATCGTTTCCTCCCGCAGCGTGCCGATCTCGACGCCCAGGTCCACCATCCGGACGCGGACCAGGTGCGGCGTGGTGAACCCTTCGGGGTTCGAGACGGTCAACTGCTCCACCTGCAGCGTGCCGCCCAGCAGGCCGACGTCCGCATCGTCGACCGTCGTCTGGACGCCCAGGGCGTACGCGGCGCCGCGCTCGATGCCGGTCCGGGCCAGGCGGTCCACGTAATAGAGGGCGACGCCGACGGTGACCACCAGCAGCACGCCGAGCAGTAGAATGAGACGGACGAGTCTGCGCATGATCGGCTCCTTGCCCCTCGGCCCCATGGCAACCGTCATCATACGCCGCGCCGCCGGACGGAGCAAGACTTGCCGCACTACTCCATGCCGCGATCCAGCGACCACGTGACGGTGTTGGCGCCCTCGGCCGGGTCCGCCAGGGGCCCGGCGACGGGCCGGTCGCGCCGCCGGCCGAAGAGGTCCGTCTCGACGCGAATCGCCTTGCCGAAGCGGTCCTCGATGGTCGCGCCGACGGTCGGCATGACGCCGACGAGGTCGGCATCGACCCACGGCCGGTCGCCCGCCATCGGCAGGCCGTTCAGCCGGAACGTGACGACGACGCCGCGCGGACGGTCCGTCATCTCGAACGCGACGTCCAGCGGCGAGACGGCGCTGTGCTTATCGCCGAACGCGCTCTTCTTCGCCCCGCCGAGAAACACGTTGTCGTCCGAGGCGTACCCGGGCGCCGCCTTCACGCCCTCCAGCCCGCGCGCGACGAAGAGGTTGTTGAACCACTTGTCGTCGCGCGGCACGCCGGTCTTGCGGCCGACGGTCTCGCGCGTGTGCGGCTTGTAGATCTGGCTGCGGCGGTTCGTGTCGGAGACCATCCGGAACGGGCAATTTACGAAGAGGTTATGGGCGAAGACGCACGCCTCGGAGTTGCTCTTCACCCCGCCACCCACGAGCACGTTGTTGTCGACCAGGATGGGGCCGTGGTTCATCTCGAGAAAGACCGCCTCGGTGTCGGTGTCGTAGATGATGTTGCCGGTGATGCGGATGCCCTGGTTGGCCCAGTCCATCCAGATGCCGAAGCCGGCGTGCGACTGCCGGCGGGTGCGGCGGATCAGGTTCCCGCGGATCACCGTGTCGACGGACTGGTGGAACTTGATGGCGGCGGTCTCCCATCCGCCGAACTCCTTGCGATAGTTCGTATCCTCGATGAGATTGCCCTCGATGAGGCACCGCGTGGCGCCCTTCTGGCCGGCGATGCCCGCCTCGCCGCAGCGCCGGATGACGTTGCGCCGGACGACGTGGTCGCCGAAGGCGTCGATATCGTCGAAGTCCACGCCCTGGGCGTGGCCGAGGACGATGCCCACGCACCGGGCGTTGGTGATGCGGCAGTCCTGGATGATCCAGCGCCGGCCCATCCGGGGGCCGATGGCGCCCCGCTGCACGTCGAGGCCGGGCGGCTGCCAGTTCTCCGCCGAGTGCATCAGGGCCAGGCCCTCGACGGTGATGTACGAGAGGCCGCTCCTCTCCGGGAAGAAGACACATCGGCGGACGTTGATCTCGGCCAGCCGCCCGTTGGGATTGGTCCGTCCGAAGTGGGCCCGGATGACGGTGGTCTCCTCGCCCGCCGCGGCGTGCCAGGAGAGCGGCGTCGTCCGGACGGTCTCGGGCGTCTGCTGCTCCCGCAGGGCCTCGCCGTCGAGGTACACGTCGCCGCGATGGTGCCACTGGCCGTAGTGCAGCCATCCGCCGGAGAGGGTCAGGGCGAACGGGTTGTAGTCGCCGAAGAAGGCGCTGGGGAGTTCGACCTTCCACACGCCGCCGCCCTCGTCGGTCCAGGAGGTAATGCGCTCGGAGCCCTTGATGAGCACCTCCTCGCCCTTGGCCGCGCGGTACGTGATGCGGGCATCCTCGCCCGTCCCGCCGCGGGCCGGCGTCACCCACTCGCGGTACGTGCCGCCGTGCACGGTGACGACGTCGCCCGGCCGGGCCACCTGGGCGGCGTGGTTGACCGTGCGATACGGGGCGGCCGCGGTGCCGGCGGCGGCATCGTCGCCGGTGGTGGCGACGTGGATCTCGCGTGCCGCCGCGCCGGCGCCGAGGGCGGCGAGCAGGACGAAGGCGAGAACGGCGGGCGGCATGCGGCGCATGGTCGGCTCCTTTGGCGCGCGGTGGCGCGGCGGGTACGGAGACCTGCCGCGCCTCTCTTGTCGTCAGCGGCCCGGGCGCAGCGGCCCGATGTACGCCCGCGCGATGACCACGTGGTCCACGTACACCGTGATCGGGTGCTCGCGCGTGTACCGCTCCGGCAGGCCGTGATAGTACGTTTCGAGCGAGAAGAAGGTGATCCGCAGGTCCTTCGTCCGGCGGAAGCGCACGTCCGTCTTGCGGATGGTCGGGATGCCGTCGATCCACAGCGTTTCGACGCCGTCGGCGACGGCCGGGTCGTCGCGTGACGGGTCCACGGCGTTGAGTTTCATCCGCCGCTCCACGCAGTGCCACGTGCCGACCTGGATCGGATACTCGCGGAGGGGCACGTAGTTCTCGCCCCACTGGTTCCGCTTGTCGAGATGATAACTGTAGAAGCCCATCTCGAGGGTACGGCTGCCGCGCTCGGCGTACGGCTGGACGCCGGAGAAGAAGTACCCCTTGGTGGAGACGTCGCGGATGCCGGCCATGCCGACCCACCAGGGGTCGGGGCGCGTCAGGTCGCGTCCGCCGAGGTTCGCCCCGTGGTTGCGGACGGCGCGGTAGGCCTCGTCGAATTTCATGTAATAACGGATATACAGTTCCTCGTATCCCTTGCCGAGTTTCTCGTTCGGGTGGTTGTAGTTGCCGAGTTTGCGGCTGAGGCCGCCCGTCTGCGAGCCCTTGCCGGTGGTCCAGCAGGCGATCTCCAGGACCCGCCGGCCCGGCCCGCGCCGGCCGTCGCCCGCCACCGCGCCGGGGACGGCGCGGGTCCGGCTGACCTTGTTCCGGCGGACGTCCCACGTCTTGGGCGGCGGCGCGGTGCCATCGGCCGACCAGCGCTCGAAGGCGTCGGCGAAGAGGACCGCCGGGTGCCGGGCGATGCCGGCGTCGCCGGGGAATTTCGAGGCCAGGCCCGTTTCGGGGGCGGGCATGCTCTCCTCGCCGGCGGCGCAAGGGGCGACGGCGAGGAGCGCCACCGCGATGCCGGCGGCGACGGCGAGCGGGTGCGGGCGGGTTCGAGATACCATGGCGCGTCCTCCTGCCGGGGTTTCAGAACCGGACGGTCACCGTGCCGCCCGCCTTCTCGACCGTGGCGTCGATCTTGACGGTGCGGCCGCCGTGCGTCACGGTGACGGCGTGCGTGCCGAGGAACGCGGGCACCTCGCACGTCCCGTCCGCTCCGGTCGTGCCGCGGGTGTCGGTCCACCACGTGTCGAAGACGAGGCGTTTCCACATGGCGCCGGCGGGCTTGATGGACCAATCCTTCCGCCACAGCCCGGTGTGGGGTTTCCAGATTCGCCCTTCCCAGAAGCCCCACATGACGATGCCGCTGAAGGCCGGGTGGCTGAAGGTGAGGGTCATCACGTCACGCAGGTAGTCGGCCTGAAGTGGTTCGTCCGCTGTGTTGATATCAAACTCCGTAAGTTGCAGCGGGAGGCCGAAACGGGCGAACCGCTCGTACACGTCCCAGAGTTCCTCGATGGGCCGAAGCGTGTCTTCCCGGAAGTGGCCCATGAAGCCGATGCCGTCGGGGGCGGCGTCGTGGTCGAGGAGGTACCGGATGACCTGCTCGTACGCGTCGGCGCGGTCGCCGCCGGGGAGGATGCGGCCCTCGTTCACCCACAGGGGGGTATCGGTCCGGGCGCGGGCGTGGCGGAGGATGCGGGCGTAGATCGCGTTCGACCCCGTCACCGAGGCCATCGTCTCGTTCCATCCGATGATGTGGTTGATGGCGTCCCACTCGGCCAGGCGCCCGTCGGTGAACGCGAGCATCCGGTCCATGTGGGCCTGAAGCTGCGGCCACAGCCGGTCCGGATGTTTGCGGTAGTCCGTGGGCGTGCGGCGCTGGTGGTTGACCGGCGCCCAGGCCAGGTAGTGCCCGCGGATGCCGACCTCGTGGGCCTCGCAGAACCGGATCATGCGGTCGAGCATGGCGGTGTGCTCGTCCAGCGTCCCCGCGCGGGCCGGCAGGAACCAGTTGTGCCAGCGGAACCCCCACTCGAACGTGGTCTTGTTGAAGTGCTCGGCGAAGATGCGGCGGTAGGTGCGGCCGTCGTCGTTTTCGAGGTTGAAGGGCGTGGGGTTCAGGATGTTGCCGAACCCGAAGGCGTGCCGCCGCTGCTGCACGTGGACCTCGGCCCCGGCGACGGGTTGGCCTTGGCCGTCGACGACGCGGACGCGCAAGGGCGCCCGGCGGATACGCCGGATCCGCGCCTCGGCCGCCTTGCGCCACGGCGCATCGGGACGGCGGCCGTCGTAGGTGATTTCGCCCGCGCTCGCAAGCGCCGCCGCCAGCATCACGCAGGCCAGCACCGTTGTCGGCGCAGGCCATGACTGATGAGAGACCATCGCGTCCTTTCCGTCACTTCGCCGCCAGAGGTTTGCGGAACCGCAGGAAGACCTGGTGCGGCAGGTAGAGGAACTCGGCATCGAGTGCCAGCCCTGCCTTCGTCATCATGGCGATGAGATCGTCGCGGGGGATGCGGCAATCCTTGTCCCACTTGACCTTGGCGTCGACCCGCCAGTCGATGAGGAACACGTACCCGCCCGGTTTCAGGGCCCGGACGACGTCGGCCGTCAGCCCCGCCCGGTGCTTCTCCGGCACGTGATGGTAGACGTTGACGACGAGGGCGGCATCGAGGAGGGCGTCGGGCAGGCCGGTGGACTCGGCCTCGCCCTTCACGACCTTCACGTTCGCAAGATTCGCGGCCTTCTCGACGCGCTGCTTCAGCCCGCGGATGGCCTTGTCGGAGATCTCCTCGGCGTAGACGGTGCCGCCGGCGCCCACGGCCTTCGCCAGGCGCGGGACGAAATACCCGTGCCCGCAGCCGACGTCGGCCACGACCGAGCCGTCGGAGAGGTTCAGGTCCGCCACGACGCGGTCGGGCTGCTGCCACTGGTCGCGTCCGGCGGCCGGGACGGTCGCCGCGGCCAGGACCACCATCACCAGCGACGCCGTGCGGAAGCCTCTCGGGACGGTGCGCATGCGGTCCTCCTTCCTGGGGTGTGCTGCCCCTTTAACACTACAACGCTAACACGTGCGCGGCGGGTCTCCGCACCCGCCGCGCAGCCCTGGAAAGGCCGTTTCAAGCGCGGTGGGTACGGAGACCCACCGCGCAAATGGCCGACTTAGCGTTGTAGTGTTAAATGCGTTCGGGCCGGGACGGGGACGCCAAAAGCCCGCTGCGATTCCGGCAAACGTTTGACGCCGGCCCTGCTCCGGCGGTAGGCTGGAGGCACGGACCCGCACACAAGGAGCCGACCATGGCCGGTACGCATATCGTCGTTCTCGAAGGCAGCCCGCACCGCGAGGGCAACACCGCCGCCCTCGTGGGGCACCTGGCCGACGCCGCCCGCGCCGGCGGCGCCACCGTCGAGGTGTTCCACCTGCACGACATGGACATTTCTCCCTGCACCGGGTGCGAAGCATGCCACCGGCCGGAGGTCGAGAACTGTATCATCGAGGACGACATGGAGGCGGTCTACCTGAAACTCCGGGCCGCCGACGCCGTCGTCTTCGCCAGCCCCATCTACTTCTTCATGATGAGCGCGCAACTCAAGACGGCCCTGGACCGGTGCTATGCGCTCGTTTCGCCGGGCAGCCCCTCGGCCCTGGCGGACAAACGCGTGGGCCTCGTCTTTACGTACGGGGCGCCGGATTTCGTGCAGTCCGGGTGCGCGAACGCCGCCCAGACTTTTCGGGACGTCTGCACGTTCAACGAGATGGAGATCGTGGGCGTGGCGCACGGCAGCACGGGCCAGGGCGGCATCCGCGAGAACCGCGAGGCCATGGACGCCGCCGCCGACCTCGGGCGCAGCCTCGCCGCCGGGTAGCATTCCGCGGGATCGTTTCTAACGCAGAGATCGCAGAGGGCGCAGAGAACAACGGAGAACAGCGGGAGGCGGAGTGCGCCGGAGGCGCGTGGCGAGAAACCACAGTTAGCCGCCCGGACTTGTCCGGCGCGTTTGTGCCGCAGCGCGCGGTCAGGCGCCTCCGGCGTACCCCGTTGCTCAGCCTTTGTCGTTTGCCGCTGTCTGTTTCTCTCTGCGATCTCTGCGTTACGAACCGAATGCCAAAGGAGTCATGCCCATGCGTAAGGCCCTGATCGTCCTCCTGGTCGCCGCGATCGCAGCCGCGGCGGGCGCCCGGTCGAACCACCCGCACCAGACCGAGGGGGCCGCACGGGCCCAACTCGACCGATTCGCCGAGACGTTCGAGACCGCCGACCAGTGGCGGGCCCGCGCCCGGCGCAACCGCGAGGGCATCCTCCGCGGGGCGAACCTCGACCCCCTGCCCGCCAGGTGCCCGCTGAATCCCGTCATCCGCGGCAGGCAGGCGCGCAAGGGCTACACCGTCGAGAACGTCGCCATCGAAAGCCTGCCCGGCATCTACGTGACGGGCAACCTGTACCGGCCCGCGAAAGAGCAGAAATCGTACGCCGGCATCCTGTGCCCGCACGGCCATTCGAAGAAGGGCCGCCTGGCCGCCTACACCCAGACCCGCTGCGCCACGCTCGCCCGCATGGGGGCCGTCGTCTTCGCGTGGGACATGGTCGGCTGGAACGAGTGCAACCAGATCAAACACACGGATCCCAACGTATTGACCGTCCAGCACTACAACAGCATGCGGGCGCTGGACTTTCTGCTCTCGCTGGGCGGCATCGACCCGCAGCGCATCGGCTGCACGGGCGAATCGGGCGGCGGGACGCAGACGTTCCTCCTGACGGCCCTGGACGACCGCGTCAAGGTCAGCGTGCCCGTGGTGATGGTCAGCGCCCACTTCTTCGGCGGATGCCAGTGCGAGAGCGGGATGCCTATCCACTCCGGGCCCGGCCACGAGACGAACAACTGCGACATCGCCGCCATGGCCGCCCCGCGGCCCCTGCTCGTCGTCTCGTGCGGCGGCGACTGGACGAAGAACGTGCCGGGCGTCGAGTTCCCGTACATCTGGCGGGTCTACCGGCTTCTGGGCGCCCAGAAGAACGTGCACAATGCCCACATCCTGTACGAGGGGCACGGGTACGAGTATTCGAAGCGCCTGCCCATGTACAAATGGATGGCCCGGCACCTGAAACTCGATCTGGAGGCCGTCGCCCTGCCCGGCGGCGGGGTGGACGAGGCCGACACGGTCGTCGAGAACGAGGCGTCGCTGCACGTCTGGACGAAGGATCATCCCCGGCCGGAGGACGCCCCCGTCGGGACGGAAGCCGTACAGAAAGTGCTGGAGGCGCAGAAGGCGAAGGCGAAGAAGGGCAAGTAAGCCGCGAGCCGCGAGCCACGGGCTACAAGCCACAAGCCGTAGGCCGCGGCGTGCCGCGGCACGTGGCTCACCGCAGCGGCATCTCGCGTTCCAGGTAATACCCCTCGTCGGGCGTCGGACCGCGGTGCGGTTCCATGCCCTCCAGCGCCATCGGCACGAAGATGGACGCCAGCGTGGCCAGCATCAGCAGGGCGATGACGCCCGTCACGGCGCTCCACCGCATGGCCCGTTTGAATGCGTGCCGGCCGGTCCCTTTGAACCCTCTCCACGCCTTCGCGAAGACCCACACCGAGGCCGGCAGCACGAGCGGGGAGGTCAGCGTCATGGAAAGAAACAGGATGACCATGAGCCGTTTGCCCCAGTGGAGGAGGTGCTCGGCGGGATCGTGCTCGGGCGCCGCCTCCCGGCCTCCGAATGCCGCACCTTCCTGCGGCGTGGGGTCGGCCCCCGGCGCTGTCCCGCGCTCGGCGGGTTTGGGGGGCGGAGGCTCTTGCTGTTCCCGCTCGGCCAGGATCTGCCTGGCCTCCTCCAAGCGTCCATGCGGGACCATGACCCGCATCCCGCCGGGGCTGATCGCGTACTGCAGATGCCAGTACCATCCGGCAGTCGCGCGGTCCGGCACCCATGCGGGGATGCCGGCGCTACGCAGGGCGACGGCCGTCAGTTCCGCCTCCTCCAGGTTCCGGGCCCGGGCTGCGACCGCCAGGCCGCCGTCCTGGTAGGCCTCCGGGTCAGTGGGCAGGCCGAGTTCCCGGGCCCGACGTTCGAGCCGCAGGCCATACGCGTCGCTTCGGGCCCAACGGACGAACCGCCGAATGCCCGAAACGCCAAGGCCCACCCCTCCGACGGCCAGCACCGCGCCCGCCGCCCCGAAGGCGATGCGCGACCACGCGGGGCCGGGTGCGCCGAGGGCTTCCGCGACGAGCCACACCCCCGCCGCCGCGCACCCCGCCATCGCCACGATATGTCCCAGGAGGGAGGCCAGGGCGACGGCCAGGCTGCGCGGCTCGGCGTCGATGCCCCGCCGGTCGTCGTCCTCGGTCATGACGGTTATCCCGTGCAGTGCGGCTTCTTTTCTACGCGCTTTACGTGCGGAGGGAAAGGCCTATTCGCGCGGGGGGAGGTTGCGCCGCCGTTCGAGCCGGCGGCGGAAGCCGCCGGTCATCTCCATCCGCCGTGGCACGTGCCATGGCGGAACGGGATGTCCCGCCGCCTCCGCGGCGGCCTCGAACGACGCGGCCTACGGCGCCAGGCGGAGCGATTCGGCGGCCGCCATCAGACGCTGGACCTCCCGCTGCTCCGTCCCCCACGCCATCACGTGGACCACGAGGCCCTGGGCCTCCGGCTGCCAGCATCGCGGCCAGGCGAACAGGCCCCGCACCTGCGCCTCCGCGTGGTACATCTGCCGGCCGCGATCGTCTCGCCACGCGTCCCCCAGCCAGGTGACGTCGCGGCCGGCGATGCGGCCGGGTTCGGCGAGGGTCTTGGCGCGCGGCTCCCGGGGCCGGCGGCCGACGTAGATAGCCAGCGTGGCCGAGTCGGCCGGCGCCTCCTCCGGCGGCCGGCGAAACAGGTGAACCGTGAACCCCTCGCCGGCCCGAAGGCCCTTCTCATACGCGTCCGGCACATGGATCGCCAAGGCGGGCACGCCCGACCGCCACGGCGGCAGCGTGTGCCGCCGGCCCGGCCATTCCTCGGCCTCGCCCCCGGACCGCGCGGCGCTGCTGCAGCCGGCGACCAGGCAGGCGGCGGCCAGGATGAGCGCCTCCATTCCCGCGCGGCGGGTCTCCGTACCCGCCGCGCAGATCGCATCGCGCGGTGGGTACGGAGACCCACCGCGCTTATGCCGTGTGCCCTCAGGCCGTGCCAGGCGTCGCCGCCTCATTCGTTCGTCCCGGCGCCGGCCCGGGATTGGCGGTACCACCGGCGCCAGGCGGCCTGGTCGAACTCGAAGTCCCGGCCGGTGATCTTCTCGAGGGCCTTCCGGACCTCCGGCTGGCGCATCGTCACGAAGACCGTCCGGCGGACCGTGACCACCACGTTGTCGACGTCGATCATCGCCCCGGACGGAATCGCGCCGACGGTCGGGTTCCACCCGACGGCCCCGTTGGCGACGACGGGTTCGACGTCGGCGATGTAGGTGTGGATCTTGCCGGAGAAGAAATACGCCCCCGCCCCGCCGCCGCGGACCGCCGACCGCGGGGCCTTGAAGGTCTTGACGCGCGGCTCGCGTGTCGTCAGGCGCGAGATGAGTTTCGCAACGGCCGGCTCCGCCCGCAGCACGCCGAGGGCGTGGGCGGCCCGCTGGAGGGGTTCCTCCGAGCCGTCCAGCGCGTTCAGCAGCGGTTGGAGGGCGTAATCGTCCGACCGCCTCTCCAGCGCCGCCACCGCCGCATCGTACACCGCCCGCGAGGGGTCCTTCAGGAGGACCCGGACGAGCCGCCGGGCGGCCTCACGACCGGGCAGTTGACCCAGCACCTCGCACATCAGCACGCGGGTCTTCTCGTTGCCGGAGGAGAGAATCTCGTGGACGGGCGCTGCGGCCGCCGCGTCGCGCACCAGGAGGACGGCGTCGCGCCCCTTCCGCCACTCGGCGGGGTCGATGGCGTTCAGGTGGTCGAGATAGATGGATCGGATGCGGCGGGCGAGTGCGATGCGCCGCTCGCTCGCCGTCGGGTCGGGCGCGGCGGTTTCGCCTCCGCCCGCGAGCACCAGCCCCGGCGACTCCGCCGCCTTGACCCATTCCTCACCCCGGCGGACGTGGCCGAGGGCGGCCCGGGCGTCGGCGTGGTCCGCGTCGCGGAGCAGCGTCTCCTTCCAGTGCCGCTCGGCCTTCTCCTCAAGGCCCACATCCCGGCACCAGCGGGCGAGCGCCGCGTGGGCCTCGGCCGTGTCGTCCATCGTCAGCAGACGGTCCGTGTACTCGCGGTCGAGTTGGGGCGACCAGTCCAGCGCCCCGGCGGGCGCGGCGACGGCCGCGGCAACGAATACGGCGAGCGTCGTGCGGAACATCCCGGCCTCCTTGCCCCGAGGGCATTTCGGCTTCACCCTTATTATACGGCCGGCGGGGCGGAGGAGTGGAGGCAAAACAGGCTGCGAGCCGCGAGCCACGGCACCGGCAACCAGGCCGCTTTGCCGTTGTCTTTGGCTCGTGGCTCGTGGCTCAGGGCTTTCAGTATCCCATCTCTTCAAGTTTGGCCACCAGGCCGCGCACGTGGTCGGCGCTTGAGTCGAACGCCTCGCGTTCGGCGTCCGTGAGGTCGAACTCCAGGACCTCCGTCACGCCGCCCGCCCCGAGACGGGCCGGCACGCCCACGAAGTACCCGCCCACGCCGTACTCGGCGTCGCAGTACGCGGCGCAGGGGAGGATGCGGCCTTCGTCGCGGAGGATGGCCTGGGCCATGTCGGCGGCGGCGGCGGCCGGCGCGTAGAACGCGCTGCCGGTCTTCAGGAGCGCGACGATCTCGGCCCCCGCGCCGCGGGTCCGCGACACGATCGCCTCCACCTGCGCCTCCGAGAGCCGCTTCGCCACCGGCACCCCGCCGATGCTCGAGTGCCGCACGAGCGGCACCATCGAGTCGCCGTGCCCGCCCAGGACGTACGCCTGGATGTCCTTCGGGCTGGCGCCGGCTTCCATGGCGAGGAACGCCCGCATGCGGGCGGAGTCGAGGACGCCGGCCATGCCGACGACCCGCGCCGGCGGCAGGCCGCTCGCCCGGTGCGCCAAGGCCGTCATTGCATCTACCGGGTTCGATACGATGACGAGGGCGATCTCCGGGCTCCGCGCCACCAGTTCCTTCACGACGCCCGAGACGATCTCGGCGTTCCTGGCGAGCAGGTCGTCGCGGCTCATGCCGGGTTTGCGCGCCAGGCCCGCCGTCACGATGGCCAGGTCGCTCCCCTCCGTGGGGCCGTAGTCCGTCGTGCCGGCGATCGTGTGGCTCGCGGCGAGGATGGGCGCGGCTTCGGTGAGGTCGAGGGCCTTGCCCTCGGCCAGGCCTTCGACGACGTCGACGAGCACGACGTCGCCCAGGTCGCGCTGGGCGGCGAAGAGGGCGGCCGTGGCGCCGACGTTGCCGGCGCCGACGACGGTGATCTTGGGATGGGTCATGGCAGGGTCCTCTCGTGGGGCTGGCGCGTGGGCGCGGCGGCTCTCCACACCCGCTGCGCACGGCGTCTCCGGAAGGCCCGGATTATAGGGGATGCCCGCCGGGGGTCAAGCGCGCCGCCCGACGAATGCAGGCAAAGGCGAGCCGTCGACGATCTACTTCACGTACAACTTCTCGCGGGCGGACCGCTTGCGCGGCGGATGGGGCGGGTCGCCGCCGTCCAGACCGTACGTCCGAATCAGGTGTTCCACGCTCGCCGCCTGCACGGACCACGACCGGGGCGTGTACCCGCCGCCCAGCGTCACGACGACCGGCACGCCGCGCCGGACGCACGCGTCGACGACGGCGGCGTCGCGCTCCGCGATGCCGACCTTCGTCATGGCGAGGCCGGCGAGCGGGTCGTCGTGCAGCGTGTCGCAGCCCGCCTGGTAAAAGACGATGTCCGGCCGGGCGCGGTCGAACACCTCCGGCAGGTGCCTGCGGAGGACCGCGAGGAACCGCGCGTCGTCCGTGCCGGCGGCGAGTTCCACGTCCAGGTCGCTCGTCGCCTTGGGCACCGGGTAGATGTTTCCCTGGTGCATGGAGAAGGTGAAGACCGTGTCGTCGCCCGCGAAGCACTCGGCGGTGCCGTTGCCCTGGTGCACGTCGAGGTCCACGACGAGGGCCCGGCGGATGCGCCCGTCGGCCTGGAGGCGGCGGACGGCGACGGCGAGGTCGTTGTAGATGCAGAACCCCTCGCCGACGTCGGGCCCCGCGTGATGGAACCCGCCGCCGAGGTTCAGGGCGATCCCGTGCGCGAGGGCCAGGCGGCCGCCGAGGATCGTCCCGCCCGTCGCATAGCGATGGGCCTTGAGGATGCCGGCGTCCACCACCTTGGCCGGCAGGACCTTGACGGGCTTGGCCTCCAGGTAGCGCGCGACGGCGTCGGGAGAACGCAGCGTGTCCAGGTACCGCTCGGTGTGCACAAGGCGAAGGTCGTCCGGGCCGGCCTCGTTCGGCACGAAGACCGTGGCCGGGCGCACGAGACCCGCTTCATTCAGGTGGACGTAGATTTTCGCATACTTCCGCGTATCGAACGGATGGACGATGTCGGCGCCCGGCAGGGCGATGGTGTACCGCTCGGAGAAGACGACGGCCACGCGTCCGCCCACGGCCTCGCCGCCGCGGGGCTGCTTGACGGCCCGTAGCGACGCCGGCGGCGTACACGTGCCGATAACGGCGACGCCCGCCCCGGCCGCCGCCAGACCGAGAACGACCGCGAGCGTTCGTTTGCGGCGTCGGCGCATCGCGGTTCCTCCAACCGTGGCCCGAAACGAGTATAGACGGTTCGGGAAGCGGGACAAGACGAATCCCCCGGGCGCGCCCGCCACGGATTCGCCGCGGAAAGGCGTTGTGCCGCCGGCGGGGCGAGGTACACTGGGCGGCGTGGGGATTGGCTGCAATTGTCATTTCGACCGAGGGCCCGCAGTGCCCCCGAGCGGAGCGCTGTATCCCGAGTGCCCGGAGGAAATCTCGCCGGGCGAACAGCACCAAGGCGAGATTCTTCGTCGGCCGTCCGGCCTCCTCAGAATGACAATCGTGGGCTTCATCTTCATCGCAAACGAATTCGGGAGCCGCCATGACCGTCCTCTACCTCCTCGACCTCTTCGGCGTGGTCGTCTTCGCCGTGACCGGGGCGCTGGCGGCCGGGCGGAAGCGGATGGACGTCTTCGGCATGACGGTGCTGGCCTTGGCGACCGCCCTGGGCGGCGGCACGGCCCGCGACCTCGTCCTCGGCGCCCGCCCCGTCTTCTGGGTGGCCGACCCGCTCTACGTCGTGGTCGGTGCGGCGGCGGCCCTGTTGACGTTCACGGTGGCCCGGCTGTGGCGGCTGCCGCCGCGGGTCCTGCTCGTCGGCGACGCCTTCGGCCTGGCCGTCTTCACGGTCATCGGGGCGGGCAAGGCGCTGGGGATGGGCGTTTCGCCCCTCATCTGCGTGCTGATGGGGGTGATGACCGGCACGGTGGGCGGGATGATCCGCGACATCCTCTCGGGCGAGATTCCGCTCATCCTCAGGCGGGAGATCTACGCCACCGCCAGCCTCTCGGGCGGCGTCGTCTACGTTGTCCTCGCCGTCCTCCTGCCGCAGACGTGGGGCGCCGCCGCCGCGGGCGTGGCCGTGGTCCTGGCGATGCGCCTGGCCGCTATCCACTGGGACCTCAGCCTGCCGACCTTCCTGCCGACGGGGGAGGGGGAAGGGGAAGGGGAAGTGTAACCCTCGCTTCCGCAGTTTGCCTTGGGAAGTGTGAGCGTACCCAGGCTCAATCTAACAAGCCGCTTATGATGGCCACGATGACACCCACCAGAATCGCGGCGATGCTGGGAACAAGGAACACCATCAGCCAGCGCATTTGTTTGCTCAACGTGTTGACGCTCTGAGACATTGCTTGGACATTACGGCCCAGCTCGCTGAGGCTCGTTGTTTCAAGGGTGCGCAAGAAGGCTCTGTCGGACTCGGGTATCTTCCCGTCGATTAACTCGGGAATTGGCGATTGAGGATGCTCGACCGGCCCTGACAGCCTGTGGAATTCCAGCATGCAAAGGCCGTCATCATAATCCAGCGTGACCCTGCGAGGTGCGGCATTGTACAATCCGAAACGCAGGTGCCCTTCGAATCCGGGATCGACTTGCATACCCGCCAAGAGGATCAGTCCCCTTCGTGCCAGGTAACTTCGCATGCCTATGACACCGGCTATGTCATGAGCCAGCTTCAGAGATTCCTTTGTCAGAACGAGTGCGAAGTCCCCCGCATCCAGATGGAGAGAGGTTGCCGAATTGGGCCCCATTACGATCTTCTGATCAGAATTGGAAACTAGCGCCTCTCCCCCGAGGCCAACATCATAACTAGCGCCCTGGAGCCTCTGGGGATCGAACGGGCGAATGACGATTTGCCCTTTCTTGACGGCTTCTTTGATCTCGGAGTCACGCATTAGCATTTCGTTTTCTCCCCTTTCGTTTCGGGCACCAGCCTTCTCGAGCCCGCCACGGATTCTAGGCTAACGACAGCGCGTGACCGTTTCCAGCAAATCCTACCGCCATCTTACTGGCCAAACAACATCCTAACAAGCAAATTTTCCAAGAACGGTCCCGCGGTCCTCGGGTGAACTGGGCGGCAGAAACCCTCACGCCCTCGGATGGAACTTCCGGTGGATGGCCTTCAGGCGCGACGGGTCCACGTGCGTGTAGACCTGCGTGGTCGCGATGTCGACATGGCCGAGCATCTCCTGGACGGCACGCAGGTCGGCCCCGCCCTCCAGGAGGTGGGTGGCGAACGAGTGCCGCAGCGTGTGCGGGCTGACGCGCGGGCTCACCCCCGCCCGCCGCGCGTACTTCTTCACGAGCCGCCAGATCGTCTCCCGCCCCAGCCGCCGGCCGGAGTGCGTCAGGAACAGGTGCGCGTCGCCGCGGCGGTCCAGGCGCGGCCGCTCCTCGGCCAGGTAGGCGTCCAGGGCCTCCAGGGCCCGCCGGCCGATGGGCACGATCCGCTCCTTCCGCCCCTTGCCGACGCAGTGGACGTACCCGCCCTCGCGGCTGACGGAGTCGAGGGTCAGGTCGGCCGTCTCGCTGGCCCGGGCGCCGGTGGCGTAGAGGAACTCCAGGACGGCCCGGTCGCGCCGCGGCAGGCGGTCGTGGGCGGGGTCCGGGGCCGCCAGCAGCCGGTCCACGGCCGTGCGGTCGAGGACCTCCGGCAGGGTCTGCCACAGGCGGGGGCTCTCGAGGTGTTCGGTCGGGTCCGACGGGACGAGCCGCTCGGCGCTCAGGTACCGGAAGAACATCCGGGCCGCCACCAGGGCCCGGCTGACGGTCGGCACGGCGCAGCCGCGCTGCTTCTCGGCCATCAGGAAAGCGATGACGTCGTCGCCGGAGGCGGTGTCCCACCCCCGGCCGTCCTCCTCCACGCCCAGGAAGGCGGCGAGGCGGCCGAGGTCCCGCTGGTAGGCCTGGATCGTGTTGACGCTCAGGCCGCACTCGATCGTCAGGTAATCGAGGAACGCGTCCACCGGATTGGCAGCAACCTGGAGCACAGAGGGTGCCTCCGCTTCTGGATGCGGCGGGGAGCCCGGGCCGAGGGCCCCGGCGTTCGGCGAAACGCGGTCGGGCGTGGGCACCTGTTACATCGGCTCCCGCGGGCCTGGGGTTTAGCGAAAGTCCGATAACGGGCGGCCGCAAGCCCCGAGCCACGAGCCGCGAGCAAGAGGCTGCTAACCGCAAGCCACAAGCATCAGCGAATATCCATCGTCGCCGCCCGTCCAGAGGCATGCGGCGCCTTTCGAGGCGTCCGCGGAAGCGGCCGGACATCCTCATCCGTCGGGGCCGGTGCCATGCCCGACCCCGACGGCGCGCCGCCGCCCCAAAAACCCGCTTCTCACGGGCGTTTCGGGGGTTTGCGGTTGACACGTTGCACCCGGTCCGGTAGGCTGAGTCATTGAGAAAGTCCAGTGCGATTGAGGGAGGCCATAGCGGTGGTGAGGTTGCGCCAAAATGATGCGCTGCGCTGCCGCTGTGCCCTTGCCGCGGCGGCATGGCTGCTCGGCCTGGCGGCGGCCGAGCCGGTCGCGGCGGCCGTCAGCACCACCGCCGACGGCACCGACGCGGAACTCACCCGTCTCCAGGGGTTCCTGACCGGTGCGGAGCGGACCTTCGCCACCCGCCGCGACGCCGCCCAGGTCCTCGTCGAGAAAGACACCCCGCAGGCGAGGTCTTTCCTGCTCCAGGTCCTTTCCTCGCCGGCCCCGTCCGAGGCGACGCGGGCCGTGCTGGAGGTGCTGGCCTCGCGCGGCACGGCGGACCCGGCCCTCGTGGACCCGCTGTTTGCCCTCCTCGAAAGCGACGATGCCGACATTCGCCGCGCCGCCGCCGACGCTTTCGGCGCCTACCAGGGCAGCGAAAAGGTCCTGGACGGGCTGGAGGCGCTGGCGTCCGGCACGTCGGCACCGATGGCGTCGCGTCTGGCGGCGGTGGAGGCGCTGGGTGGTCTCTTCGACAAACGCGCCGTCGCCATCCTGGTGGACCTGACCGGCGCCCCCGCCCGCGAGGTGGCCCAGGCGTCGGCCGAGGCCCTCGCCGAGATGACCGGCGTGCCGGACCTTCCGCCCACCGCCGACGCATGGCGGCACTGGTGGCAGCAGCGCCGCCAGGCCCCCGAGCACCGGCTCCTCTCGGATATCCTCCGTCGGTTCCGCGACACGCTGGCCGAGCGGACCGCCCAACTGGAGGATCTCCGCGCCCGCCTCCTCGCCCGTTTGAAGGACCGTTACGAAGCCGCCGAGACCAAGGAGAAGGTCGCCCTTGTGATCGAACACCTCTCGGACGCCGTGCCCGCCGTCCGGACGCTGGGGGCCCGGCAGGCGGCCCGGATCGCGCCGGCGGCGTTGGCGGCGGCGAACGGGTCCGGCAAGAAGGTGTACCCGGACCTCGTCTCGGCGCTGCTCGGCCGCGTGGACGACGCCTCACCCGCCGTCCGGGCCGTCGTCGCCGAGGCCCTGGCCGCCTGGCGCGAAGCCAGCGCCGGTCCCGTGCTGCTTGCGCGCCTCGCCAAGGAGACGGTGCCTGAGGCGCGGGCCGCCCTCGCTGCCGCCCTCGGCCGCCTGCGCGTGGCCGAGGCCGTCGAGTCCCTCGTCGCGATGCTCGACGCCCCCAACCCGACGGAGGTCGTGGCCGCAGCCGGGGCGCTCGGTCGGATCGGCGACCGCAACGGCGGCGAGCCGGACGCCGTCGCCAACGCCCTGGACCCCTTGACGCGCCTGGCCCGGACGGCGGGCCCGGCGGCGGTGCGGGAATCGGCCTGCCTGGCCCTGGCGAAGATCGCCCCGCCCTCGGCCGAGAAGGTGCTGGCCGCCGCCCTCGACGACCCCCAGCCCTCCGTCCGCTACGCCGCCGCCCAGGGCATCGGGAACCTGGACGACGTGGGAGCCGCCACCGTCGAGGCGCTCGTCGGCCGGCTCCAGGACAAGGACAAGGGCGTCCGGCAGGCGGCGGCGGCGGCCCTGGCCCAGGTGGGGGGCGACAAGGCCGCCGCCGAAATGGCCGGCCGACTCCAGCCCGACGCCGAGACCGACACGGCCGTCCGCAACGCCTTGTGGGACGCCATCCGCGCCCTGGCCGAGGCCGCCTCGTCCCCCGAACGGGCCGCCACGCTCGGTGACGTCTTCTTCGCCCGGGGCGGGCCGGACACCCCCGAAGACATGCAGCGGGCGGCCGAACTGTACCAGGTGGCCCTGTCGAAGGTCCCGGCCGCCGAACGCTCCAGCCCGCAGGCGATCACGCTGTATGAGAAACTCGTCGACGCCCACATCGCCGCCGGCACGCCGGAGCGGGCCGTGCCCACCCTCCGCCAACTGCTCGTCCTGACGCCGGCGGAGAACAAGGCCCGGCTGCGGGAACTGCACCGGCAACTCGGCCTCATCCTGCTGGCGCGGGACCCCCCCACGGACAGCGTCCCGCCCCTGGCCGCCGCCCTTCAGGACGGCGACGCCCAGGCCCGGGCCACCATCCTCGACGCCGTCCAGGACCGGGCCGAGGCGCTGCTGAAGGCCGAGAAACCCGTCCAGGCCCTGGATTTGCTGGCGGCGATGGAGGGGGCGCTCGCGAAGGGCGAGGCGGCGTCGGAGGCCGCTGCGCTGAAACCCCTCCGCAGTCGCGCCGCCGAGGCCGCGCTGCCGACGGTCCTTGCCCGCCTGGCGGGAACCGACGAACAGGCCGCCGCCGCGGCGGTCACGCTGAAGAAGATCGGGGCACCCGCCGCCGGGCCGCTCCTCAACCTGGTCGAAACCGCCGCCCGCGAGAAAAAAGCCGCCCTCGAGGCTCGGGCCCTGTCGGCCCTGGAGGCCGTCACCGGCCGTACCGACCACGGCTACGACACGGACGCCCCGCTGAAGGAACGCCTGGCGAGTATCGCCGCCTGGCGCAAGGCGCTGTAGGGTGGCGGTGCAAAGGCATGCATCGAGTCCGGCAAAAGGTTTCGGGGTTGTCATTCTGAGGAGGCCGTAAGGCCGACGAAGAATCTCGCCTTGTCGCCGCTGGCGCCCCGGCACGGGTGCGGCTCGTGCCGTGGCCGGCGGCGAGATGCTTCGGCTTCGCAGGCGGAGCCTCAGAATGAGCTCCCCTTTCCGCTTACCGGGCTCTGTAACGGCTATCTCCGCGAACCTCTACCGGGAGTCATCATGGCGAAGCGTTACGTCGGCATCGACCTGGGGGGGACGAACCTGAAACTCGGCCTCGTCTCGGATGAGGGCGAATTGCTCCGGCGGTACAGCACGCCGACCGAGGCGTCCGAGGGGCCGGACCACGTCCTGGCGCGGATGGCCGACGCCGTCCGCCATCTCGCCGGCGAAGCCGACCTCGCCCTGGAGGACATCGCCGCCGTCGGCGTGGGTGTGCCGGGGCCGCTCGACTCCGAAGCCGGCGTCGTCCACTTCACGCCGAACCTGGCGGGGTGGGTCGACGTGCCCGTCCGCGCCACGCTCCAGGACGCCCTCGGCCGGACCGTCGTCGTCGAGAACGACGCCAACTCGGCCGCCTACGGCGAGTTCCGCGTCGGCGCCGGACGCGACGTCCAGAGCCTGTTCGTCCTCACGCTCGGCACCGGCGTGGGCGGCGGCATCATCCAGGACGGCCGGCTGCTCCGCGGCACCACCGACACCGGCGCCGAACTCGGACACGTCATCGTCCAGTACGGCGGCCGGCTGTGCGGGTGCGGGAACCGCGGGTGCCTGGAGGCCTACGCCTCCGCCACGGCCGTCGTCGACCGGTTCCGGCAGGAGGCGGGCGTCTCGGACCTGTCGCGCCGCCAGGACCTGGAGGCCAAGGACATCTTCGAGGCGGCCGCCGACGGCAACAAGGCCGCCGCCCGCATCGTCTCCGAGACCGGCGAGTACCTCGCCGTTGGTATTACGAGTATCGTGCACGTCTTGAACCCTCAGATGGTCGTGCTGACGGGCGGCATGATGAACAAGGAGGAACCGTTGCTGAACCAGGTGCGCGAGCACGTCCGCCGACTGGTGTTCCCGAGCGCGTGGGAGGCGTGCGAGATTCGCGCCAGCACGCTCGGCGGCCACGCCGGCATCCTCGGGGCGGCCCTGGCCGCCGAGGCCCTCGACCGCACCGGCGAGCGGGCCTGAGCCGGCGAGCGGACGGGCAACGGGGTTCCCGCCCGGCGGGGCGCCGAGGGCGGCGCGGTGGGTCCCCGTAACCACCGCGCCGCGAGAGACGAATCGCGGCAGCCTGGGAAGACCGCCGCGCAGCCGCCGTCACATCAATTCAGGAGATCCTTGCGGGGGGAAACGTGCGAGCCGCGCCATGAAACGCCGATGCCCCAAGTGCGACGCCGAGTGGGACGGGCCCGAACGGATCGGCGCCCGCGAGGAGTGCCCCGAGTGCGCCGCCTTTCTCCATACGTGCATCAATTGCGCGCGGTTCGATCCGTCCAGCGGCACGTGCACGGAGCCGGACGTCGAATCGGTCCGCGATCCGTACTCGGCGAACTTCTGCGACTGGTTCGCCTTCGAGACCGACGCCGCCCGCCGAGGCGCCCCGCCCCCGCCGCAAGTCGCCGACCGATCCGCCGAAGAGAACGCCCGGCGCAAGTTCGAAGACCTCTTCCGGGACGGCGGCTCGTGAACGGGCCACGGCGAACGACCGCCGACGGGCCGCCGACGGCTCAACGGGCGGCGTGTCGCGGCGCCCTTGCGGTTCTTTTCGTCCTCACCGCCCTCCTCCCGCTCGGGTGTGCCGCGTTCCATCGCGGGGCCTACTGGCCGAGGTACGAGAGCCGCCTCGCGGAAGCCGCCGCCTCCGCCGACGGGGCGCCGGCCGGCGCCGTGCCGGACTGGTCCGACGGCGCGCGCGCCGAGGCGCTGCGCGCCCGGTTCCGCGAGGCGACGGCCCGCCGATGGTCCGACGAGGCGCTCGCCGACGCCGCACGCAGCATGAACGCCGGCGCCGGGCGATACGTCTACGGCAGCGCGCTGCGGAACCTCACGGCGTTGTACGTCGATCCCGTTTCCTACGGCGACCTGGTGGTGGCGGGCATCGAGAGCCTGCGCGCCTCGCTGGAAACCCGCGCGTTTCGCCAACAGTTTCCCGAGGCGGACGACGCGGCGAAGCGGGCACGCCTGGCCGGGGCGCTCGCGGTTCTTTCCCTCAAGGCCCGCGCCGCGCGTCCGCTCTTCTCCTGGCAGGCCACCGAGTGGCTCGACGTGGCGCTGGAGAAGAACCGGGCGCTGCTCGGCCTGCCCGACGGCGCGGTCGTCGCGGAGTTCCTCTTCGGCGCCACCGACGCGCTCGACCCGTACACGCGCTTCATGACGGCCGAGATGCTCGGCGCCTACGAGCGCCAGTTGACGGGTGAATATGCCGGCATCGGCGCCGCGGTGACGCGCCGCGAGGGGCGCGTCTTCCTCGACGAGGTGTTCGCGGGCGGCGCCGCCCACGCCGCCGGCTTCGAGGCCGACGACGAAATCGTGCGCGTCGGCGGCCGGCCCGTCCGGGACCTCGACCTGGCGGAAATCAGCCGGCGGCTGCGCGGCGAGGCGGGCACGGAGGTCCTCGTCTCGGTCCGGGCGGGCGGCGAGGGGCCCGCCGTCACGCACACGCTCGTCCGCACGCCCGTTCGCCTGCCGGCGGTCCGGGGCGTGCAGATGATCGCGGGCGAGGACGCGGTCGGCTACCTCCGCCTGACGGTCTTCCGGTCCGGTACGGAGCGGGAGTTACGCGCCGCCGTCGCCGACCTGGTCGCCCGCGGCGCCCGCCGCCTGGTGCTGGACCTGCGGGGCAATCCGGGCGGGTCGCTCCTGGAAGCCATCAGCGCCGCCGGCGTCTTCCTGGCCGGCGGCCGGGTGGTGGAGACGCGCGGCCGGGCCCTCGGCACCGACTGGACGTACGACGTCCCGCTCTTCGCCCGCCAGGCGTGGGCGGGCCCCATGGCCGTCCTCGTCGATGCCGGCACCGCCAGCGCCGCGGAGGCCCTCGCCGCCGCCCTCGCCGCGCGGGACCGGGCGCCGCTCGTCGGCCGGCGCACCTACGGCAAGGGCGCGGCGCAGATCAAGGTGCCGATCCTCGGCAGCGGCACGGCCGTCACCGTCACGGTGGCGCGCGTCTACGGGCCGGACGAGACCTGCGTGGAAGGCGCGGGCCTGGCGCCCGACCGGCCCGTGCCCGAACCGGACGACGCGCCCCCGACCCCGGCCGACGATCCTGCCGTGCGCGCCGCAATCGACCTGCTGCGCGCCGAGCCCGCCCCGGACACGGCCCCCCGATAGTGTACGCCCGACACGAAGCCGTTCACTCGGGCGCGGGGGGCTCCGTACATGTCTCGCGAAACATGATGTCACTGTCCGCGCGCACCGTCGTAACGCTTTTTGTTAAGCCCGCTCTCTGCACGAACCGATAACGAAGGTAACGCCTCGGAGCGAGGGCGCGCCTCCTCTTTTCTCACGCGCATTTGGTATCGGGAAAAAGTTGTTGACACGGTGATGCCGCCTGCCTAGCATCACGAGCGGGACAGTTCTTTACGAAAGGAGATGTCCTATGGCCAAGAAGAAGAGGAAGAAGGCGACCAAGAAGAAGGCTACGCCGAAGAAGAAGAAAGCCACCAAGAAGAAGAAGAAGAAGAAGAAGAAACCGGCCCGCAAGAAGAAAACGACGCGCAAGAAGAAGAAGGCGACCCGCAAGAAGACCGCCACGCGCAAAAAGAAGAAAACCACCAAGAAGAAGA
>CAZNYC010000055.1:0-21369 GCA_964577175.1 uncultured Anaerolineales bacterium
GTGTACCCGCTGCGGCAGACGACGAACCGGGCGCGGTTCAGCATCTCCTGCTGGCGCTGGCGGTCCAGGAAGCCGTGGACCTCGATCCGCCCGTCGATCGTGCGGGTCTGCTCGGCCTCCGGCTTGCCGAGCGTCACGACGATCCGCTCGGCCTCCACCTCTCGCACCTTCTGGAGGATGGTGCGTTCGAGTTGGGTCCGCGGCGGCTCGGGGCCGGAGATCGAGATGAAGAGGTCCACGTCCTGCGCGAGGTCCATCTTCCGGACGCTCGAAAGCGGCCCCGCGTAATACACCCTCGGGCTGTCCCGCAGGTGGCGCATGTCGTGCGAGAGGCGCCCCGAAAGGTTCTGCTCCGGGTCGGCGGCGTCCGGCACGATGATGCGGTCGAACGGATTCAGATACACGTAGTTGAAGAACTCGGTCGCGCGTTCGAACGCCTCCAGGCCCGGCGGGGTCATGAACCGCAACTGGTGCGTCAGGACGAAACTCGGCACGTGCCGCGACCGCACCCGGAACCGGTTGTCGCTCAGGATCAGGTCGAACGTGCGGCGCCGCAGCAGCCGCCGCATGCGGATCGATTCCTTCTCGATGGCCCACAGCATGGCCGGCGCCATCGCCACGAACTTCGGCACGAAGTGTTTGCCGGACGAGTACGGCGGCGGGTAATCCGGAATCCGCTCGAAGTCGCAGTCCGGCACCTCGTGCTCCAGGAGGGTCAGGGCCCGGTCCTCGGCCGCGACCGTCACGCGGTGCCCCCGCTCAAGCAGGTACCGGATGATCGGCAGGTCGCGCGTGGCGTGGCCCAGGCCCCACGAGAGGGGACTGACGAGGACGTGTTTCATCGGTCGGCCTTCGTGGAGTCCGGTGGAGGGGCAGGGGACGGCGACGCCGCCTCGTGCGGCGAAAGGGGCGACCCCGCCGCCGGCGACGCGAACGCCGCCAGCGTTTTCAGGTACTCGCCCGGCCGGCCGGTATCGAACCGGTGCCCGCGCACCAGGCATCCGAAACACGGCTCGTGCTTGCGGAGGAGGGCGAGGGCGTCGGTCAACTGGAACTCCCCGGCCTTGCGGACGTTGTGGTCGAAGAGGTGTTCCAGATGCGCGAACACCGCCGGCCCGAGGGCGTAGAGGCCGAAGAACGTGAGGAACGCGTCCTCCACGCCGTCCACCCGCAGATTCGCCTCGGCGTAATCGAGGGACGGTTTCTCGGCGAACTCGCTGACCGCGAGCAGACCGTCCTGCTCGGTCCACATGCCGGCGGCCGTGCCGAAACTAGAGACCTCCGCCGGGGCCGTCCGCGCCAGGCCCACCACGTGCCCGCCCGCCACTTCGTACGCGGCCACGACCTGGGCGGCGCACGGCGTGTCCGTGTCGCTGCGGAAGACGTGGTCGCCGAGCATCAGCAGAAACGGCTCCCCCGCCACCCACTCGCGGGCGCAGAGGACGGCATGGCCGAGACCCTCCTGCCGGTCCTGTTCGATGAACGAGACCCGCCGGCCCAGGTCCCTCAGCGCGGCCGCGTGCTCCCGCAGCGCCGTGGGCAGGCTGTTCAGATGGGCCGGCGACAGCGGGGCCTTGAAGAACGCCTCGAACGTCGGCCGGTCGTCCGGCTGGACCACCAGGGCCACCTCCTCGATGCCCGACCGCACCGCCTCCTCCACCACCACCTGGATGACGGGTTTGGCCAGGCCATCGCGGTCCACCAGGGGCGCCAGTTCCTTCTTCACGGCCTTCGAGGCCGGGAACATCCGCGTGCCGAAGCCGGCGGCGGGGATGACGGCCTTTCGGATGCGGCCGGGCGGGGTGACGTCGAGCGGCAGGCAGGCCACGTCCAGGTCGCGCTCCAGGATCTCGGCCGCCCGGTCGCGCGACTCGGCGTCGCGGGCCAGGAGTTGGGCGGCGCCGTCGCCCTGGCTGCCCACGCCCTTGCCACCCCAGATGAGGTCCTGGATCGGCTCGTGGGCGAGGACCTCGTGCAGTGTCGGCGCCTCGAGTTCCTCCGGGCAGACGGGCGCAAGGTACGCGTCGAACAGCCGCTGGGCCTCGGTCATGAGCGCCCCGAGGGCCTCGCCGTCGCCGCGCTCGATGGCCGCCGCGGCCTCGGCCACGATCCGCTGGTTGACGGGCCCGAGATACTCGTGGACCGCCCGGTCGCGGTCGCTCGTCGGGAACGGGTAACACTGGTTCAGTTCCGCGAGGATGCGGCGGGTGTCCTTGGCCTTGCGGAGGTCGACGATGAGCATGTGCAGGTCGCCGCCGGTGCGCAGGGGGTGGACGTCCACAAGGTCGGCGTCGAAGGTCATGAGGATGGGCCGGCGGCCGAAGGCGCAGCCCTGGTCCATCCGTCCGCAGCGGGAGGGCGTGGTGAGTTCGCCCCGGTAGGCCACCTCCATCTCGCCGCGCACCGTCAACTTCAGGTCGTACAGGCGGTTGAACGCCCTGGCCGCCAGCACGCAGATCGCCGCCGAGGACGAGAGGCCCTTCGCCACCGGCAGGTCGGTCCGGTGATTGTCGATCGCCAGGCCGCCCACGTGATGGTGCATGAGGATCTGGTATGCCACGCCGGCCACGTAGGAGAACGGCCCGCCGGAGCGGGCCTCGCGGAGGAGGGCCTCGGGGTCCATCGGGATCTCGGCCGGGCCGATGCGCTCGTCGCCGCCCAGATCGGCCGTCACCACGAGGTGGGTCGGGTGCGGACGGACCTCCGCCTCGATGCCCTGGTTCGTGCCGGTGATGATGCACCGGCCGGGGGCGATCTGCGCATTGGTCCGCCGATAGCCGCCCGCCCAGTCGGAATGCTCGCCGAAGAGGCAGATGCGGCCGGGAACGAACAGTCTCATCCGTGCCCTCCCTGATTTGGCGTGCGGCGACGCGGACGCTATACCCTTGGGGTGTGCCACGGCCGGCGTTGCCCGGCCGTGCGCTGCGAGCCGCGCCCGCACCCGGATGCCCGGTGGTCCGAGAAGGCCGCCGCGCGGGAATTCGGGCCGTGTGACAGCCGGTGCATTAGACAGACCTTAGCGCCCCGGCCGCCCGGTGTCAAGCCGGAGCAAATCCTTTGTACCCGTCCGCCGCAGGCAGTATAGTGTCGCGGGAACTCCAGCCGGCGGTGCCATGCCCATCCAGAAAGCCATCGACGCCATACTCCAGGAGATGCAGCGGACGCTCGACGGCGTCTCCGCCGACGGGTGCGAGGACCTCGCCGAAGCCATCCTCCGGGCCCACCGGATCTACGTGGCCGGCGGGGGACGCTCCGGCCTCATGGCCCGGGCGCTGGCGATGCGGCTCATGCACCTGGGCCTCGTGACGTACGTCGTGGGCGAGACCACCACCCCCGCCATCCAGGGCGGCGACCTGCTGGTGGCGTGCTCGGCGAGCGGCGAGACGCACGTCACGGTCCTCGTCTCGAAGGTGGCCCGCGACGCCGGCGCCTGCGTCTTCGCCGTCACCGCCACGCCGGGCTCGCCCATGGCCCGGCAGGCGGACCAGACGATCATCATCCCCGCCCCGTCCAAGCGGGCGGGACCCCGGCCGGAGGCCGAACCCTCCGCCCAGTACGGCGGGTCGCTCTTCGAGCAGGCCCTGCTCGTGCTCCTGGATGCGATCAGCGCCGAGATCGGCCGCCGTCTCGGCCGGGGACCCCAGGACCTCGCCTCCCGCCACGCCAACCTCGAGTGACATCCCTGGTACCGCGACCGCGGGTTGACACGCCGTCGCCCAGCCCCTAGACTCAAACTCAAGAGGATACGCTTATGAGGGATTCCGTTTCCGATATTGCCCACGTCAACCGCGAGTACGTTGACGAAACCGACGGATTGGCGGCGCGCGTGGGTCTCTGGTTCATCCGGCTGGCCGGCCAGGTCCGGCGCCAGTACCTCTGCCGGCTGAGGCCGGGCTACGTGACCCGGACGCGGACGCGGCGGCGCGGCGAGTGTCGGCAGTGCGGCTCCTGCTGCCAGTTGACCTTCCGGTGTCCGTTCTGGCAGGACGACGGCCTGTGCAGCCACTACGACCGGCGGACACGCACCTGCCGCGACTTCCCTGTCGACGCCCGCGACCTGCGCCTGACGCGGGTCCCCTGCGGCTACTGGTTCGAGACGGAACCCGAGGACGCCGACGGTGCGGATACCGCTGGCTAAATACGGCGCGGCCCAGATTCTGCTCTTCGGCGGAGTGTCGCTGGTCGGGGCGGTCGTAACGGCCGTCCTCTTCTGGTACGTGGCCCCGCTCTTCGCCGCCGGCTTCCTGTTCGTGCTGTACTTCTTCCGGGACCCGTCCAGACGGGTGCCGGAGATGCCCGGCGTCGTGGTGTCGCCCGCGGACGGCAAGATCGTGGAAGTGGGCGAGGTGGAGGAGAACACCTTTCTCCACGTCCGCGCCCACAAGATCGCCATCTTCATGTCGCTCCTGGACGTGCACGTCAACCGCGTGCCGTGCGACGGCCGGGTCGAGGCGGTCGTGCACACGCCCGGCGGATACCATAACGCCGCCGCGGAGGCGGCCTCGCGCGAGAACGAGGCCGTCGCCATGGTCCTCGCCGGCGTCGAGGACCGGACGCGGGTCCTCGTTCGGCAGGTGGCGGGGCTCGTGGCCCGGCGCATCGTCTGCGACGCCGACGAGGGCGACGCGGTGGTCCGCGGCCGGCGGTACGGTATGATCAAGTTCGGCTCGCGCCTGGAGGTCTTCGTGCCGGTGGAAACGGGTTTTGAACCGGCCGTCCGGATGGGCCAGCGCGTCCGCGGCGGCGAAACCGTGCTGGGGCGGTTCCGATGAGAATCCCACGCGTCCTCGTCCTGCCGTCGGTCTGCACCCTCGCCAACGCCCTCTGCGGCTTCGGCGCCATTACCCTGATGACCCACGCCCTCATCGGCGTCCAGGCGCCGCACACCATCGGTCCCACCGACGTGAAGTGGGCGGGGTACCTCGTCCTGCTGGCCATGGTCTTCGACGCCCTCGACGGCCGCCTGGCCCGATACGCCCGGGCGACGAGCGACTTCGGCGGCCAACTCGACAGCCTGGCCGATGCGGTCAGTTTCGGCGCCGCCCCCGCGTTCCTGATGAACCGCGTCGTCGTCGAGAGCCTTCGCGCCGCCGTGCCGCAAGCGCTCGAAGACGTCCTCCGCGTGGCGTGGGTGTGCGCGGCCGTGTATCTGGGCTGCACGCTCATCCGGCTGGCCCGCTTCAACGTGGAGAACGTGCACGAAGAAGAGGCCCACATGCATTTCAAGGGGCTGCCCTCGCCGGCGGCGGCCGGGGCACTCGTCTCGCTCATCATCGTCCTGGCGGAATTCATGGAGGAAGGCACGCATCCGCGGCTCTCCGGCGTCATGCTCTGGGTCCTGCCCATCCTGGCCGCGGTCCTTGGCCTGCTCATGGTCTCCGGTATCCGCTATTCGCATCTGCTGAACGTCTTCGTTCGGCGTCGGCGGCCGATCAGCCACCTGGTGCTGCTGCTCCTGGGCATCCTCCTGGTCGTCGTGCTGCGGGAGGTGATCCTGCCCGTCGGCTTCGGCGCCTACGCCCTGAGCGGACCGGTGCTGGACGTGGTCCGGCGGGTGCGGGGCCGGTGGCGGAAGGGCCGGCCGGCCGAGGACGGGCCGTCCGCGGAGACCGATGACGACGACGGGTCGGCGGATTGACCGGTCTGGGCCCAACCACACATCGCGGGACCCGGCCGCGGCGGCCCAATACCCTTGACAGGTTTTCCCGCCGGCCATACCATCCGCCGAGACCCGCCGACCGGAGAAGCGCCCCCATGCGTTCCACGACGGCCCCGACATCCCGAGCCGTAGTCCTCGCCCTCGCCGGCCTGGCCTGCGCCGCGGCGTCCGGGTGCGGGTACGCCACCTCCGCCCGCATGTGGGCCGACTCCGCCCGTCCCGGCGGCGCCTTCTCCGCCGAGGGCGAGCAGTGGGCCTGGGACGGCGAACCCGTCACCTTCGAACTCCAGTGCGACCCCGGCGCGGTCCATTTCGTCGTCTTCGGCGTCGACGGCGAGGAGACCGTCGTCAGCGTGCCCGCCGCCGAAGGGCACTACCGCTGGACCCGCTCGTTCGAGTGCGGCCCCGAGCCGCGGACCCTGGAGGTCTACGCCATCCCGTTTCTCATGCGGGGCCGATGCGACTGGGTCCACGACAAGGTCACCGACACGTGGACGTACTACCCGGGGCGGCACGAGCGGCCGGACGTCCAGACCGCCCGCGAAGAGACGATCCGCGTCACCGTGTACCGCAAGACCGTCCGGTTCCGGTTCGAGGGGCGCGGCGGTCCGCCCAAGGCCCTCACGCTCACCCTCACCCGGGCCGACGGCAAGGAGACCGACATCACCGGCGGCGTGGCGCCCGGGCCGGACAATCCACTCGTCGTGGCCGGGCCCGAGGACGGCGTCTACACGCTCGCCTACACGCCGACGCACGACCAGGTGAGCCGGGCGGGCACGACGCAGGCGGCCCTCTCCATCGTCCACGCCGACGGGTCCGTCCAGCGCCTGGAGCAGGACGTCGAGACCCCATGACCCCCACGAAGGGCGCCGCATGAAGATCCAGTCCGTCCGAGGCACGCGCGACTTCTACCCGGCCGAGATGGCCGTCCGCAACTGGCTCTTCGAGCGGTGGCGGCGGGCCGGCCGGCGGGCCGGATTCGTCGAGGTCGACGGGCCCGTCCTGGAGCCACTCGACCTCTACACCGAGAAGAGCGGCGAGGAGATCGTCGAGCAACTCTACTGGCTCGAGGACAAGGGCGGCCGGCGCCTTGCGCTTCGGCCGGAGTTCACGCCCACGCTGGCGCGCATGATCGCCGCCCGCCAGGCGGCCCTGCCGGTGCCCGTCCGATGGTTCAACATTTCCCGCTGTTTCCGCTACGAGCGGGCCCAGAAGGGCCGCCTCCGCGAGTTCTTCCAGTGGAACGTGGACCTCGTGGGCATCGAGGACGAAATCGCCGACGCCGAGTGCATCGCCCTGGCCGTCGACGGGCTCAGGGAAGTCGGCCTCGGGCCGGACGACGTGGTCGTGCGCATCAACGACCGCCGGCTGCTGGCGACCCTGGTGCATCATCTCGGCGTGACCGATGAGCAGGTGCCGCAGGTCTTCGCCGCCCTGGACAAACGCGACAAGGTCCCGCCGGAGGCCCTGGAGGAGATGCTCGCCAAGGTCGGCCTTTCCGACCAGCAGCGCGGGGGACTGGACCGCATCCTCGCCTGGCAGAACCTTGCGGATATCGACGAAGAGGAACGCGCCGCGCCCGACGTCGCCGAGGCCGTCGACAGCCTCTCGCGTCTCTTCGGCCACCTGGACGCCTGCGGGGTGGCGGACTGGTGCCGGTTCGACATCGGCATCGTCCGCGGCCTGGCCTACTACACGGGGCCCGTGTGGGAGGTCCACGACCGCCGCGGCGAGTTGCGGGCCGTCTTCGGTGGAGGGCGGTACGACCGGCTCCTCGCGGACGTGGGCGGCAAGCCGATGCCGGCGTGCGGGTTCGGCTGCGGCGACGCGGTCCTCGGTCTCCTGCTCCAAGACCGGGGCCTGCTGCCCGAGATGCCCGCCGCCGTCGAGTTCTACGTGGCCTCCGCCGGCGAGGCGGACCTGCGGGAGGTGCTGGAGGTCGTCCGGCACCTGCGCAGCCGCGACCGCGCCGCGGCGTTCGACCCGAAGGGCGGCAGCCTGAAGCGCCAGATGAAGAAGGCCAGCGACGCCGGCGCCCGCTTCGCCGTCATCGTGGGCGACGCCTTCGGCGACGAGCGGCGCGTGACCGTCCGCGAGATGGACTCCGGCGAGCAGCGCGACGTGGCCCTGGAGGACCTGGGCGCATAGCCTGGCGGCAGGATGCAAAACCTGGGGGCGGTGGGGCTCCGTACCCACCGCGCATGACGATGTCATTCTGAGGAGCGGCGAGGCCGCGACGAAGAATCTCGCCGTGGTCTTTGCTTTGTATGGCGCGGCGGGTGCGGAGACTCGCCGCGCACACGGGATGCCACCGATCGCGCGGTGGGCAGTCTTGCCCACCGCGCGGTGCCCAGGACTGGGCACCGCGCAGGACGCACCACCGGGCACGTTCATCCAGGTAGGATGCCAGGGCGAACAGGCGCCATGGCCAACCGCAACATCATCTACGAGGCCTGCTTCGAGGACTACCTCCGTGCGGCCGGCATCCCCTACGTGGCGGTGGACGAGGCCAAGAAGGCCATCTTCGCCGGCGTCCACCTCAAGAGTTTCGACTTCGTCGTCTACAGCCGCACCGGCCCCAACCTGCTCGTCGACGTCAAGGGCCGGCGCTTCCCGTACCGCGGCGGGCGGCGGTGGGAGAACTGGGCCACCCGCGACGATCTGGACAGCCTCGCCCGCTGGGAGGAGGTCTTCGGTTCCGGGTTTGCAGGCCTCCTCGTCTTCTGCTATCATCTGGCCGGCGAGGGCGAGGACGGAGCGTTCGACGTGGTCCACCGCTTTCGCGGTGAATCGTACGGCCTGGTGGCCGTCTATCGCAGCGCCTACGTGGAGGCGTGCCGCACGCGGAGCCGCGCGTGGGACACCGTCAGCGTGCCGACGGCGGCGTTCCGCGGCATGGTGCGTCCGGTGGTGGACTTTTGCGGAGAGGCGTCATGAGGGGGCAGGAGCCGGCCGGGACGGATCGCCGACGGCCTTGGCGGCGGGTGTTTCGTCGCCTTGCGGCCGGCATCCTGGCCGGCGCCGTCGCCTGGCTGCCGGCGGCGGCATGGGCCGCCGACGCGTCGGCCGGCCGCGGCGGGGCAGGGGGGGCGATGCCCTCCTTCGTCCTCCAGAACCTCCTGGCCCTTGCCATGAGCCTGACGGTCCTGGTCATTGCGTGTAAACGATTCCGCAGGGAATAGCCTGGGGCACGTGCCCGCCGACGGGCACACAGCGAAGGAGACCTACATGGACGGGAAAAAGATTGCGATCGGCGCTTTGGTTGTCCTGGCGATCCTGCTGGGCGGCCTGGTGGCCGGTGGCCTCCGCGACGGCACCGCCTATGCCCAGGGAGGCGTGTTCGCCTCGTACCTGGCGGCGGCGGCCGAGGTCCGCGAGGATTACGTCAACTTTATCATCCTCGACACGAACAGCCGGCGGGTGGTCTTCTACGACATCGCCCCGCCCAAGCACGAGATGATGCCCACCGGCGGACGCATGCTGGACCGCGACTTCCAGCGCGGCCGGGATCGCTAAGCCCTCGGCACACACCATAACGGAGACATACCATGCAGGCCAAAGATATCATCCTCATTGCCCTCGTGTGCGTCAACGTGTCGCTGGCCGCCACCGCCCTGGTCCTGTACGCGGCCGATGCGGAGCCGACGGCCACCGCCGCCAACTCGATGCGGTACGGCGACTACCTCATGGTGACCGGGCCGGTGGCCCAGGGCCGCGAGGCCATCCTCATCGTCGACGTCGTCGCCCAGCGGGCCAACCTGTACGTGCCGGCGGCCGGCGCCACCGCCCAGGGCGTCGAGTTCCAACTGAAGAGCACCCGCAACCTGGCGGTGGACTTCAAGTCGCCCCGCTGAGCCGGCGGACCGACATCGGCATGCGCTGGTCCGTGGAATCGTGCGCCCGACGCGCCGAGCGGGGCGAGCCCCTCGGTCGGCAGGACGCCCTCCGTCTGCTCGCCGCCGCCCGCGGTGACCCCTGGGCCGTCTGGCGGGCCGCCGACCGGCTCCGGCGCCGCGTCCACGGCCGGACCGTCCACCTGTGCAGCATCGCCGCCGTCAAGGTCGGCCGCTGCGGCGAGGACTGCCGGTGGTGCGCCCAGAGCGCCCGGTGGCCGACGGCCGCCGAGCCCCACGGACTGATTCCGACCGACGAGGTCGTCCGCGCCGCCGAGGCGGCGGAGGCGAACGGGGCAGGGCACTTCGGCCTCGTCACCAGCGGCGCGGCGATCTCGGACGCCGAGTTCGACGCCGTCCTCGATGCCGGCCGGGCCGTCCGCGAGCATACGCGGCTCGATGTGTGCGGCAGCCTCGGCTCGCTGACGCCGGAGCGGGCCCGGCGGCTCGTCGAGGCGGGCTTCTCGCGGTACAACCACAACCTCGAAACGTCCCAGCGGCATTTCCAGAACGTCTGCACGACGCACACGTGGGAGGACCGCCTGCGCTCGGCCCGCCTCGCACGCGACGCCGGCCTCGCGCTCTGCTGCGGGGGCCTTTTCGGCATCGGCGAGACCGACCAGGACCGCGTGGACCTGGCGCTGGCGCTTCGCGACCTCAGGCCCGCGGTCGTGCCGATCAACACGCTGCATCCGATTCCCGGCACGCCGCTCGCGGCTGCCGAACCCATGGCCGCCATGGACATTCTTTCACTCATCGCCGTCTACCGGCTGCTCCTGCCGCGGCCGCTCCTCTCGGTGGCGGGCGGACGGGAGCACAACCTGCGGGACCTCCAGTGCCTCATGTTCGCCGCCGGGGCGGACGGGTGCCTCATCGGCCATTACCTGACGACCCGCGGCCGGCGGCCCGAGGAGGACCTCGCCATGATTCGCGACCTCGGCCTCCATCCGGCCGGGACGGCCGTCGCTTCCGGAACCGATCATGCCTGAGGCCCAGGGCGTCGCCGTCACGGGCATGGGCCTGGTCCTGCCGACCGGCACGGGCCTGGCGGCCGCCGACGCCGTATTCGCCGGCCGCAGCGCCGTCCGTCGACTGAACGGCGCCGTCGGCCTGGCGGGCGCGATCGGGGCGCCGGCGTCCGCCTTCGTCCCCCCCGCCGGGACCGACGGCGAGGACCGCGCGGTCCAGATGGCGGCGGCCGCCGCCGACGAGGCATGGTACGGGGCCCGCCTGGACGCCGACCGCCCGCCGGCCGACCGCGTGGCCGTCCTGGTCAGCCTGAGCAAGGGAGGCGTCTTCGCCCTTTCGCGCTGGGCGGGGCAGGGCCGCGGAACACGTCCCGCCCGTGCGCGCCGGGTCTCCGCACCCGCCGCGCGCCAGTCTGCCCCTGAGCATCAGCGCGGTGGGAATCCCTTGGCTGCGCTCGGGACAGGCTCCGACCCACCGCGCTCAGGCTATGGCCCAGCAGGCTCGGCCGCCGCGGAGATAGGCCGGGCCGACCCGTCCGCCGCCGGCCGGTGCCTGGTCGACCGGTTCCGCCTGGCCGGCCCCGTCCTGACACCGGTGACGGCCTGCGCCTCCGGCGGGCACGCCCTGGCGTGGGCGGCGGGGCTCATCCGGCGGGGCACGGTGGACGTGGCACTGGTCGGGGCGGCGGAGGCGTCGCTCCACCCGCTCGTCCTGGGCGGGTACCGCCGGATGGGCGTTCTGGCCGAGGCCGGCGACGACCCCGCCACGGCGGTCCGCCCGTTCTCGGCCACGCGGCGCGGGTTCGCGGTAGGCGAGGGGGCGGGCATCCTCGTGCTGGAATCGTCGGCGTCGGCGGCGCGGCGCGGCGTGCGGCCGCTCGCGCACATTGCGGGATGGGCTACCGGCTGCCACGGGGCAGGCCTGACGGACACGGAGACGGATGGCCGTGTGCTCGCCCGCCTCATCCGCGACGCCCTTGCCCGCACCGGGACCGCGCCGGGGCAGGTCGATTACGTCCACGCCCACGGCACCGCCACGCGGGCGGGCGACGCCGCCGAGGGCCGGGCCATCCGCGCCGCCCTCGGCCGCGCGGCCGAGGGTGTGAGCGTCTCGTCGACGAAGGGCTCGCACGGGCACCTGCTGGGGGCGGCGGCGGCCGTCGAAGCGGTCCTCGCGGTCCTCGCCATCGGACGGGCATGCGTGCCGCCGACGGCGAACCTGACGGACCCGGACGCCGGGATCGACCTGGACTGCACGCCGCTGGAGGCGCGGCCGCGGCGAATCGGCCATGCCGTCAAGGTGGCGGCGGGCTTCGGCGGGCAGATGGTGGCCGTTGTCCTGGCGGCGCCGGACGGGTGAGCCTGTAACGCAAGGGCCTGTAACGCACTGAGAGGATTCCGCGCGGTGGCCCGCCGTAACCGCCGCGCGGAGAATAGCGGGAATCTGCGCGGCGGGTCTCCGCACCCGCCGCGCACGAGTTAGCACTGTAGGGTTAAACCGCTCCAGCGTTGTGTTGTCGCGTTACAGAATCTTGGGCCGCTCCATCTGCGGGAAGATCTCGGGCAGGGTCTCGTAGGTGAGCCTCTCGCGCAGGTCGGCGAGGCTCTTGTGCGCGGCGTCCGCCTCGTCGTGGAAGCGACGGTAGACCTCGATGAGGCCGGCGACCGTCGCCTCCTGCTCGAAACGGATCGCCTGGTCGTGCCACTCGCGCCGCGCCCAAGCCCAGGCGTCGACGGCGCGGTCCAGGAGACCCATCCCGCGCGCGAACGCCTGCCGCGCCTCGTCCTCGCGGGCGTCCTCGCGGGCGTCCATGCTCTGCTGGAACGCATCGTAGGCCCGCTGGGTCAGTGCCGTCGCGTAATAGGAGAGGTTGTGGCACGCCTGGCTGTAGACGACGGGCTCGGAGAGGCCGCGCCCGAGGCTATCGTACCGGTCGTTGACCTTGCGAGCGAGGTCGTACCACTCGTAGGCGATGAGGAAGGGGCTTCGGCCTTCCTCCTCGCGGACGCGTTCGCGGTAGTAGAAGGCTTCCTGGCTCTTGCCGAGTTTCTCGGAGTAGAGGCGTCCGAGTTCGGTCAGGATGCGGGCGCTGCGGGGGTTCTGGCGATGCCCCTCGCGCATGAATTCGGCCCCGCGGCGAATCCACTGGTACTTCCGTTCCATCGATTGCCACTGGACGCTCACGTTCCACGCCAGGTTCCAGCCGTGAAAGACCCACATCTCCGGGTAGTCGCTCTGGAGGGCGGCGATCTTGGTGTACCGGTCGATGAGGTCGAAGTGGACCTTCTCGTGTTTCTCCTCCTCGACCCTGACCCACAGGTAGACGACGTACGGCCCGCGGAACCCGCCCAGGATGAGGGTGACGGCCTTCGAGGGGAGGTCGCTGAGTTCCAGCGTGGGCCGGCCCGGGAGGATGCGGACCGACGCGCCGGCGGCCGTCGAGAACCCGAACTGCGAACACAGCGCGAGCCGCCGGCCGGGCGTCTCGTGTTCGCCTAGCAGCCGCTGCCGCCGGGGTTCCACGACGTATCGCCGGAGGGGAAACACCACGCCCGCCAAGACCACCGCCACGACGAGGAGGCCGACGAGGGTGGTCCGCCGGCCGGGCCGGGTTCGGCTGTCGCCGCCGTTCATGCCGCCACCTCCCGCGTCCGGAGCAGGTATCCGCCCGCCGCCACCAGCGCCGCCGTCACGACCAGCACCAGGGCGAGCGAGGCACCGAGGTCCCACCACGGGAGGGCCTGGCCCCTGGCGAACGTCTCGGGCGGCAACAGTCCCTGAAGTTGGAGATGCCCAATCAGCCACGACCCGCCCGGCACCTCCTCCAGCCATTCCGAGACGGGTTCCTGCACCTGCTGCACGATGCCGTAACTCAGCAGGATGCTCCCGGCGGTTCCGACGGCGAAGAGCGTCGCCATCCCGAGAATGCTGACGAACCACGACAGCCGCGTGCTGATGCACACCGCCGCCGCCGTCAGCACCGCCCCGAACAGGAGGACCGCCAGCGTGCCCTTGGCCAGGTGGACGGTGAAGGGGTCGCCGCCGAGGCGGAGGCGGACGCTCTCGGGCAGCAGGCCCATGTAATCGTTCCGCGTGAGGCACTCCAGGCGGACCTCGAGCGGCCCGCCGTGCCAGAAGTCGCGGTCCAGGTAGAGGCGGGTCGGGTGATGCCCTTCGGGGGTGAACTCGAACGCGCGGCTCGCGCCCGTGTCCGGACGGATGAACGTGGCCCGGGCCGCAGGCTGGATCGTCGCACCGCTGTAGGCGTCGAGCGAGTAGGCGATCTCGACGGCCGTGTCGCCCCCGCCCAACTCGCCGGCCGGGATGTCGTCGAAACGGAAAACCGCCATCTGGCGCGGCAACTCCGGCGACCCGACCAGCGTCGGCCGGGCGCCCAGCCGGGCGGGCCGGCGCTCGGGCGGCCCGTCGAGGACGGTCGCCTGCCCGCCGGGACCGACGATCCGGACGGCTTCCGCCGCGGCGCCGACCACGTCCTTCGGCCCCAGCGCCAGCACCTGGAGGTGCAACTCGCCCACATCCGGCACGCCGAACGTGCCCTCCGGGGGCCGCTCCTCCCGCGCCCGAACGACCGGCACGCGGAGGGTCCCGTCGTCCGGCACCTCCAGGTCCACCGCCTGGGCGAGGGTGCGTTTCTCCGGCTCGAAACCGGGGGCGGGTTCGCCCGTCTCGCGGCGGGCGACCAGGCGGACCGTGGCCTTGAGCGGTTCCTCGTACTCCCCGGGCGGCCGGTACGTTGCCACCGTGACCTCGATGTGACCGGAGCCCGAGGCCGTCCACTCCCGCAGCGGCGTGTTTGCCAGGTCCCACCGCAACTGCATGCCGGTCCGGCCGACGACCCACACGACGCCCGGCGCGTCCGGCCGCTCGCCGGCGAAGTGTACCCGCCACGATGGGCCAAACGACGCCTCCCGGTACCGGTACGTGGCGAGCGGTCCCTCGCGTGCGACGGCCTCGACGGGGTTCAGGTCCGCCGGCCGCTGGACCCGTCCGCGGGCCTCCTGGACGCGGGCGGCGGCCAGGGCGCGGACCTCCGGCGCCCGGACCCGCACGTACCCGTACAGGCCGGCGCCCATGACCGCCAGCATCGCCGCCAGAAGCAGGCCGAGGCCCAGGACCCGGCCGGCCACGACCTCCCAGGCGGCCAGGGGTTTCGTCATCAGCGTGTAGGCCACGCGGGAATCCATCTCCGCGGGCGTCGGGTAGGTGGCGAAGAAGATCCCCAGGATGACGACCAGCACCGTCATGACGAGGATACTCGTGCCGACGGCGGCGGGGATGGCGTCGAAGACCGGGTCGAACCGCGGCGAGGAGAGGTCCGCCAGGATCGCGACCGCCAGCGCCAGCGGCGCCAGCAGCCACAGCCGCAGACGAAGACCCTGCCGCAACGTCACGAGGGCGACGGCGGCCAGCCGGCGCCAGGCGTCACGCCGGCGGCGTCCGGCGGCGGAGGGGCGGGGATGGGCGGCGGGCGTATCCATCACGCATCGGCGTCCGGGGAGGCCGGCGGGTCCGTGTCGCGCTCGCGGCCGCGGGCCTCGGTGCCCACCACCCGGAGGAACAGGTCCTCCAGCGTGGTGGTCGGATGTTCGGCGGCGACGACGTCGGCCCCGGCCTGCTTGGCGGCGGCGACCATGGCCTCCCGCGCCGCCTCCGATGCGCCGCGGGTCTGCACCTGGAAGACGTCGCGGACGGTCAGGAGGTCGCGGACGCGGCCGAGTTCCTTCAGTTCCCCCCTCGCCAGGATCCCGATGCGGTCGCACACGTCGCGGACGTCGGCCAAGAGGTGGGAGGAGAGGAGGATCGTCTTGCCCTCGTCCTTGAGGCGGAGGATGAGATCCTTCATCTCCCGCGTGCCGATCGGGTCCAAACCCGTCGTCGGCTCGTCCAGGAGCAACAGTTCGGGATCGTTGACGAGGGCCTGCGCCAGGCCGATGCGACGGCTCATGCCCTTGGAGTACTCGCGGAGTTGGCGGGCCCGGGCCCGGCGGTCCAGGCCGACCATCTCCAGGAGTTCCTCGGTGCGTGCGCGGCGGCGTCTGGGCGGCAGGCCAAACAGCCGGCCGTAGAAATCGACCGTTTCCTCGCCCGTCAGAAACCGGTGGAGGTAGGATTCCTCCGGCAGGTACCCCAGGCGCTGATTCGCCGCACTGGAGCCCGGCGCGAGGCCCAGGACGCGGGCCTGGCCGGCCGTCGGAAAGATGAGCCCGAGGAGAAGTTTGATGGTGGTGCTTTTGCCGGACCCGTTCGGGCCCAGGAGGCCGAAGATCTCGCCCTTCTCGAGCGCGAGGTCCAGCCCCATCAGGGCGTGGACCTTCTGCCGGCCCCAAAAATCCTTGTAGACCTTCGTCAGGCCTTGTGTGACCACGGGATGGGTATCGTCCATACCCGCCTCACAGACGTGACACGCCCCGGGCCGTGACGGCGTCCGGGGCAGGGGAGTCATCGAGAACGCTGCCGCTGCTTGCGCAGGGCCTGGCGCTGCGCCTTGCGGAGTTGCCGCCGACGCCGCTCGCTGGGCTTCTCGTAGTAACTGTTCTTCTTGATTTCCTTGTTCAGCCCTTCCTTCTCGCAGAGTTTCTTGAACCGCTTGAGCATCTGCTGGACTGACTCGTTGCCTCTCTGTCGCACTTTCAGCATGTGGGGTCCGTCGCTCCTTTCGTCACTCACACCTCGCCCGTATGTCCATTGCGTTCGAACCATCATACTGAAGCGGCGGTGTCCAGGCAAGCCCTTATCGGGCGAGCGTGGCGAGGGCGCCGCACGAGGAAATACGCTTCTTGTGTGGCCCGGCCCGTCTTGCCCGGCCCGGGTGCCGGGGCTCTGGCTGCACGCGGACCGTCTCACCTGGGCCGCGCGCCTCTCTTCGTCGGCGGAGCGGCCGAAGGCGGTCGCCCCGGCCGCTCCGCCCGGTGCTGGGAATGATGAACGCCCCATGATGAGCTGAAAACGCCAACCTCAGGCCGCGCGGAGACGTTCACGATGCGTCAGCCTTCATCGCTCCTCGTTCCATCAGTGTTCTGCACAGCGGCGGGTACCGAGACCCGCCGCGATCCGCCGGAATCGTCCCCCCAAACCGCCCGGAGGTCCCTCGCGTCGGCGTCGGACCTCACTCCGGCACCGCCCCTGGGCGGACGGGGCCGGACCGACAACGTCCGATAATGCATGTTATGTTGCACAAGGGGGAGGAGTCGGCAGGGCGGGTGTCGGCGGCGGAGGTCGCCCATTCGAGGCCATGAACGCAGAAAGTCGTGCCCGGAACGTTCACCCGGCTTGCCGTGGCAAAGCAGACGCCGCCGGACGTACGTGCCGGCGGCGTCATCATCATCCGCATGCAGCCGTTGGGCGGCGACCCGCCGGCGTCAGCACGACAACGCTCACGCGTGCGCGGCGGGTCTCAGCAGGCGCAGCGCCTCGCTGAAAAGGCCGTGTTGAGCACGGCGGGTGCGGAGACTCGCCGCGCAGATAGGCGACTTAGCGATGTCGTGTTAGAGGAGATCGTCGTCGGAAATCTCGAGGACGTCGTCGTCGTCCTCGTCGGATTCCGACGTCTGCGACGAACCGCCGCCTTGCTTGCCGGACATCTGTTCGAGGCTGGCCAGGATGTCGTCGTCGCTGGGGCGACCTCGAGGCTGGGCGGGTTTGGCCTGCGGTTTCGGCTTGTGCTGGGTTTCGGGCTGGGCCTGGCCTTGGGGTGCGGCGGGTTGGGCAGGCGCGGCCTCGGGTTGCGGCTTCTCCTTGACGCCGTCGATCTCGACGAGAAACGTCAGCGGCCCGATGGTGACCTCGTCGCCGGGCTGGAGTTGCTGCTCCTTCACCTTCTGGCCGTTAACGAGCGTCCCGTTGCCGCTGTCGTTGTCGCGGACGGTCAGGGCGCCCGCCTCGTTGACGATGTCGCAGTGCTGGCGGGACACGCGGGTGGACGCGATGATGAGGTCGCGATCCTCGGCCCGGCCGACGGTGAGGGTTCCCTCCGGGACGTCCACCTCCTTGCCCTTCGGATTGCCCTTGACGAGATGAAGTCTGGCTTGCATGGACGTGTCCTCCCGACCCGAAAGCGCATGGTACCGGTCGAAGCCCGAGGGAACGCTACCAGAACTCGGAGGGCTAATCAACACAATTTCCGGCACGATCTTGTCGCCGCTCCGCCGCGCGACGCAGCCGCTCAGCCCTTCGGGGCACTGAACCTGCAGATCTTCCCTTGCCTGCTCCCGTCCGGACAACGCCAAGTCGGCCGTTTGCGCGGTGGGTCTCCGCACCCACCGCATCCATGCCCGTCAGGGCAGATCGAGCCTGAGCTGCTGGTGGATGAAATAGCCGGCGTCTTTGACCTCCACGCGGATCACGTATTCGCCCGGCGTTTCGTAGGACGCACGGATCCGCGGCCCGTTTGGATTGTTGTTTGCGAATTGCAGCGGACCGGGTCCGCGCACTGACGTCCATACCACGTCGGGTGTTAAGGTGGCCCCACGGGCATCCTTAACATCGGCGATCAGCAAAACGGAGCGGTTCGGCGCATTGATTTCAGCGCGAGCGGAGACCTCTGGTTTCGGGCTCGCCCCGCGAGCCTGCTGCGACGATTGGATGGCTTGCAATCCTTGCATCGCACTTTCCAGGCCGGCGGCCCATGCGGTGATCCGCTGCGTGAATTCTCGGTTGTCCACGTGGCTCAGGCGCGTGCCCTCACCCGCGTTCCAAAACAGGTTCCGGTCGAAGACGCCGACCACGCGGCCTTTCCCGACCTCCGCGATTGCCAGCGCGGCGTCGCGCTGCACGTCCAGTTTGCCGTCTCTTTTGTTCAGGCGAAGTTTGCCGCCGAGGCCGCCCTCCTGCATCGGGGCGAGCAACTCGGCCGGAGGCGACACTCGAATCGGGCTAACACCCTCACCGCGGAAGCGCACGCCTCCGTTCCGGTTATCGGCATTGAGGAAATGCGCGCGTTTATAGTTCTTGATCAGGTAGTTCCCCGCGCCGTTGTCCGTCATGAAATACATGCCGAATTGGACCGTCAGGTCGTTGTTGGAAAGGCGGCCGAGATCGTTGTCGACTCCCACCTTCCGCCAGTGCCCGCCGAAGGCACTGTCGCTCCATGCCAGCACGCCTCCACCGGCGCGGACCCAGTTATTGAGTGCTTCGGCCTCCGCCCGGGTGAAACGGCGTTGGTTCGATCCCAGGATAAGCACGTCGATCGGGCCGAGAAACTCCGGCGTGAGCGCCACTTCCGCGTCATAGGCCTCCGCGATCTGAAAGCCAACCTCGCGGACGGCTTCGGCAAAGCCGGACATCCCCCGAGGCCCCGTGTCGTTGAGCCGCATCTGATGGAAAGGCTCTTGATCTCCCGAAGGGACCGTCCCGTCGGCCGCAACGTCGCCATAAAGATACAACACGTTCGGTGCTTCGGCGGTCGTCGCGCCGGAGAGTTGGCAACTCAACACCAAAACTAGAAATAGGCAACGCATGTGTAACCTCCTCGAAAGGGATAGCGGCTGTCGCAGCGCACGGAGGACACGGCCGGCGGCGGCAGGCGGTTTACTGGAGCGCCAGGTGGATGCGTTCCAGGATGTGCTGCTCGAGCAGCGGGTCGCGGCCCATCCGCACCCACTCGTAGTGCGTCTCTTCCAGCGCGTCCTGGCGGACGAGGTTCGTGTCCTGGGCGTTGTGCTTGCTGAACGAGTGGCCGAAGGAGTTCGGCATGGTCCCCGGGGCGGCCGCCCGTTCCTTGACCACCTTCACGAAGACCTGCGACCCGGCGTCCTTGGGGGAAATGCTGACCGTGGCCCGGCGGCGGACGGTGTGCAGGCTCGACTCCGCCACCTGGACCCGGCCGATCGTGTCTTTCCGCCAGAACTCAAACCACGAGGCGCCCGTCACCGGCTGCGTCTCGATCAGGCCTTTGCTCTTGGCCGGCACGACCGGCTCGAACCGCAGTTCCATGAGGATGCGGCGGGCGACCTCCTCGGCCGTCTCCGCGTCCGTGTCGCTGAACGCCGACGGATTGGCGAACCGCCCCTCGCTGACGGTGGCGCAGCCCCCGGCCGCCAGCATCGCGGCCAGCCCCAGCGTCAATGTGGCTATTGGGACCGGTAATTTCAATGGCGCAGGGCCGTGCAGGCCGTCATTCTGAGGCCTCGCTTGCGGGGCCGAAGAATCTCGCCGCGGGAAAGGCATCAAGGCGAGATTCTTCGTCGCGGCTTCGCCCCGCCTCAGAATGACAACATGCCAGTCGCGCCACATTTGCATGACCGCCCTCAACAGCCTCATGACGAGGTTCCTTCCCCGACGGTATGGACCCGCAACGTATCGGTGGTGCCCGGCCGACCGGGCAGGTACCCGCACATGATAAGGATGCGCTCGCCCCGGGCAACCAATTTCCGCTCGATGGCCACGCCCTCCACCGCCGTCGCCAGGTCCTCGTGCCGGATGAGTTCCGGCCGATGGACCGGCGTCACCCCGCGGTACAGGGCCATCCGCCGGCAGGTGGCCTCCGAATCGCTGAGCGCCAGGATCGGCGTGCCCAGACCCTGCTTCGAGACGAGCAGCGCCGTCGCCCCGGAGTGCGTCAGCGCCACGATGAGCCGCACGTCCAGGTCGCGAACTATGCCGGCGGCGCCGGCCACGATGGCCCGTTCGCTCCACACGTACCGCTCCAGGCGGGCGGTCGAGGTCGGCCAGCCGGCGCGCTCCGCCCAGTCCTCCGACACGTCGATGATGTGGTCCATCGTCTCGACCGCCCGCACCGGGTGCCGCCCGATCGCCGTCTCGCCCGACAGCATGACCGCGTCGGACCCGTCGAAGACGGCGCCGGCCACGTCGGAGACCTCCGCCCGGGTGGGGCGGGGCTCGGCGATCATCGACTGGAGCATCTGCGTGGCCGTGATGACCGGCACCCCCGCCGCGGCGGCCCGCCGGATCAGGTCCTTCTGGATGACCGGCACGCGGGCCAGGTCCATCTCGACGCCAAGGTCGCCCCGGGCCACCAGGACGCCGTCCGCCTCGGCCAGGATGGCGTCGGCGGCCTCGACGGCCTCCGGCTTCTCGATCTTCGCGATGACGCGGGCCTCGCTGCCCTGCTCCGCCAGGTGGTCCTTGACGCGCCGGACCTCCTCGGCCGTGCGGACGAAACTCAGCCCCACGTACTCGACGCCGCGGGCGATGCCCCACGCCAGGTCCGTCCAGTCCTCCTCCGTCGGCAGCGGCAGCGAAAGCGCCGTCTCCGGCAGGTTGACGCCCATGCCGGCGGCGAGGGTGCCGGGTTCCTCACTTGCCAGGAGGACGGCGTCGCCGTCGCGGCCGGCGGCGCGGGTCCGCACCGACCCGTCGCCGAAGAGGACGGGCTGGCCATCGGCCAGATCCCGGAGCACCTCCGGCCGGTTGATCGCGAGGTCCGTCGGCCGGGGGACGTCGTCGAGGTCCGGCACGAGGCGCAGGCGCCCGCCGCGCGCCACCTCGACGGTCTCGCCGCCGGGCGTCCGGAGCCGCAGTTTCGGCCCCGCCAGGTCCTGGAGCACCGCGACGTACTTGCCCTCGGCGTCGGCGGCCGCGCGCAGCCGCTCCAGCATTGCGGCGTGACCGTCGTGGTCGCCGTGGGCGAAGTTGAAGCGGGCCACGTCCATCCCCGCCCGGATCATCCGTCGGAGCGTCTCCGCCTCGGCCGTCGCGGGGCCGAGCGTCGCCACGATGGACGTGAGACGTGTGGCAATTCGCGGCATCTATCCTCCCCCCGTCATCCTGCGCGGTGGCCCTCCCGGGCCACCGCGCCGTAGCAAGGTAGGCCGCGGCGTGCCGCGGCTTCCTTTCTCCCTCTCCCTTGACGGGAGCAAGGTAGGCCGC
>CAZNYC010000055.1:21469-25669 GCA_964577175.1 uncultured Anaerolineales bacterium
GCGTGCCGCGGCTTCCTTTCTCCCTCTCCCTTGACGGGAGCAAGGTAGGCCGCGGCGTGCCGCGGCTTCCTTCCTCCCTCTCCCTTGACGGGAGAGGGCCGGGGTGAGGGTGAACCCCGCCGGCCTGCCCCCCCCTCACCCTCCCCTCTCCCGCCGGGGGAGAGGGATGAAACGACCCGGCCGCCCCCCTATCGCTCCGGCGCGACCTGACCCGCCGGCATCGGCGCCCGCAGCCACGCCAGGTTGAACCGGTAATGCTGCTTCGACGAGATGAGATGAATCACGCGGTCCGGCGTCTGGCAGATGGAGAGGTAACCGCGCGGCTCCCCCCGGGAGGCGCTCATCGTGAACGTGCCCGTGTTCCCCCCGCCGTCCACGCGGCGCGGCGGGCCGTAGTCGGAGATGAGTTTGCGGACCGGCCACGTCCGGCCCCCGTCGGTCGAGAGGGCGGCAAAGAGGCCCCTGATCGGCCGCTCGGTACCGCTCGCGTCCTCGACGGCCATCTTCCGGGCGAAAGAGCAGAACAGGATCGGCCCCTCCGCCAGCCGCAGCACGACCAGCCGCTGACCCCCGCCGATCGGGTCCCACGGGCTGGCGTGGTAGGTCCACGTGCGGCCGCCGTCGCGGGAGAGACTCATCGGCATGCGTTTGCGGATGTTGTTGCCGCGACCGAACGCCATCAGCCGCCCGTCCTCCAGTTCCACGACGCCGGCGTGGATGCCCGCGATGGTGTGGCCGGTCGCACCCTCCTTGAAACTCGGGATCGGCTTGCCCTCGGCCGGGTCGGTCCACGTCCGGCCGCCGTCCGGGCTGAGGAGGACGACCGTGCCCCCGCTGCCGCCCGGTACGGCGTCGCACGGCACCAGGATGGTACCGTCCCGCAGCCGGATGACCGTCTCGACGGGCATGTGGTGGAGGCCGTGCTCCGGCATGATGAGGCGGGCCTCGGACCACGTGGCCCCGCTGTCGGTGCTGGTGCGCATGACGGTGGCGAGCGACCCCCACGTGGCGTGGGCCGAGAGGCCGTTGAAGTGGTACAGCCTCCCCTCCCCGTCCGCCCACAGGGCCGAGGCGTGGTCGTTGCGGTCCGGCGCGCCCCAGAAGGGTGCGGCGGGTTCCCACGCGTCCGCCCCGTACCGCAGACGGGAAGCGGCGATGTCGAGTTCGCGGCCCGGTTCGGTCCGGCACGTGTACCAGATGGCCAGGAGGTCGCCGTTCGGGCAGTTCACCAGGGCCGGACAATGGTTGTGCCGCGCGAAGAGCGGACCGTCCGACCCGGGGGGAATCTTGACGTACGTCTGCGGCCCGCGGAAGTACGGTTCGTCCGGGTCCGGACCGTCGGCGAGGTCCGCGGGGACCTCCTGCGACACGTCCTTCGCCCACCGCGGCGGCTCGGGCGGCGGAAGCGGTTTCGTCTCCGGCCGCTCGCCGCACACCACCCGGAAGCCGATGACCCACGTCCGGTCCTCCGGCAGGGTGCCCGCCCGGTTGGCCGAACGCAGGTCGTCGAGCGTCGTTGAATGGCTCCCGCCGCGGGTGACCTTGAAGTCGCCCGACGCCCGGCCCACCGGGTCCGTCTGCGCGGCGGCGACATACGGGCCGTACCAGTCCGCGCACCACTCCTCGACGTTTCCGTGCATGTCCATGAGTCCCCGGGGATTGGGCGGCGTCCGGCCGACCGCCAGGGGCACGACGTGGTCCTTCCCGCCGCGCCCGGGGTACCAACTCTGCCGCGCGTTCTTCTGGAATGCCTTCGGCAGGCCGTCGCCGGTGTGGTACGGCGCGCGAGTGCCGGCGCGGCAGGCGTACTCCCATTCGGCCTCGGTCGGCAGGCGGTACGGTTTGTCTTCCTTCTCGGCGAGCCACTTGCAGAACCGCGCGGCCTCGTGCCAGGAGACGAAGACGACGGCCTCGTCGTCAGCCTTCGAGAACCCCAGTTTGCCGCGCAGTTCCTCGTGCGACGGGGCGAACCGCTCGTACTGGGCGTTCGTGACCTCGGTCTCGGCCATCCAGAAGGGGCGGCTGATGGTCACGCGATGGACGGGTCGCTCGTCGAAGTCGCCGCCGCGGGCCTCGCCCATCTCGAACGCGCCGGCCGGAACGGGCATCATTCGCATGCCGACGGAGTTTGTGAACGGTTCCCGCACGGCCGCGCGGGCCTGGGGCACCATCGGTTCACCCCGGAGCAGGCAGAGGATGCAGAGGAAGGACAGGCATACGGCGGACGGCCAAACCGTGCGGCCAGAAGCGTGCATCGTGTTGTCCCCCTGCTCGTCCGGCGATGCCGGCGTCTGCGGCGCGGCGGGTACGGAGACCCGGCGCGCGGCGTCCCACTGGGGGCTTGCCCGCCAGTGCGCCTTGATATTCCGGGAACACGGGCTGACAAGCAGCCAGTGGCACCCGGCGTGCCCCCCTGCCCTCTCCCACCGGGGGGAGGGATAAAGCGCCTACGGCCCGTCGCGGAACTTGCCGCCCATCTCCTGGAGGAACATCTTTTCGCGCATCGAGAGGCTGCCCACACCCTCGCGATGGATCTTATCGAGGATGCGGTCGAGTTCCCCCCGGTCGCGGTCGCCGCCGCGGCGGAACACCGGCCCGCGGTCCTTCCGGGGCCGGCCGCTGCGCACGGCCTGGGCGATGCGGTGCCCCCACTTCATCCAGACGAACCCGACGATCATCCCGCCCACGTGGGCCGCGTGCGCCACGCCGTCCGTCCACCCCGTCTCCAGCCCCATCAGCATGTGCCGCGTCTCGATGACCATGTAGATAATGGCAAGCCATCGGGCCTGGATCGGCAGGAAGAAGAAGAGGAGGAAGATGGCCCGCGGGTTCAGCGTCGCGAATGCCACCATGACGCCGGCCACGCCCGCCGAGGCCCCGACGGCCGGGATGTCGAGGAACGTGAGCGGCCCCTCGGGCGTCATCACGACCTGGCCCCCGGCGCTCGTGATCGGCCCGTGCTCCAGGTGCATCACGGCGTTGAAGCCCACTTCGAGCAGCCCGCCCACCAGCCCCGCCGCGAAATACAGCCACAGAAACTGCCGTGTCCCCAACTGGCGCTCCAGGGTCTGCCCGATCATCCAGAAGATGAACATGTTCCAGAAGATGTGGGCGAAACCCCCGTGCAGGAACATGTACGTCACCAGCCGCCACACCTCCAGGTGCAGCAGGTCGCGGACCGACAGCGACCCGTACTGGCTCAGCCGGCCGCGGGTGACGACGTCGACCAGGAAGACGGCCACCGTGGCCAGCAGGACCATCTTGACGCCCGGCGGAAACGCCCCACCCCCGCCCATCATGAAACGGGGGCGCTGCCGGGGCGGCTCGTTCCAGGTGGGATGCCAGGCCATCAGGCGCCGTCCTTCCCGGGGGCGTTGCGGCCGCGAACCGCCGTCCAGTACAGGAGGCCGCACACCGTCTTGCCGTCGTCGATGCGCCCGTCGGCGATCATCTCAAGCGCCTCGTCCACCGGCACGAGGACGTTCTCGATCTCCTCGCCCGCCTCGCGCGCCGGCTCGCCCGGCGCAAGGTCCGTCGCCAGGAAGATCGTGATCCGTTCGGTCAGGAAGCCCGGGCTCGTGTGGATGGTGAGCAGCGGCTCGACGTCGCCGGCGCGGTACCCGGTCTCCTCGGCGAGTTCGCGGACGGCACAGGTGGCCGGGTCCTCGCCCTGCTCCAGCGTGCCGGCCGGGATCTCCAGCAGACTGTCCTCGACGGCGAACCGCCAGACCCGCTCCAGGAGGACCTTGCCCGGCTCCGGCTCGGCCACGACGGCCACGCTGCCGCCGTGCCGGACGACCTCGCGGGTGGTCTCGCGGCCGCCCGAGTCGCGGACGTGGTGGACCTCCAGGCGGACCTTCCGGCCATCGAAGATCGTGTCGCGCTTCAGGATGTCCGGGGGACGTACCATGCGTGGGCAGCCTTCCTCTTCGGGGCGGCGGGTCTCCGTCCCCGCCGCGCCGAGCGCGCGTTTCTTCTGTGCAGGCACAGGGAAGCATTCGCGGTCGCGCGGTGGTTACGGAGCACCACCGCGCATGCCTTTGGGCCTCACGACGTTTCCGCGATTATAGGGAGACGGCCGGTGCCTTTCAACTACGGCCGCCGATGGGGTACTGTCAAGCATTGTGTGCAATTTCCGGTACGAGGTCCCAATTCGGGGGACACCCATAACCGCCCCCGTGTCAAGGGCGTTCTGCCCCG
>CAZNYC010000056.1:0-1319 GCA_964577175.1 uncultured Anaerolineales bacterium
CATGACAGCGCGCTGCTCGTGGCGCCCGGCCGGGCAAGCCGGCCGGGCCACACAACAGCGGCCGGGGCACCTTGGTCCGGCCCGGCTCGGATCGTCAAGGCGGCGCGTCGCCCTTCTCTGCCGCCGCTCCAGCCGTCCGCCGATTTGGCTTGTCGGGGGCGGCGGGCCTCCCTACAATGCTGCCCTTCACGGGGCCGATGGGGCGGTCCCGTTCGTCGACGCACTCCAGGCCAAGGAAGGACCGTCCGATGCAGACCGCAAGCGACCGCCTGAAGGCGCTGCCGCCATACCTGTTCGCGGAGATCGACAAGAAGAAGAAGGCCGCCATCGCCGCCGGCCGGCCCGTCATCAATCTGGGCATCGGCGATCCGGACACGCCCACGCCGGCATTCATCATCGAGGCCGCCCAGGAGGCCGTCGCCGACCCGGCCACGCATCAGTACGCCCTGGACCGCGGCGACGCGCGGCTGCGGGACTCGATCGCGGCGTTCTTCGAGAAGCGGTTCGGCGTGCGGTTGGACCCGGACACGGAGATCCTGCCGGCCCAGGGCACGAAGGACACGCTCAGCCACCTGCCGCTGGCCATGATGAACCCGGGCGACGTGGGCCTCTCGCCCGACCCGGGATACCCCGTGTACAATTCGAGCATCCGGTTCGCGGGGGGCGAGGTGGTGCGGTTTCCGCTGGAGGCCGACGGCGGCTTCCTGCCGGACCTGGAGGCGATCGGCGGCGAGGCCCTCGAGCGGGCGAAACTTATCTATTTGAATTATCCGAACAATCCGACGGCCGCAGCCGCCCCGCGCGCGTTCTACGAGGCGGCGGTGGCGTGGGCCCGCGAGCACGAGGTGCTCATCGCCCAGGATGCGGCCTACAGCGAGGTGTACTTCGAGGAGCCGCCCCTCTCCATCTTCCAGGTGGACGGGGCGCGCGACGTGGCCGTCGAGTTCCACTCCCTCTCCAAGACGTTCAACATGACGGGGTGGCGGGTGGGATGGGTGGCCGGCAACGCCGACGTCGTCGCCAGCCTCGTGCGCCTCAAGAGCAACATGGACAACGGCGTGTTCACGGCGATGCAGTGGGCGGGGGCGGCGGCGCTGGACGGGTACGACCGGCCGGAAATCCACGACCTGCGGGCGATGTACCGCCGGCGGCGCGACGGCCTGGTGGCGGCGCTGGAGGCGGCGGGCCTGGAGGTCAACCGGCCCGAGGCCACCTTCTACGTCTGGGTCACGTGCCCGGCGGGCCTGGACAGCCGCGCGTTCGCCGACCGCCTGCTCGCCGAGGCGGACATCGTGGCCACGCCGGGCATCGGGTACGGC
>CAZNYC010000056.1:1419-14793 GCA_964577175.1 uncultured Anaerolineales bacterium
ACCGCCTACATCGGTCTCGGGGCGAACCTGGGGGACCGCGAGGCGACGATCCGCCGCGCGCTCGGCCGCCTGCGCGCCCATCCCCGCATCGAAGTGACCGCCGAGAGCGCCCTCGTCGAGACCGAGCCGGTCGGCGGCCCGCCGGGGCAGCCGCCGTTCCTGAACGGTGCGGCCGCGCTGGAGACGGACCTGGCGCCGCACGCCCTGCTCGACGTCCTGAAGCGCCTCGAAGACGACCTCGGCCGGCAACCGCGCGAGCGGTGGGGGCCGCGCGAAATCGACCTCGACCTCCTGCTGTACGCCGACCGCGTCGTGCAGACGGACCGCCTGGCGGTGCCGCACCCGCGCCTTTCGGAGCGGCGGTTCGTGCTGGCGCCGCTGGCCGAGATCGCCCCCGACGCCCGCGACCCCGTCACGGGGCGGACGGTGCGCCAGATGCTTCAGCGGCTGGGCGGCGCTTGACACGGCCCGAATTGCTTCCATAATGAATTAAGGCGGCGGCGTGGACTTCCGATGGAACGACTGGAACGTCGGGAAGGTGCAAGGCCACGGCCTCACGCCGGAGGACGCCGAACGCGCCGTCTCCGGCGCCGCTGGCCGGTTTCCGCTCTATCGGGGCGACGGCAAGTACCTGGTATGGGGGAAGGGCAAAGGCGGCCGGCTGGTCCAGGTGGTGTTCATCGTTGACGACGAGGGGACGGTGTTCGTCATTCACGCCCGCCGTCTGACGCAGCGCGAGAAGCGCCGATACCGAAGGCACGGGTGACGATGAAGCGCAACAGGACGCACAAGGCGATGATGGATGCCCTGGCCGAGCGGCTGATCGAGGACGGCTGCCTGGAACCGGGGGCGTCCACGGAAGCGCTGCGTCGGGCGCTGGCCATGCTGCCGCCGCCGGATCTTCTGCTGGTGTGGCTGAGGTACGGGGCGCGGATGACGGATCGCCGCATCGCCGAGACCCTCGGCCTCACGCCGAAGAACGTAGCACGGAGTGCGGACGAGGCGCTCGAACGGCTTCGGCGGGAAGTGCCCCGCCCGGAGGCGGACGAGTTCGACCGGGAGTTCGTCGCCGACACGTTCGGTCCCATGCCGGCCGAGGCCAAGGCCAAGTGGCGGGAAGCCAAACGCAAACCCGGCCGGCCGAAGGTCGGCAAGGGCGCGGCCGTGATCTCGGTGAGCATCGAGCGGGGGTTGCTGGCCCGCTCCGACGCGTTGGCCGACCGGCTGGGTGTGGCCCGCAGCGCCCTCATCGCGCACGGGCTGAAGGAACTGCTCGCCGAGGCCCGCAAACCCTCCTGACGTGACTGCGCCACGTTCCGCGCGGCGGGTCTTCTACGCGCCGCGCCCCACCGGCGCAGAGGCTTCACCCTCGTTCCCGGCGGCGGTGCCGAAGACGAGTCACTCTCGGCGGGGGGGGCGAATGCGGAAGTCGGCACGGGCGGCTTGACCGGCCGGGAGAACGCATCGTCCCGGTTGGACAAGCCAACCGGGCCACACGCGGAAGCGCACGGCCGGGCAAGCCGGCCGTGGCACGTCCCTGCCAGGAAACAGGGACGAAGCGGTGTCAGCCGACGGGTTCGATCTTCTTCGGCGGCGGCTCGGGCGTCCCGCCGTCCCCTTCCCGCCGGTCCTGGGTCGCGCGCTCGGCGGGCGCGGGACGGGACGGCCCGGAGGGCTTCGGCGGATCGAGATAGCCGTGCGCCTTACACGCCAGGACGAGGTCGCGTGCGACGGGGCCGGCCGTCTCGCCGCCGTGGCCGCCGTGTTCGACGATGACGGCAAAGGCGACGCGCGGGGCGTGGGCGGGGGCGAAGCCGGCAAACCAGGCGTGGTCCTCGCCGCGGCCGGCTTCGGCGGTGCCCGTCTTGCCGGCGATGCGGACCTCGGGCGTCCGGACGTGGCGGTACCCCGTGCCGCCGGGCTCGTTGACGACGGCGGTGAAGGCGTCGCGAAGGACGCGCATGTGGGCGGGGTCCACGTGGAGGCCCGGGCGCGGGGTGCCCGGGTCGGGCGCCTTCTCGCGGATGAGCCGCAGGGGCGGCATGCGGCCGCCGGTGGCGATGAGGCCGTACAACTGGGCGGCCTGGATGGGCGTGACGAGCAGTTCGCCCTGTCCGACGGCGAGGTTCCGGGGGTCGCGGACGCGAAGGCCTCCGGCGGCCTCGCCGGGCAGGGCGAGGCCGGTCCGGCGGCCGAGGCCCATCCGGCGGGCCCAGGTGACGAGGACGTCGCGTCCGCGGGAGAGGTCGAACCGCCCGCCGACCGACGACAGCCGCTGCGCCACCCGATAGAAATAGACGTTACACGATTTCTGAATCGCCACCCGCAGCGGAATCGTGCCGTGGCCATACCCGTAGTTCAGGAAGATGTGGCAGCGGAACCGGTCGGGCCGGGACGGGTCGAGTACGCCGTCGCAGGTCAGGAAGGTGCGGGGCGTGACGGCGCCTTCCTCGAGGGCGGCGGTGGCGGTGACGGCCTTGAAGACGGAGCCGAGGGGGTACTGGCCGGCGATGGCCCGGTGGACGAGCGGGTCGTCGGTACGGCGCACGAGGTCCGGGTAGTCGACGCCGAAGAGACGGACGTCGTACCGCGGGGCGGAGGCCAGCGCGAGGACCTCGCCGGTCGTGCAGTCGACGGCGACGGCGGCGCCGACGACGCGGCCGCTGGGCCCGCGGTCGAGCAGGTCCTCGACGTCGCTCTGGAGGGCGACGTCGAGGGTCAGGTGGACGTCGCGGCCGGGCGCGGGGCCGACGTTCTCGAGGAACGCCCCGTCGATGGCCTTCTGGTAGACGCCGCGGCTGCCGCGGAGGATGTCCTCGCAGGCCAGTTCGGCGCCGGCGCGTCCGACCCGGTCGCCGGGCCAGTAACGTTTGAGGTGGCCCTTGGGGTACGGCGCGTTGATGCGGCCGTCGAGTTGGGCGGCGGTGACCTCGCCCATGCGTCCGACGACGTGTGGGGCGACGTCGCCCAGGGGATACTCGCGTCGGCGGGTGGGCTGGAGGACGAGGCCGGGGAACTCGTCGGGCCGGCTCTTGACGACGCCGACGATGCGGAGGTCGACGTCGTAGACGATGCTGTGGGCAATGCTGCCGCCGGAGAAGTAGGTTTCCTCGGCGACGCGGATGCGGCGGCCGTGGAGGTCGCGGACGGTGCGGCGGATGATGTCGACGCGGCGGCGGATGACCTCGCGCCGGCGGTCGAGTTCGTCGCCGGGGATGCCCGTCAGGCGCGAGAGTTCGTCCCACATGCGGTCGACGCGGACGCGGACGTCCTCGGCCTCGCAGCCCCATCGCCGGGCCAGCCGGGCCACGAAGACGGGGTCCATCTCGATGAAGGGGAAATAGACGGCCACGTCGAACGCGCCGGTGTCGCGGGCCAGGGCCACGCCGTTGCGGTCGTAAATCGTGCCGCGAATCGTCGGACGGTAGTGCGGCCGGTGTCGCAGCCGCCGCTGGGCCTCCGTGCGGTAGCGGGCGCCCTGGATAACCTGGAGGCGCACGAGGCTCACCAGGACCAGGGCCAGGCCGAGGCCGAGAACGACGAGCACGAGTTTCAGGCGTGTGGCGTACATGGGCCGCTTGCATCCTACCCGCCCGCGGCGCGGGAATCAACCGGGGCAAGACACGGGTTGCTTCGAGGCCGGAGCGGCGGATCGGGGTTGCGGGGCGCGGGGGGTGCGGAGACCCGCCGCGCTTCCCGTTCTTGCGGCTTGGGGGCTCTCAGATCTCGCCGGCCTCGACGGTCACGCCCAGCGGGCCGCGGAGCCGCAGCAGGCCCCAGATGACGTACGGCGCCAGGACGCCGGAGTAGACGGCGTCGAGGGCGGCCTCCTCCAGCGACCGTACGGGCGCGAGCGCCGCGCCGCCCAGGTACCGGGCCGCCATGTATCCCGCCGCATGCACGACCAGCACCACGCCGAACGTGACGACCGACTGGGTCATAATCCACCGGCGGTTCAGAACGCCGCGCACCGTCGACAGGCCCATCAGGACGGCGGCGAAAAGGAGCGCGTTCAGGCCCAGGCGGCCGGTGACGGCCGTCAGGTCCGCCGCCAGCCCCAGGCCGCAGGCGATGGGAAGGGTCTGGCGCGGCTCGAAGTACAGGGCGACGAACACGCCCACGAGCAGGACGAGGTCCGGCCGGACCCAGTGCCCGTGCACCGGCACCGCCAGCGCCCCGGGGACGAACAGCGTCACCTGGACGACGAGCAGGACGTACGCCAGGATGGCCAGCAGGAGCCAGCGCACGGGGATTCCTTGTCGGGCCAGGCGGCCGGCCTTCCGCCGGCGCATGGAGGCCGGTGCGGAATCACGAGGTCATCCGCGTCGGCCCCGGCACGCACGGCGGCCGATGAAGGTGACCGCCGAGGCCGCGGGGGCGACGGGGGCGGCAGCGGGCTATCGCTCGGGCGTGTGGAGGCGCGACAGGACGTACACCTCGCGGGCCGTGTCGAGCGTCACCTGGAGGTCCACCCCCAGGGAGTCGAAGAGCGGCGTCTTGGGATGGGGCCGGGCCCGGGCCACCCGCCCCACGATCAGGTACGGCGGCAGGCGGGTCTCGGACGGGCTGGTCACCACCCAGTCGCCGACGGCGATGTCGGCGGCGCGGGGCACGTGCTCGATGGTCATGGTTTGGCCGTCGCCGGCGCCCTGGGCCGCCAGGCCGTCGGGTCCCGGCCGCCAGACGCCGTCGCGGCGGGTGACGAGTTGGACCATGAAGCGGGTCTCGGGGTCGGCGAGGAGGCGGACGCTGCTCGTGAGCGGACCGACGTTCTCGACGACGCCGATGAGGCCGCCGGCCGTCAGGATCGGCTCGCCGCGCCGGATCGCCTCGCGGGCGCCGCGGTTGAGGCGGCCTTCGAAGACGGCCCCGCCTTCGCCGATGCCCGACTGAAACCCCTTCGAGAGGAGGGCGCCGGTGCGGCCGGCGGTAATCTCCGGGGCAACCACGCGGGCGGGGACGAGGCGACACGGCAGGCCGCCAAGCGACTCGCGAATCTGCGCGAGGTCCCGCACCTGCCGGTCGTAATCGCCGAGGCGCGCGGTGGCTTCGGCCAGGGCCTTCTGGAGCCGCTCGAGACGCCGCTCGGCCTCCGGGGCCGCGGCGGGACGGGACGCCGCCGGCGCCGACGGGGTGGCGTCGAGATCCAGCGCCCAGCCGGCCGTCAGGTTATCCAGCGGCCGGAAGAGGGGTGCGGCCCAGACGCGGGCGCGATTGGTCACGGACTGCGGGGCCAGGAGCAGCGCAAACGCGAGCACCGGCAGGGCGACCGTGGCGATGGGCCCGGCCAGCCGGCGGAGGTGCGGACCGCGTTTGGGTGCACGGGTTCGGCGCGCCATGATGGTCCCACGAAATAACCGGCGACGGCGGGCGGGTCCGACCCTGCGTCACAGGCACGTCACGTGTCCTTTAAGGTATACCGCAAACGGCGGCGTCGGGCAACCGAAAAACGGGCGGCGGGGGCTACATCTCTTCGTCGGTGATATCGATCGTGCCGCCCCACTGGTCGAGGTGGTCGAGGAAGACGCCCGCCCCGCGTGCGACGGCGGTGAGCGGGTCGTCGGCGACGGCGACCTTCAGGCCGGTGGCCTGCGAGATGACCTCGGGCAGCCCTTTCATGAGCGATCCCCCGCCGCACATCGTGATGCCGTTGTGGACGAGGTCGGCGGAGAGTTCCGGCTCGGTCTGCTCCAGGGTCCGCTTGACGCAGTCGACGATGGCGTCGACGGTCTCGGAGAGGGCCTCGCGGATTTCCTGGCTCGTGATGGTGGTGGTGCGGGGCAGGCCGGCGATGAGGTCGCGGCCGCCGATCTCGAGTTCGAGTTCGTCGGCCAGGGGGGCGGCGGAACCGATCTCGATCTTGATCCGCTCGGCCGTCTGCTCGCCGATCAGCAGGCTGTAGGTGCGTTTCATGTACTCGATGATGGCGGTGTCGAAGTTGTCGCCGGCGATGCGGATCGACTGGCTGCACGCGATGTCGGCGAGGCTGATGACGGCGACCTCGGTCGTCCCGCCGCCGATGTCAACGACGAGGCTGGCGGTGGGTTCGTCGATGGGGAGCCCCGCGCCGATGGCGGCCGCCATCGGTTCCTCGATGAGGTGGACCTTGCGGGACCCGGCCCGGGCGGCCGAGGAGAGGACGGCCCGTTTCTCGACCGCCGTGATGCCCGAGGGGATGGCGATGACGACGCGCGGCCGGAGGAACGACGTCCGCCCGTGGACGCGGCGGATGAAGTAGGAGAGCATCGCCTCGGTGATGTCGAAGTCGGCGATGACGCCCGTCCGCATGGGGCGGACGGCCACGATGGACCCCGGCGTCTTGCCGAGCATCTTCTTCGCGACGTCGCCGACCGCCATGCCGTCGAGGAGCACCCGGCCGGTGTCTTTGCTGACGGCAACGACGGAGGGTTCGCAGCAGACGATCCCCTGGCCGCGAACGTACACCAGCGTGGTGGCGGTGCCGAGGTCGATGCCCATGTCGGCCGAGAAGAGGCCGATGACGCGGTCAAAAATCATGCTGGCTCCCCGACATGACGCCGTGGCCACGGCGCGGTCGGCGCTGCGTCAGCCGATGGCGGGGCCGGGGGCATCGGCAGGTCAGTTTCCGGCCGGCGCGTCGGTCCCGGTCCCGGCGGCGCCGGAAGGTTCCGGGGCGGCGGGCTCGGTCTCGGGCGTCGTCGTTTCCCCGGACCCCGGCGTGGCGCCGGCCCCGGTCGGCGACGGCGCCGTCCCCTGGGAGGCCGAAATGCCTTCCGGGAACCGCCTGAGGGACTGGTCGACGTCCTCCAGTTCCGACCGCTGGGTTTCCTGCCTGGCGGCGACCTCGTCCACGGCCTTCATGGGTCCTTCGCCGAGGACCCCGCCGTAGTTGCCGTTCATGACCACCACCAACATGACCAGGGCCACAATCAGCGCCAGCGCCCCGACCAGAAGCAGGACCGTATAGACGTTGCTGAGCGGCTGGGCCGCTACCCGAACGCCGCTACTCGAACCGATTTGTGACATGGTCGTTCGCCTTCACGTCGCCGCGGATCACACTGAGTTCGCCGGCCGCGCTATCGTTCGATACCCGGGTCACCTGGAGGGTGGCCAGGTACCGGCTCTTGTCTTCGTTATACACGTAGAATTTCATGCCCTGGACGACGCCGTCGTCGGAGCCGAGGTTGATCTTGGCCACGCGGGCTTCGTTGTCGGCGCTGGTAACCAACCCCTTGATCTGCCGGGTGGGGACGGCAGGGACCTCGCGGGGCATCTGAACGCCCGGCTGCTGGGAAACGTAGGAGAGTTTGCTCTGGGCAGCCGCCAGTTCCTCCTTCGCCTGCCGCAGGTTCTCACGCAGGTTCTGGATGTCGTCGACGGCCGCGCGGTACTTGGCGTCGAGTTCGGCGTACATCGTTTCGAGTTCGTGCTTGGCCGTGGTGGCCTGGTCGCGTTCGTTGCGGTACTCGTCGATGGTCGCGACCTGCTTGGTGAGCGACTCCTTCAGACCGGTGATCTGCGTGACGAGGTCCTGGAGCCGCTTCTCCTGGTTTTCGTTCTCCTCCGTGAGGAGCGCGACGGTGTTCGTCTTGTCGTTGAGCGTATTCTTGAGCGTGTTGATCTGCTGTTCCAACTGGGCGCGGTGGGCCTCCCAGTTGGCGTACTCCTTGTTGCGCTGCTGGCGGGCGGTGTCGCGCTGCTGGAGGGCCTTCTGGAAGAGCGTTTGCTGCGCCTCGTAGCGCTCCTTCCAGTTCTCTCGCAGCACGACCTCGCTGGTGACCAGTACCGCCACCGCGATCGCAACCAGGACGACCAACACCGTCAGGATCTTGCCCAAAGTACTCAAGGTTTCCTCCTTTCAGAAACCGGTCGCCGCCCGCGTCTCAGCCCCTCTGGCACCGGCTTCCGGCTGCCTTCGGCCCCGGGGCACAGCGTGCCCGCGCCGATGGTTCGCCCGTGTCGGCGGGTGAGTGCGATTCTAGTGCCCCCCGGGGAACCGTCAAGCAAAAATTCGGTCGCCCCGAACCTTTACGACAACCGGGCGGGGCGTCGAGTCCTGTGTGGCCCGGCCGGGAGACCACGGATTGGCGAGCAATGCGTGGCACCGGCGCGCCCGTGCGGCATGCCGGGCGACCCGCCCTACTTCGTTTCCCGTTCCTCCTCGAGGATATGCGCGCGCCACGGCTGCCGGGCCGACCGGATCCGCACGATCGACGCCGCCGCCGTCGTCCGCTCCAGCGGCACCTGGCTCTGGAGCATCTTCTCCAGGGCCTGGACGGCCGGCGTGTACCCGGTTTCGCCGAGTTCGCGGGCGGCCAGCACACGGGTCTGGCTGTCCGGCGCCTCGAGCATATCCAGGAGCATGCCGATGCGTTTGAAATCCCCCAGCCGCGCCAGCGCCGCCATCGCCCCGAACTTGACGTCCAGGAACCGGCTCTGGCACAGGCGTTCCAGCAGAGGGATATCCTCCGCCTCGCCCATCCGACCCAGCAGCCGCACCGCGTAATACCGGACGGTGTGCCGGCCGTGGCGGGTCAGGACGCGGACGCGCTCCAGGCCCGCGTCCGAGCCGAGCCGGTGCATCGCCTCGGCCGCCCGCAGGACGACCACGGCGTCCGGATCGTCCAGTTTCACCTCCAGCATCCCGACGGCGCTCTCCTGCCCGGTCAGGCCCAGGAGCCAGACGGCGGTGCGGCGGACGGTCACGTCCGGGGCGGACAGCGCCTCGCGCAAGGCGTCCATGCGGTCCGGCGCCACGGTCATGGCCAGGCCGAAATCCGCCGCCAGTCGCACCGCCGCCTCCGCGTCGCGCCGCTTGCGGCGAAAGAGGTCGCCCAGGTCGCGCCGCTCCATCGTCCCCAGAAGGGCCAGGGCCGTCGTCCGGACCCGCGGGTCGCGGGCGTCGGCCAGGGCCTCCACGTCGGAGAGCGGCGGCCGGCGGTCGCTCTCCAGGTACGTCTCGCACGCCATCGCCTGGATGGGCGGCTGGGCGGACCGCAGGCTCTCGTCCAGGACCTCGTACGGCGTGTCGAACCCGGCGTCGCGGGACGAGCCCCCCTCGGCCCAGGCCGGACGGACCGCCTCGTCCCGCCGCCCCCACCCGCATCCGGCCGCCAGGGCCGCCACGCTCACGAGAAACCACAGACGCCGTTTCACGGGAAACCTCCTCTTCGCCGGCGCGGACGTGCCGCGTCGGCGTGTCTCATGCCTCATGCGTCATTCCTTTTCCGCCGATCGTGCAGCCGGCCGACGACGGCCGCCGCCGCCACCGCCGCCGTCCCCAGCAGGCACGCGTACGCGAACGCGTCGCCGTGCACCGTGTACGGGGCCAGGCGAGGGTCGAGCACGACTTCGCCGACGATGCATCCGTCCAAACCCCGGCGCCGGCCGTCCTCCTCAACCACCCGCGTAATGCGGCCGGTGGACTGGATGATTGCGCTGATGCCCGTGTTGACGCTGCGGACGATGGGCACACGGTTCTCCACCGCCCGGAACACGCACAGGTTCAGGTGCTGGTCCAGTTCCCACGTCCCGGCGAACCAGCCGTCGTTGGAGATGTTGACGATGAAGTCGACGGCCTTGCGGCGCCGCGAGGCAGCCGGGCTGTCATTCTGAGGGAGCGAAGCGACCGAAGAATCTCGCCGTGATCTTTGTTCTTCCCCCGCGCGGCGGGTCTCCGTACCCACCGCCCGCTCATTCATGCTGTCATTCTGAGGGAGCGAAGCGACCGAAGAATCTCGCCGTGATCTTTGTTCTTCCCCCGCGCGGCGGGTCTCCGTACCCACCGCCCGCTCATTCATGCTGTCATTCTGAGGGAGCGAAGCGACCGAAGAATCTCGCCGTGAGTCGTCGCCGTTTCGCCGTGCGTTCCGCCTTCCACGTTCCGCGTTCCCCGTTGGTTCCACCATCTCCCGGATGCGGTACGCCATGGCGTCCTCGTAACAGATGGCCACCTGGAACCGGGCCTCGCGTTCGCCGCCGCCCTGCCCCGCCGGGCCCTCGCCGTCCACCGCCTCCGTCCGGTAGCGGATGACGAACGGCGCCTGGTCGTGCGCGCCCGGCGTCAGGCTGTGATCGTACTCGTACGGCGTGAAGTGCCGAAGCAGGCCGTGCAGCCACGGCCAGGACTCCTTGAACGGCACGTACTCGCCGAACGGAACGAGGTGGGCCTTCGAGTACCGGTGGTCGGCGCGGTAACGGGGATCGGCCGGCGTGATGAGGAAGGCCGTATTCTGCCGCGGCCCGCGGGTGAAGTACCCGCCCCCCGGCAGCCGGTACACCCCCTCCAGCCGGACGGCGTGGGCGCCGAAGAGGATGGGCACGCCGGCCTGGCGGGTCTTCTCGTGAATGGCGAGCCAGTACCCGCGCGAGCGGTTCTGGAGGTACCGGAAGACCCGCTGCAGGTCTTCGTCCTCGATGACACGGTCGATGTCGGCCTCCAGGTACTCGCGGTTCAGGATGCCGGGCACCATCGTCTCGGGCCAGCAGACGAGGTCGACCGGCCGGCCGCGCTCGCGCGCCCGGGCGAGGGCACGGTCCGTCAGGTCGAGTTGGGCCTGGAGCATCTGCGCCTCCAGCGCCTCGATCTGCTCGTACCGGGCCTTGAGTTTGATTTCCTGCGGCACGTTGGTCTGGACGCTGGCGACGACGGGCCCGCCCTCCTGCGGCGCCTCGGCCAGCCGGTACACGCCGTAGCCGACGGTCACGACCCAGGCCACGGCGACGACGAAGAGGCTGGCCAGCAGCATGCCGCTCACGCGCGGGCGCCCTCGGGATTCCGGGCGGCGGGGCGCCCGGCCCGCCGCTCCGTCGTTTGGTGTGGCCCGGCCGGCTTGCCCGGACGGGGCATCGGCGCGGGGGGGGCGGAGACCCCCCGCGCCTTCTTCGTCCAATTCGGCCACACCGCCCGGCACGAAGAGCGGCCGGACCAGCACCGCCGCCACCAGGCCCGTCGTCGCCAGGCACAGGGCCGACGGGCCGTACGCGCCAACCAGGTCCGCCGTCTGGATGAGCGCCAGGTTCTCGTACTGCGTGTGCCCGACGAAGAGCCACGGCAGCCCCGACAGGGCCCAGCCGCGAATCCACTCCAGCGCCACCCACACCACGGGGGCGGCCAGGGCCAGCGGCACCGCCTGCCGCCGGCTCAGCCAACGCATCGCCGACGCCCACACCGCCCAGTATAATCCCAGGTACGGAAGGACCGCCAGGTACCCAGCCGTCGTGATCGGCTCGATCCAGTACAGGTTGATCCCGAAGAAGACCATGCCCCCCACCAGGGCGGCGACGAAGGCGTCGCGGGCCGTCCGGGCGCGGACGGCCGTCACGAGCAGCGGCACAAGGGCCACGTAGGCGAGCCACGAGACCTCCGCCGGCGGAAACGCCAGCGTCAACAGCCCGGCCGACGCCAGGGGCGGCCCGAACAGCCACGCCAGGCCGCGCAGGATGGAGCCCCACGACCGGGGCGTGCGGGGCGTGCGGCCGCCGTCGTTGCCCACGGTGACCCGGCTCTTGGCGGGGGCGCGCTTGTGTTTGCGGCGGTCGGCCATCGGCGGTTCCCGGGGGCGAAGGCACGTGCCCCATTCTCGCCGCGGCGGACGAAGGTGTCAAGCAACGGAAACCGATCGCCCTTCGTCCCTGGTCCTTGGCGGGTGGCCATGAGGCCTCGAAGGGCCCATGGCCACGCAAGCGTGGCCATGCCACCCCCCTCTCTCAAAGCGCCCTCGCCTGATTCGCGAAAAGCGTTGCGGGCGGCACCACCGCGGGGTAGGCTCAATGGTGTCACCGAGCCCGCCGCGGGAGCGGCGGGACACCGTCGACCAATCGAGCCCCTATCCCTCTGCAAGGAGTCGCCCATGGCCAAGCAGCCCAAGACCACCCTGGCGGTCCTCGTCGGCACGCGGGGGTTCTTTCCGACGCACCTCGCCGCCGAAGGACGCAAGGCCCTCCTGAAGGTCCTCGAGACGGAAGGCTTCGACACGGTCTGCCTGCCGGCCGACGCCGCCACCGGCGGGGCCGTCGAGACCCTCGCCGACGCCCGCGCCTGCGCCGACCTCTTCCGCGAGCACCGCGAGCGAATAGACGGCGTCGTCGTCACGCTGCCGAACTTCGGCGACGAGAAGGCCGTCGCCAACACCCTGCGGTTCGCCGACCTCGACGTGCCCGTCCTGGTCCACGCCTGGCCGGACGACCCGGCGGCCATGACGCTGGCCAACCGCCGCGACGCCTTCTGCGGCAAGATGAGCGTCTGCTGCAACCTCGACCAGTACGGCATCCCGTGCAGCCTGACGGACCTGCACACGGTGGACCCGACGAGCGAGGCGTTCCGGACGGACCTGGCGCGCTTCGCCGCCACGTGCCGGGTGGTCGGCGGCCTGTGGGGGGCGCGGGTCGGCGCCGTCGGCGCCCGCACCGGGCCGTTCAACACCGTCCGGTACTCCGAGAAGATCCTGGAGGCGGCGGGCATATCGGTCGAGACGGTGGACCTCTCGGAAATCCTCGGCCGGGCGGCCGCCATCGAGCCGGACGACGCGGACCTCGCGAAACACCTGAAGGCCATCCGCGGGTACACGGACTGCTCGGCCGTGACGGCCGAATCGCTCGACCGCATGGCCCGCTTCGCCCTGGTCCTGGACCGCTGGATCGCCGAGACCGAGGTGGTCGGCACGGCCATCCAGTGCTGGACGGCCCTGGAGGAATACTACGGCATCGTCCCGTGCGCGGTGATGAGCATGATGAGCGAGGCCCTCGTGCCGAGCGCGTGCGAGGTGGACATCACGGGCCTCGTGGGCATGCTGGCACTTCGATATGCCACCGAGACCCCCGCCGCCATCGTCGACTGGAACAACAACTACGGCGAGGATCCGGAAAAGTGTGTCCTGTTCCACTGCTCGAACCTGCCGAAGAGCCTGTTCGCCGAGCAGCGGATGGCCGTGCAGGACATCATCTCGCAGACGGTGGGCGACGAGAACGCGGCCGGGACGATCGTGGGCCGCCTGGCCGCCGGCCCGTTCACCTTCTGCCGCGTCGACACCGACGACGCCGAGGGCGAGGTCCGCGCCTACGTGGGCGAGGGCGACCTGACCGACGACCCGCTCGAGACGTTCGGCGGGCGCGGCGTGGCCCACATCCCGGACCTGCAACTGCTGCTCCAGGTCATCTGCCGCCTCGGCTTCGAGCACCACGTGGCGATTACCAGGGGCCAGGTGGCCGAGGCCGTCGAGGACGCCTTCGAGACGTACCTCGGGTGGGAAACGTATCTGCACGCGGGGTGACGGCCGCGCGGTGTGACGGCCGCCCTCCCTCTCCCTTGACGGGAGAGGGCCGGGGTGAGGGTGAAGAGAGTCAGGCGCGGCGGGTCTCCGTATCCACCGCGCTTCGCGCATCGCCCGTCTTGCG
>CAZNYC010000056.1:14893-25490 GCA_964577175.1 uncultured Anaerolineales bacterium
CGCCGCGCGGAACCCTCTCGCATCCTACTCGCGCGCAGGCAGATCGTCCGACGCCAGGATCTCCTCGACCAGCGCCGCGACGGTCCGGGCCTGATCCGCAAGGGCCGGGAAGTCCATCCGCTCCACGGTATCGCCGGCGGTGAACCAGCGGTCGCGCGGGGCGTCGGCGGTCCGGAGGAGGACGGCCGGCCGCCCCGTTGCCGCCAGGGCCGTTTGCCCGCGGACGGCCGCCGCCGGCGCCGGCCCAGAAGCATCCCCGGCCGCGGTCGTGCCGACGACGAAGGGCGCCGGTCCCCGCTTCGCCGCCCGGCGGACGGCGGCCGCCAGCCACGGCCGCACCTCGCCGCCCGCCTCGCCCCCGGCCGCCGCCAGATGGACGGCCACGCTCCGGCCGCCGCTCGAAAGGTCCAGGCACACGACGAGCCGGACGGCGTACGGCTCCAGGCGGAGGAGGCGGACGAGGACGTCCTCGGCCTCGGCGACGAGGGCCGCGTCGGCGGGGCGGCCCCGGAGCGCCTCGGCCAGGGCGGGCGCCCGCGCCGCGGCGGCCGACGGGCCGAGCAGCGCCGCCAGTTGGGCGTCTTCGGCCGCCTCGCCGGTTCCCGCGCGGCGGGGCTCCCCTTCATTTCCCGCGCGGCGGGTCTCCACCCCCGCCGCGCGATCCGCCGTGGCCGCATCGGCGCGCGCTGCGTCAGGAAGCCCACCGCGCGGAACTCCATCCTTCGGCGGGCCCAGCCTCCGGGCCAGGCTCCGCGCCCCGGCCGCCCCGCGCCAGTGGCCGTCCAGGGCGACACAGATCAGCGTCCGCCGGCGCGGCGGGGGGCTCTCGCAGACCACGTGCCGGGCCAGGCCGCACAGGACCGCCAGGGACGCCGACTCATCGGCCCCGTGTCGGCCCGCCCCCGGCGCCGGCCGCATGTCGAGCGGGGCCGTCACGAGGACGGCCTCGTGGGCGCGGGCGAGACGGCGGAGCAGGCCGGCCATGGCGCGGGCCCGGGCCCGCGGGTCATCGGCCTCGTCGCCGGCCTCGCGGCGGACCAGCCGTCGGAGCAGGCACCGCACCACCGCCCGCGGAAAGAGCGGCGAGGGGCGCTTGAACACGTCGAACGGCGTGAGGCGCGCCACCCCCTCGTCGCGGGCGGCCTCTTCGAGGGCCGCCTCCAGGTCCGGGCGCGGCGGATGGGCGAACGTGAACGCCTCCGCCTCGCCCTTCATCAGCGACCACGCGTCGGCGAGCGGCAAGGCGTGCCCGAACGCGACCACGCTGCCACACGCCGCGGGCCCCCCGGAACTCGCCGCCGCGGGTGCCGCCGGCGGCTTGTCCGCCAGTGCGGCTTCGTCGATGCGGCAGGGGAACGTGTCGGTCAGGATGGGCTTGAGGCCGCCCAGGAGGAACCGGCCGCCCACGTACGAGGCGGCGCGCCCGTGTCCCTCGGCCCCGACGGGCCGCGGGCCGAACTCCATGAGCCGCATCGTCGTCGCCCGCAGCGACGCGGGCGCCAGGGGCCCGTCCGGACGGCGGGGCGCGTCCGCGTCGCGGGCGGCGGCCTCCGCCCCGGCGGCCGGGGCCCACAGCATCAGCGCGAGGACGGCGGCCGGCACCGGCGTGCGGACGAGGCGGGGCATCGGGAGGGGCTCCCCGTCGCGCCGGGCCCGCCGACGGCGGCTTCCGTGCCGCCCCTGCGAAGGACGGGCCGGCGCGTCTGTACCGAATGGACGGTATCCGGCCGGGGGGAGGCTGTCAAGGGCGGGCCGGGCGGGCAGGACGAGCGCCGTCAGGCGGACCGGCGGCGTGCAAGGACCGCCAGGGCCCCCGCGGCCGCCAGGAGCAGCGTGGCGGGTTCCGGGGCGACGACGCCGGCCGGTTGGAGCGGCTCGGCCGCCGCAAGGAGCGACGGCGTCCCGGTGCCGTCGTCGAGGCCGTCGAGCGTGGCCGGGGCCTCGGCGTCGGGCGCCCCGCCCAGCGTCTGGCCCTGGTAATTGTTCCACACCTGGTCGATGAGGGCGTAGTCGGCGGCGTCGACGATGCGGTCGTAGTTGACGTCGCCGGCGGCCCAGCGCCATTCGCCTCCGCCGGCCGGCGACTGGCTGCCGCCGTTCCACGACTGGTCCATGACGGCGTAGTCGGCCGCGTCGGCGACGCCGTCGAGGTTCACGTCGCCGTACCAGGTGAAGCGGACGAGGACGTCGGAGCCGTCGGCGTCGAGGGGTTGGCCTTCCAGGTTCGCGAGGCCGAGCAGCGGGTCGGCGTTGTCGGCGACGGCCAGGGCGGTGGGGCGGCCGTCGGCCGGGGCCACGCCGGTCGTGATGCCGGCGCCGTCCCAGGCCCCTCCGTTGTATGCGGCAAGGACCCAGGCTTCGATCTCGGCCATGGGGCCGGCGCCGGGCTGGTAATCGACGATGAGGTTATTGTCGGCGAGGTCGAGGCGGCCGTCGGGCACGCCGGCCGTCTCGGCGAAGGCCAGGTCGCCGGTGACGAGGGTGCGGCCCCCGTCCTGCAGGCAGGTGACGGTGCCGCCGCCCACATCCAGGACGGCGAGGTGCTGTCCGGCGGCGAACTCGACCGCGGCGCCGGCATCGACCGCGACGGACAGGTGCCGGCGGTCGGCGGCGCCGGGGTCGGCGTCGAACCGGACCGTGCCGTTTTGGACCTGGAGTTCGGTATCCTCCCACATGTCGAGGTCGGCCGGATCGGTGGCGGCGAAACGGAGGGCGCCGGGGCCGGTCTTGCGTAGCGTGCCGCCCGTCATCTGGACCGGCCCGTCCAGGCGGACGTCGGCGGAGGCCGTCTCGAGCGTGCAGACGCTGCCGGGCCCCTGGCTGAAACGGGTCCAGCCGTCGACGGCCAGGGCGGTGCCGTCGGAGCCGGTGACCGTGACGTGCAGACCGCCCACGACCTTCAATTCGCCGACACGGAGATGCCCCCCGCTGCCGGCGGTCCGGGGTTCGACGCGGAGGTGGGCGTCGGCGTTCGCCTCCACCCGGTTCGGGAAGAGGGCGTCGCCGTCGGCGCGGAGGGTGAGGTTCCCGCCCACGAGGCGGACCTTGCCGGAGCCGAGGGCGTTCGGGTGGGCGGCGCCCAGGACGCCCTGCTCCACCACGTGTTCGCTGGAGAGGAGCCCGTCGTTGTCGGCGGCGAGGACGAGGGTGCCGGCGCCGCGCTTGGTGATGCGGCCGTTGCCCGTGACGGAACCGGCCAGGGTCAACTCGCCGGTGGACCGCTGATGGACGACGAGCGGGCTGCGGAGCCAGATCGTGGTGTCGACGCGATGCGCGCCGTGCAAGGACGGCAGGTTCCGCGGGTTCACGTCGATGCGGGCCACGTCTTCCGCCGAGCGGAAGACGAGCCAGTGCAGATCGTCCAGGCCGTCGGCAAACCGGTACGAGGCGCCCGACTCGAGGCGGAGGGCGCCGATCTCGACCTGCCGGTCGAGCGTGACGGTGACGGGCCCGCTGAGGACGTCGCCGAAGACGGCCCAGCGCTCGGTGTCGTCCGGGGCGTCGGTGGACCAGTTGGCATCGTTGAACCAGTGGCCGTTTCCGTCGGTGATCCACTCATGGGGATGGGCGACGGCGTCGATCCAGGCGGCATAGGCGCTGATGCGAACGGCGTCCATGGAATCGGGGGGCGGATCGCCGCTCGGCTGGCTGAACCACGACTCGCCGTCGTGGGTGACGCCGCGCGTCAGCCCGGCCAGGTGCCACCGGGGCTGGGCGGGGTTGCCGAGGTTGACGAACCAGCCGCCGCCGGAATCGTACTCGGCGGGAGCGGTTTCGGCATCAAGGCGGAAGGGCGCGGCCGGCCCGTCGAAGTCCGCCACGACGGCGCGGGTGGTGTACCCGGCCGTGGCGTCGGTGGCGGTGCCGATGCCGTCGATGGCGTTCTCGCCCCACCGGAGCGTGTCGTTCGTGCCGGGGGCCCAGCCGTAGCCGTAGTGGACCCCGCTCGCGAGGAGGTCCGCGCCGCGCTCCTTGCCGTAGCCGCCGATGACCGCATTGTAGTCGGTCTCGTCTTTCCAGACGGGGTCGAGATCGGTGGTGTAGAGGTCGACGGCATCGAGCGGTCCGCCGGCGCCGGTCGGGACGACGCGGGCGAGGCGGAGATCGGCCGTGCCGTGCAAAAAGAGTTCGACGACCTCGTACGCCTCGCCGGCGAACTCGACGACCGTGCCGACGCCGCCCCCCTGGTGCCGCGTGGTCACAATCATGTGGTCGGCGACGGGGACGCAGGACGCCGTGCCCCCCCAGCGTCCGACGGTGGTATCGGCGGGCCGGACGGCGGGGGCGGTGCTGCCCGCGTGGAGGACGAGGGCGCGGGCGTCGGCGGGAAGGAAGACCAGCAGGGCCGCCACGAACGTCAGGCGCGGTCCGAGATGTCGCCCCGCACACTGCATGGCGCCTGGCCCTACCCCTCCGCAGCGCGCGGTGTAACCACCTCGCGGCGCGATATGAGTGCACCCCCATCGACACGACGCCGCTCATCTGTGCGCGACGGCTTTGCTGACGGGCCGCGCAGAACGAATCGGGGCGGTTTCGCGCCGGCGGGTCGGCAGACCCACCGCGGGGACCGGCCTTGCAGCGTGGTCGTACTAATAGAATACACCGAAAACGGCCCGAGTCAAGCCGGGGACGGGCGGCGGCGGCGGCGAACGAAAACGGCCGCCAGGCCCACCGACAGCAGCCCCAGCGTGGCGGGTTCGGGGGTCACGGCGGCAACGAGGGCGCCCACGTCAACCCGCCCGTGGCCGTACACCTCGTCCCGGCCGGGGTCGCCGAGGTCGACGGCCGTCGCCCGCAGCAGGTCCCAGACCTCCTCGGGCGTCAGGTCCGGGTCGATGGACCAGGCGAGGGCGGCGGCGCCGGCCGCCAGCGGCGCGGCGTAACTCGTGCCGTCGGCGAGCCCGTAGCCGCCCGGCAGGTCGAGCGGGTCGGCCACCAGGATTCCGGACGCCGGGGCCGACAGGTCCACGTACGGCCCCCACGAACTGCCGGTCCAGGTGTCCTTGACCCAGCGGGCGTCGTCGGCGTCGGTGCCGGCGACGAAGATCAGGTGCTCGTAATCGGCCGTGAGCGTGTTCCGCTCGTTGGCGTTGCCGGCGCCGACGAACGTCAGGGCCCCCAGGCCGCGCGCGTACGCCGCCGCACTGTCCAGCAGACCGTACTTCAACGTCTGGTGCGAGATGTTGATGACGTGGGCACCGGCGTCGGCGGCCATGCGGATGCCGTCGGCGACGTCCTCCGAGGCGTTGGACCCGTTCGGGTTGCTGACGATGACCGGGAGCAACCGGAAATTGCCCACGCCCGCGCCGCCGATGCCGTTGTCGACACCCATGCCCACGCTGCTCGCCACCCACGTGCCGTGATGGTTCTCCGTCCCGTCCAGCAGCGTGCCGGTGGCGGTCACGGGATCGAGGACGCGGCCGGCGAGGTCCGGCGTATCGGCGATGATGCCGGTGTCCAGGACGGCGAGGGTGACGTCGGTGGACCCGGTGCTCCAGGCCCACGCCTCCGGCAGATTGAGGGTCTCGGCGTACCACTGGTGGCCGGCGGTGTAGAGCGGATCGTCCGGAACGAACGGGTCGGCGGCGGCGTCGGCGGCGAGCAGGAGGACGGCCGCGACGGCCGGCCAGAGGCGCCTCTGGCCGCGGCGATACGCGTTGTGGCGTGCGCGATTCATGCATCGCTCCCAAAAAAGAAGGCCGCCCGGTGTAGGGGCGGCCTTCCGTCTCGGATGTCGTTGAAATCAGGTCTGCCTGACCTGGTTACTGCCGTTTGCGGCGGGCGAGCGCCGCCAGACCGAGGCCCACCAGGGCCAGCGTCGCGGGCTCGGGGACGATCTCGAAAGTCGTCGAGTCCGAGGTATCCACGTTCTCGGCCGGGCTCTGGACCCACCCGACGGTCATGGTGACTTCGTGCATCCCCATGCCGAGGCCCATGGCGTCGAGGTCGGCCATCGTCAGGACGGTGACGGGGTCGCCGGTCTCGATGGCGAGGTCGGGGTCGCCCTCACCGGTGTAGTCGCCGTCGCCGTCAAACTCCCACCGCCACCAGTTGATGCTGCCGGTGGCGGCGCTTCCGTCGAGGACGAGTTCGGTCTCGGGGTCCACGACCTGGGCGCCCGCCACGCTGCCGGCATCGGCGGTGGAGGCAAGGAGGACGGTGATGGCATCGGTGGCCACCGGCGGGGCACCGCCGTTGTCCGGATAACTCTGCGGGGTCATGTCCTCAAACCACGAGTAGATGAACGGGGCCATGTTCGACGCGTCGACGGCAAGTTCCACCGCGTCCCGGGACGCAAGGTCCAGGCCCGTGACCTCCCACTGGCCGTGGCCGATCTGGTGCTCGTCGCCGAACGCCAGCGGCGGGCCGGAGAGCGGGTCGCGAAGCGTCACCCAACTCGTCCCGTTGGACGTATCGGTCACCTTGTTGGTGGGCGAGGCGCCCCAGTCCGTGTCGCCGTCGCCGTCGAGGTCGGCGGGGGTACCGGGCGTGTTCCCGCCCTTGTAGGAACCCGGGATGGGGTCGCCGAAGAAGTCCGTCTGGAGGGTCCACTCGGGGATTTCCCAGCCGGCGTAGTCGCCGAGGACCGGCCCGCCGTCCGAACTCCACAGGCGGTAGGCGCCGGAGACGAACGCTTCGCCGTCGCCGCTGCCGCCCGTAATCTCGACCCAGGCCTCCACGTCGATGGTGTCGCCGGGCCCATCCACGATGACGCTGCCGCCGTAATCGGCTTGGCCGGCAATCTTCATGTGGTGGATGAGGTCGGCCGACGCCGTCGTGGCGGTCGCGGCCATGATCAGTGCGGCCGCTGCCGCAACGCCGAGAATTCTGAACGTCCCCTTCATAGCGTACCCCTTTCAGTAGCCAGGCAGACGTGCTGTGTGCTTTAGGCACTCCCCCTTTTATGGGGTTCTCAACCCCGGTACTATAACACAGAATTTCGGAATGTCAAGCGCGGCAGCAGGGATTTCAGAGTAGATAATGGCGTCATCGATGATACCCGGCGCTCGATTCCGGAGGGCCGGCCGACCGCTTCGACCCCACGATAGCCGGCGTCATGCCGACCCTGCGAGGTATGCGGCTGGATGGGTGAAATGCCCCGGTCCTCGTGTCCTCAGGGATGCTCCCGACATCCCTCACAACCCCCTTCAACGGCCCGCCGGACGTGCTGAGGCGGCGAGCCGCACTCCGTACTACACCGTCAGTATACACGCGCTTCGGCCGGGAGGCAAGTCAAACGGCCATTTTTTTTTCGTTTCGTGCCCGTCACGACAAGGCGCGCTCGGGCGCGGCGGGTCTCTGCAGGCGCCGCCCTGATAAGGCCGCTGCGAACCCGGTGGGTACACCCCCCACCGCACTGAACGCGGCCGTCGCGCGGTCGTGGTACTGCCGACCCGGCAACCCGGCGCCGCCCTCCGGCGGGCGCGCCGGCCGGTTCAGCGGCCGGGTTCCCCCGTCGCTGCGTCACAACGCCCTTGACGCCGGACCGTCCGGTGGGGTAAGAGAGAGGCGGTTCCCGGCGACACGCGCCGGGCCGGTTCCCCCGGAGGGTTGCCCATGAAAGCCGGACTCCGCCATCTGCGGGAAGAACTGCTCTCCCACCTGCCGTTCTCGATCTTCGCGACGGTCGGCGGCATGACGCTCGTCGCCATCCTGACGTTCCTGGGCCAACCGTTCTACGGCGAGCGGCTGCCGGGCGCCTTCCGCGAACTCTTCCACATCTTTCACCCCGTCCACATGCTCTTCTCGGCGACGGCGACGACGGCGATGTTCTGGCGGTACGAACGGCGATGGCTGAAGGCCCTGATCGTGGGCCTCTCCGGCGCGATCGTGGTGTGCGGGGCCAGCGACATCCTGATCCCGTACACAAGCGGCCTGCTGCTGGGCGTGGACATGCACCTGCACGTCTGTATCGTCGAGCATCCGGCCATGGTCCTGCCGTTTGCGCTGGTGGGCGTGCTGGCGGGGTTTCTGGCCAGCGGGCACATCGTCCAGGCCACGGTCTTCTCGCACACGGTCCACGTGCTGATCTCCAGCAGCGCCTCGCTGCTGTACCTGGTGAGTTTCGGCCTGACCGGTTGGATCCACCACGCCGGCTACGTCTTCGTTTTCGTCGTGCTGGCGGTCATGCTGCCGTGCTGCTTCAGCGACATCGTCTGGCCGCTGCTCGTCGTGACGAAGGAAGGCGAGCCCCGCCCTGCACTACACCACCATCACGGCGACGGCCACGCGTAGGACCGGCGGTCTCTTGCTCCCTCTCCCTGGATGGGAGAGGGACGGGGTGAGGGGAAAAGAGGTACGCGGGGGCGTTCTCCTCGCCCGTTGAGCCGGCGACGGTACGTCGCCGGCCGTTCGGCGAGCGGCACGCCCTCGACCTCCCCGGCGACCTGCGGTCGCCGGCTCAACGGTCTTGCCGACCGGCCCCGCAGGCACAGGCATACGGCACGCGTCGGTCGAGATGACAGGCCTCGCCTCGGCGCAGCGCTTGCCACGCCCCCCCGCCGGGCGTACCATACGGCATCATGGCGCGACTCCGGTCCATCCTGATGTCCGCGGCGGCGGTGGCGGGGGCCTTGGTGGCCGGCCCGGCCGACGCACATGAAGCGCGGTGGGTGCAGCGACCCACCGCGCACGGCGTGGGACCCACCCTCGCACGGCCGGACGAGGCCGAGCGCGGCACGGCCGGACCCGCTGCCGAGGCCCCGTCGGCGCCGCGGCGGCTCGTCATCCGGCCCGACCCGGCCGCCGACTGGGACGGGGCGAGCCTCGCCGACGTCACGAAGGTCCTCCGCTCCGCCGCCGAGACCCTGTGGCAGCACGTGCCCGAGCGGCGCCTCGCGCCCATCCGCGTCCGGCCGAAGGGCGGGCCCATCGTCCTTTACGACCGCGGGCCCGGCGGCGCCTACCGCGTCCGCCTCGACACGGGCGGCACGTACTGGTGCCAGTATGCGTTCCAGTTCGCCCACGAGTTCGGCCACATCCTGTGCCGGCACGAGAAGCATCCGGACGCGACGATGGAACACATGGACCAGAGTAACATGTGGTTCGAGGAATCGGTGTGCGAGACGGCCAGCCTGTTCGCCCTCCGCCGGATGGCCGAGGTGTGGAAGACGCACCCGCCGTACCCGAACTGGCGGGACTTCGCCCCGAGCCTGCGGTCGTACGCCGAGGACCGCCTCCGGGCCGCCCCCATCCCCAAGGGGACGACACTCGCCGCGTGGTACCGGAAGCACGCCGACCGGCTTCGCGAGGAGCCGTGCGACCGGCCGAAGAATCGTGTCGTCGCGGGCGTCCTCCTGCCGATGTTCGAGGCGGCGCCCGACCGCTGGCAGGCCGTCCGGTACCTGAACGCCGGCGCCCGGCCCGAGCCGCGCTCGTTCGAAGAGTACCTGGCGGACTGGCGCCGCCACTGCCCCGCCCGTCACCGGCCGTTCGTCCGGCAGGTGGCGGAGGCATTCGGCATCCGCCTGCCGGCGGACGGATAGGCGGCAGCGAGCGGAAAGCCCGCACCTTCACTGCGTTCTCATTCTGAGGACCCCGAAGGGCGGCGAAGAATCTCGCCGTGGCCGTGGGCTGTTCCGTGCCGGAGGCACGGCGGTTCTCTAGCCACGGGCGCAAGCCCGTGGAACGCACGGCCATACGACACGCAGGAGCCCCGGAGGGGCGATTGGGGTGCTTCCGAATAGCGAAACGCACTGGCGGGCAAGCCGCCAGTGGCACCCGGGCCCCGCACGGCCGGACAAGACCGGCCGTGGCACGACGCGCGGCGTGCGAACGCGAACGGACGACGAGGGGAATCCATGGCCGGCCAAGGCAACCCGGTCTGCGTCATCCTGGCGGGCGGCCAGGGTACGCGCATGGCCTCGCCCCGGCGGCACAAGGTCTGTTTCCCGATTCTCGGCCGGCCGGCCATCGTCCGGGCCATCGAAACGTATAAACGGGCCGGCCTCCGCCGGTTCATCGTCGTGGTCGGCCAGATGGCCGGGCAGGTCATCGCCACCGTCGCCGGGGCCCATCCGGAGGTGACGTTCGTGTACCAGGCCGAGCCGCTCGGCACCGGCCACGCGGCCCTCGTCGCCGCCGAGGCCCTCGCCGCCGAGGGGTACACCGGCGGCGTCCTCGTGACGATGGGCGACAAGGTCACCCGGCCCGAGGTCGTGCGGGACCTCGTGGCCCGCTACCGCGCCGGCCACGCCGACGTCGTCCTCGCCACGCTCCCCAAAACGGGCGAGACGACCGCCGGCCGGGTGGTCACCGACGGCCGCGGCCGGGTGCGCGGCATCGTGGAACGGGCGGACATCGTCTCGGCCCGGCGGCGGGGCGAGCGCCTCCGCGTGGGCGGACGGGCGATGACCGCCGCCCAGGTCGAACGGGCCGCCCGCGCCGTCAACCCGTCGATGTACGTCTTCCGGTTCGAACTGCTGCTGGCGGCCCTCAGGCGGCTGGAGACCGACAACGCGCAGGGCGAGTTGTACCTGACGGATACGATCGCCCCGCTGGCCGCCGACGGCCGGGTCGAGACCGTGCCCGTGGCGGACCCGAACGACCTGATGGCGTTCAACACGCCGGCCGAACTGATGGCCGTGGAGGAGGTCGT
>CAZNYC010000057.1:0-24832 GCA_964577175.1 uncultured Anaerolineales bacterium
AGGTCGTAGACGTGCTGCATGGATTTCGAGCGGCCGATGATGTTGGCCGGGCGGAAACGCTCTTTGAGTTCCTCGCGCAGACGGGCCCGCTCCTCCAGGAGCCGCTGCCGTTCCTCCTGCGCCTGCTGGCGGAGGCGGACGGCCCGGCTGATCATCGAGGCGATGATCCGCAGCAGCCGCACGTCCTCCTCCAGCGACACGTCGCCGGTGAAGAGGCGGTTCGCGCTCAGGGTGCCGATGGTCTCGTTCTCGAGTTTGATCGGCACGCACAGGAAGGCGACGGTGTCGCGGTCGAGGTCCTTCAGGGTGCCGGTCTTGTCGAGGAACTGGGGCTCCTCGGAGACGCGCGGGACGATGGCGGGCCGGCCCTCGGCGACGACGCGTCCCGTGACACCCTCGCCCAGTTGGTACCGCCCGCGTCGCTGCTCGCTGGCCGACAGGCCGTAGGCCGCCTCGATCGAGATCTCGCCCGTCTCGCGGTTCAGGAGCGTGATGGTGCCGTGCATCATCCCCATGTGGCGATGCATGGCCCCGAGAGCGGGGCCGAGGACCTCGCGGAGGTCCATCGAGCGGTCGAGGATCTCGCTGAGTTCCAGCAGGAGCGTGAGTTCGGTGAGTTCCCCGCCGGCGGCGGTGGCGTCGGCGACGTCGGGCACGTTGGGCTCGGTCTCGCTCACGGTCGTCTTCCTGCCAGGTCGCCCCGTTCGGCAGCCACACCCGCCGCGGCACGTGCCGAATCGGGGCTTCGGGCTCGTCGCGTTCGCATCATACGTACAAATGAGGCGTGTGCCAAGGCATTTCCGACGCGAACGAAGGGGTTTTCGCGGAATCCTACGCAATGGTGTGGCGAGAGCGAAACGACCTGCCCGACGGGCGTCCGGCCTTCGTACCCGGCCTTTCGCTTCGCTCGGGCGCGAGTCTTGACGTGCCTGCCGCCTTGCGGTCCCGGCCTTTCGCTTCGCTCAAGGCCGGGCGTTACAGGCACGGCGCCGTATGCCGTTTGGTCGTTGCCGTCTGTCGTTGCCTGTTGCCTGTTGCCCGTTGCCTGTTGCCTGTCGTTTCCCTACCAATACCCGCCGTCGGCTGGTAAGATACCCGTGCCACGCAACGGACACACGGGCGGCGGCCGCCGGGACGGGGACCCCGCCACAGGAAGGTCAGCCGTCGATGGCCCAAGTCGACAGTCATCTCAGCACGGGTCTGCCGGGCCTGGACCGCGTCTTGAAGGGCCTGATTCCCGGCGACAACATCGTCTGGCAGGTCGATTCCGTTGAGTGTTACGGCCCGTTCGTCGAGCCGTACTGCCGATGGGCCCGCGAGTCGGGCCAGCGGCTCACGTATTTCCGCTTCGCCCGGCACGCGCCGCTCGTCTGCGAGGACACGGGGGCCACGGTCTGCGACCTCGACCCGCAGGAAGGGTTCGAGGCGTTCATCGCCGGCATCCATCGCACCATCGAGCACAACGGCCGCGGCGGCTACTACGTCTTCGACTGCCTCTCGGACCTCGCCGCCAACTGGTATAGCGACCAGATGCTCGGCAACTTTTTCCGCCTCACGTGCCCGTACCTGTTCGACGTGGAGGCCATCGCCTACTTCGCCGTCCTTCGGAACCGGCATTCCGACCGCGCCACCGGGGCCATCGGCAACACCACGCAGATCCTCCTGGACGTCTACCGCCACGAGGACCGGCTGTACGTCCACCCGCTGAAGGTCCAGCACCGGTACGCCCCCACGATGTACATGCTGCACGCGTGGGACGGCGAAGACTTCCGTCCGGTGACCGAGAGCGCCAAGACGAGCGAGGTGCTCACCTCTCAGCCCCGTCCGGGTCCAGACGCCCCCCGCTGGCAACTCGGGGTCTGGAACCGCACGTTCCTGGAGGCCGAGCAGATCCTGACGGCCTGCGACGGCGCCGCCGACGCGTGCACGCCCGACGCCGGCGAGGTCCGCCAGTCCCTCGCGCACCTGCTGCGGATGGCCGTCTCGCGCGACGAGCGCATCCTCGCCCTCTGCGAGCGGTTCCTGGGACTGGAGGACGTCCTCCACATCCGCCGACGGATGGTGGGAACGGGGCTGATCGGCGGCAAATCGGTGGGCATGCTGCTCGCCCGGGCCATCCTCCGCAAAGCCGATCCCAAGTGGCACGAGCGCCTGGAACCCCACGATTCCTTCTACATCGGCAGCGACGTCTTCTACACCTTTCTCGTCGAGAACGGCATCTGGTGGGTCCGCGAGCGGCAGAAGGACCCCGCCACCTTCCTCGACGGGGCCGAGCGGGCCCGCCACCGCATGCTGACCGGCGAGTTCACGGACGAGATCGTCCAGCAGTTCCAGAACGTGCTGGATTACTACGGCCAGTCGCCGATCATCGTCCGCTCCTCCAGCCTGCTGGAGGATAACTTCGGCAACTCCTTCGCCGGCAAGTACGAGAGCGTGTTCCTGGCCAACCAGGGCTCGCCCGAGCAGCGGATGAACGATTTCCAGGCGGCCGTCCGGGCCATCTATGCCAGCGCCATGAGCGAGCGGGCCCTGCGATACCGCGCCCGCCGGGGCATCCTCGACCGCGACGAGCAGATGGCCCTGCTCGTCCAGCGCGTCTCCGGCGCCCTCCAGGGCGACCTCTTCTACCCCCCCATCGCGGGCGTCGGGTTCTCGTTCAACCCGTACCGGTGGAGCGAGCAGATCGACCCGGAGGCGGGAATGATGCGCCTCGTGCTGGGCCTCGGCACCCGGGCCGTCGACCGCGCCGACGACGATTACACGCGGGTCGTGGCCCTGAACGCGCCGGACCGCCGGCCGGAGGCCGACCTGGCGGAAGTCCGCCAGTACGCCCAGCGGCAGGTCGACGCGCTGGACCTGGCGGCCAACCACCTGGCCACCCTGCCGCTGCGGGAAGTCGCCGGCCGGAGCCCCTCGCTGGCCATCGACCTCTTCGCCTCGCGCGACGAGGACATGGCCCGCCGCGCCAAGGCGAGCGGCGTGACGGACGTCTTCCCGTACGTCCTCACGTTCGACCGGCTGTTCCACGAGACCCGCCTCGTGGAGGACGTGCGGGACCTGCTGGCGGCCCTGGAGGAGGCGTACGATTATCCCGTGGACGTGGAGTTCACGGCCAACTTTCCGTCCGGCGGCTGGGGGTACAAGATCAACGTGGTCCAGTGCCGGCCGCTCCAGGTCCAGCGGAGCGAGGCGGTGGCCGACGCCCCCGCCGACCTCGACGCCGACGACCTCGTCCTCCAGACCCGCGGAGCGGTCATCGGACAGAGCCGCGTCACCCGCCTCGACCGCCTCATCTACGTCGTGCCGGAGGCGTACGCCACCCTGCCCGTCGGAAAGCGGTACGGCCTGGCCCGGCTGATCGGGCGGCTGGCCCACCTGGACGGCCCTGAATCAGCCCGGACCGTCATGCTCGTCGGCCCCGGCCGATGGGGCACCACCACGCCCTCGCTGGGCGTGCCCGTCTCGTTCGCCGACATCAACGCCGTCTCGGCCCTGTGCGAGGTGGTCGCCATGGGCGAGAAGGTGGCCCCGGACGTCTCGCTCGGCACCCACTTCCTCAACGAACTCATCGAGATGGATATTCTGTACCTGGCGCTCTTCCCGAAAAAGGAAGGCAACCGCCTGAACGCCGACTTCCTCACGTCCGCCCCGAGCCGGCTGACGGACCTCTGCCCCGACGCCGCCGAATGGGCCGACGCCGTCCGCGTCATCGAACCGGCCCACGTGCCCGGCGCGGCCGGCCTGGTCCTGCACGCCGACACGCTCAAGCAGGAGGTCCTCTGCTACCTCCAGCGCGACGAGGACGAGACAGAGTAGACCGCGGCGCGCCGCGGCCGATCCACTGGGTGCCACGGCCGGCCTTGCCCGGCCGTGCGCTCCGCAGGTGTGTGGCCCGGCCGGTCTTGTCCGGCCGGGAGAGCCGGAGGGTGGCGCTCCGCACCCACACGCTCCCGCCCAGAGAACCTTCACGTGCCACGGCCGGCCTTGCCCGGCCGTGCGCGCAAGCACCCACCCTACTCGCCGGCCGGCGCGATCGTCGCCAGCCAGTGCCACCGGAGCCCGTCCGGCAGTGAGACCAGGACCGTCCCGTCGGCGCACCGCCCCGTGGACCGCTCGAACGGTTCCGTGTCGCCCGGCCGCCACCACTCGATGGCGTACTGGCCGCGCTCGAAGTCCCCGATCCGCATCACGACGCCGCTGAGCGGCCCGTACGCCTCGTCGCGATGAGCAGGCGTCCGCATGAAGAACACGAGCGCCCGCTCCTTGTCGCCCACTATCCCGTCGTGATGGACGCTCGGCCCGGTGACCTTATCGAAGTACGCCTTGCGCCACGTGGAGGCGCCGAGGTCCACGTCGCGGAGGATGGCGGCCGTGGGAGGGTAGACGGACTCGAAGGCTTCCGCCTCGTGCAGGTGCCAGGCGTGCAGGTAGATCGCCCCCGCCCGATGGCCCACGAGGGACGCCCACAGGCCCGCCCGGGCCAGGCGCGCCGCATGCTCCGGCGTGCCGTAGCCCGTGACCACGTTCGGCGTCTCCTCGCCCTCGTAGAAATCGGCCAGCGGGTAGCCGTACGGACTCGGATGCCAGCCCTCCTCCTGGTCCACGCCATGCGGGGTGTTGAAGACGAAGTGCGGGTTCGGGTCCAGCCCGCGGAGGTACGCGAGGCGATCCTTCCAGTAATCGCTGCCCGTCGGTCGGAAGTGCGCGTTCTCGAACAGCGTCCATCCGAGCACGGCCGGGCTGTACGACCACCGGGCCACCTGGTACCGCAGACGCCGCTCCGTGAGCGCCTTGTGCTTGCCGTAGACGGCGTACGGGCGGGCGTCGCCCTTCAGCGTCACGGCATCGTAGTTCCACGTGACGGGCAGCACCGCCAGGCCCTTGGCCTCGCACCGCTCGATGACACGGTCGGCCACCCACGCGTTGCCGGCGTGGTACCGGCCCACCTCGAAGCCGCGGAGCCGGGACGTCTCACCCTGCGCCTCCAGCGGCAAGTACCACGAGTGCAGCGGCAAGCGGACGCACGTGGCCCCGGCGTCGGCGAGGGCGTCGACGGTCGCTACGTACCACTGCCACGTGGCGAAGAGGCCGGCCGGGTCCACCCCCTCCTTCCGGTCGCAGAACCCCGCCGTGCCGTACGCCTTCTCGACCTTCCTGGTGCCGAACTGGTGCCCGTCGAGGCGGCAGCCCATCAGGAAGACCGTCCGGCCGGAGCGGGGCTCCTGGTAGTACGTCGGGTTCGACTCGTGTCGGCGGAGGAACCCGCGGGCGGCCGCCTCCGCCTTCAGCACCTGGAACCGGACGGGGGCGGCCTCGGCCTCCCGCTCCCCCGCCGTCGCGCGGACCGTGCACGTGTACGCGCCCGGCACGGGCGGCGTGTACCGGACGCGGAACCCGCCCTCGCCCTGCGGCACGATCTGCTTCCCCGCCTCGTCGGCCCGGTACTGCCGGTACCAGAACGCGGGGACGGCGACGGGTTCGCCCCCGGGCGGTTCGAAGACGGCCCGGACGTCGATCTCGGCCGGGTCGTCCGGGTTCTCGAACGGGCCGCCGGAAAGCACGATCGCCACTTCCGACCGCGCCAGCACCCGGCCGACGTGCGGGCGGACCGTCACCTCCGTGATCTCGAGCGGCGGGGGCGGAGGCTCGGACGCCTCGGCCTTCGCCTCCTTGCCCTCAGCCGTCGACGACGCCTCCGCCGCCTCCGACGGGGCCGGGACGCAGACGGCCGGCACCAGGTACCACAGCAGTCCTGCAACCGCAAGCGCATGGCGACAGCGCATGGGATCCCTTCTCTCTGCCGATCTCACGAAACCATCGACGCCGGACAGGGCACACTCGTGCCACGGCCGGCCTTGTCCGGCCGGGCGCTCCGCCGCAATAAGCCAAGTGCCACGGTTTGCTTGTCAAACCGTGTTCTCCGACCGGCAGGCACGGATTGCCAAGCAATCCGTGGCACCGGCGCGATGAGCGCGGCCCGCAAGCGGGCCGGCGAACACGAGCGGCGCCGCGCAGGTCAGCCTGCCTGGACCGCTCGCCCGCGCCGCGGCACGGCCGGGCGTGGGACCTCCCGCGTCGGGCGCGGCCTCGATTCTACGGCGCGTCGCGGAACAGGACCGCCGCCGGGATCCGACGCCGCACCTCGCCCCGTCCGTGCCAGGAGACCTCCAGCCTCTCGTCGTCGGCGGCGTCGAAGTACTCGACGGCAATCGGGTGCTTGCCCTTGCGGAGCGCGATGAATCCCCGCCGACGCCGGGCCTTGTGCGTGCCGTCGTTCGCCACCACCACCCGGTCGCCGACGAGCAGGCGGCTCCCGTCGTCGGACTCGGTGTAGAACGCGTACACGCCGTCCGCCGGCGCCTCGACGTACCCGCGGAAGACGAGGGCGAAACCGTCCTTGCCGGCCCACGGCCCCAGGTCGAACGCCTCGACGCGGTCCGTCGCCGCCGGCTCCAGATTCTCGACATCCGGCAGTTCTTCCCACGTGCCCTCGAAGGCGAGGCGCACGAGGCCGGGCTCGACGTCGGCAGCGAGTTCCGGTTTTCGCAACGGTACGGGCCGGGGGGTGACGGCCATGAGATGAAACCGGCCGTCGCGGAGCACCCGCACGGGGAGCGGCTTCCCGGCCTCCGCCTCGACCAGCGCGAGGTGATAGTCCAGGCCGCGCTGCACGTCCTCGCCGCCCAGGCGGGTGACCACGTCGCCGACGCGGATGCCCGCGGCCGCCGCCGGCGACCCCTCGCGGACCGCCGTGACCTGGGCCGGGCCGAGGCTCGCCACCTCCAGGCCGACGACGAAGCCATAGCGGTCCTCCACGGCGAGGACCTCCGGCAGCGTTTCGCGTATGCGGTCCACCGGAATGGCAAAGGCGATGTTGTCCGCCTGCAACTTCTTCGTGGTGTTCAGGCCGACCATTTCGCCCGAGACGTTCAAGAGCGGCCCGCCGCTCGAGCCCGGGTTCGTCGTCGCGTCCGTCTGGATCATGTCCGGGTAAAACGAGTACTCGCTCCGGGTGCTCCGGCCGATGGCGCTGGCGATGCCCTCGGCCACGGTCAGGCCCATGCCGAACGGGTTCCCCATGGCGACGACGCGTTCACCGACCATGAGCCCCTGGCTGCGGCCGAGACGGATCGGCTTGAGGCGGCGCGGGGCGTCGATCTTGAGGACCGCCAGATCGCGCTGCTCGTCGGCCCCCACCAGCCGGGCGGTGTACTCGCCGCCGTCGTCGAAGCCGACGGCCGGTTTCCCCCCGTGCCGCAGGAGGTGCGCGTTGGTCAGGATGAACCCCGCCGGGTGCAGGACCACGCCGCTGGCGTACTCGGTGTGCTTGACGCCCGGGTCCTCGGCATCCTGCCGCGTGCAACCGATGTTGACGACCGACTCCTTGCACGCCTGGTACACCTCGACAACGGCGGTGCGGCGGAGCATCTCGTACGACGGGGCCGGCCGGGTGACCGTGTCGGACGTCGGCCCGCAGCCCCCGGCGGCGAGGGCGACAACCAGGACGGCGACGGGAAGATGCAAACGGGAATTCATGCGCGTGTGGGCTCCTACAAGGTCATCGAGCGTTCGCGGAGACCGCCGGGCGAGGCGCCCATTATACGGCGCCGGCCGCGAACCGGAAGAGGCTTCTTCGCAAGCGGGACGCCGCGGACGGGCCTGGCCGCGCGGTTGACACCACCCCGTGCCACGGCCGGCCTTGTCCGGCCGTGCATTATGCGCGGCGGGCAGTCTTGCCCGCCGCGCGGTGCCCAAGACTGGGCACCGCGCGATATCGCGTCGTCGGCGCGGCGAGACGGCGCGCGGCCCGCAAGCGGGCCGGCGAACACGAACCGCGAGGCGCAGGGCGGCCTGCACGGGCCGCCCCCGCACGGCGCCACGCCGCCCCGACGGTTGACACCGCCCGCGCCGGCGGACTACACTGGCCTTCGCCGCTTTTCGGCGGCACGCCGTACTTCACCCTGTGTGGGAGAAACCCGATGCGTCTTTCCCTGCCGATTCTGCTTGTGCTCACTCTCTCGGCCGTTGCCCTGCCCTGCCTCTCCGCCGGATGCGCGCCGCCGGAGGAACCGGAGACCGAACCGTCCGAGGACGCCGGCGGGCCGAAGGCCGAGATGCGCACCCTCCTCCAGGCCGCCGCCGACGCCGCCGACGCCCGGCCCACGGGCGAAATCACCTGGTACACCCCGGAGAATCTGTACGACTACATCAACGGGCAGGCGGAGCAGTTCCACGACGCCGGGTTCGTCCTCTTGGCCCACGGCGAGTACCGGGCGAAGGAGGCGGCCGGCGACGCCTACGTCGAGGTGGATCTGTATCGGATGACCTCAGCCGAGGCCACCGGCGCCGTCATGCAGCCGCCCCCACCGGACGACACGCTGGAACTCGCCCCCGCCGTGCAGGCGTACCGGGCCGAAACGCTGTGCGAGTTCGCTGCCGGCCCGTACTACGTGCGGATCGTGCCGCGCCTCGACGCCGCCGGCCAGGCCGGCCTGGTCGACGCCCTGGCCCGCCGCCTCGCGACGGAGATCACGTCGAAATGATGCCCGCATTCCCATGACCGCGCCCCGCGACGAACGCGAGGGCAGACTGGCCCGCCTCCCCCGCTGGGGCGTGGGGCTGCCCGTTTCGCTCCTGACGCTGGCCTGGGGCGGCGCGGCATGGGCTGCGCACTTCCTGTGGTATCCCGCGCTGGCCATCGAGGGGATGCTGCGGGACGTCCTCGCGGCGTGGGGCGGGGTGCTCGTCCTGGCGGGCGTGCCGCTTTACGTGTGGAGCCTGCGGCACTTCAATCGGGCGTGGCGGCAAGGGGAACTCGCCACGACGGGGCCGTACGCCCGGTGCCGGCACCCGATTTACGCCACGTGGATCTTCCTCATCGTGCCGGGCGTGTGCCTGCTGACCGGTTCGTGGATCGTCCTGACGACGCCGCTGGCGATGTACGCGGCCGCGCGGCTGCTCGTGGGGCGCGAGGAACGGGCGATGGCGGAGCGCTTCGGCGAGGCCTGGCGGGCGTACCGGGCGCGGACGGGGCGGTTCTGGCCAAGGCAGAAAGGCGCGTGAGGTTACACGGTTCCTGCACGCGGCGCGGATTGCAGAAGTTGTTCTCTTGACTTCGGGTACTCGCCGACGTAGTAAGGGAAACAAGGAAACGCGACAATGGCTTCCACGCCCTTAGCCAATCTTCGTTTAACGCATCTGAAACTGGAAAACTGGCGGAACTTCTCCCGCGCAGAGGCGGACCTGGCACGGCGCGTTTTTGTGGTAGGACCAAACGCTTCGGGCAAGTCGAACTTCCTGGACGCCCTCCGTTTTCTGCACGATATCGTGGCTGTGGGTGGAGGCCTCGAGCATGCAGTTCGCAAGCGCGGCGGCGTGAAGCCGATACGATGCCTGGCCGCCAGACGATACCCGGAAGTCGCCATCACGGTGCGCATCGGCAACGACGAGGAACCTGCGCTGTGGGAGTACGAAGTCAGTTTCAATCAAGACCAACAGCGGCGGCTTAGAATACAGCAAGAGCGTGTCACGGCAAAAGGACGCACGCTACTGGACCGGCCGAACAAGGCCGATAGAGAGGACCCGGCCCGCCTGACGCAAACGTACCTCGAACAGATTCAAGCCAACAAGCCGTTCCGTCCCGTTGCGGATTTCTTCAAAGCGATCAACTACCTCCACGTCATTCCACAGATCGTGCGGGAACCCGATCGCTTCATGGGCCGGCAGGACGATCCGTACGGCGGCGACTTTCTTGAGCAGATTGCAGGAACGAACAAGCGCACGCAAGCAGCCCGCCTCCGTCGGATTCAAAGGGCCCTCCGCGTAGCCGTTCCGCAATTGCATTCGCTCGAACCCTATCGCGACGAGAGAGGACACCCGCACTTGCGCGGGAAATATGAGCACTGGCGTCCCGAGGGCGCCTGGCAAGATGAGGCCCAGTTCTCCGACGGCACGTTGCGATTGATGGGTTTGCTCTGGGCGGTTCTTGAGGCACGTGGTCCGTTGTTGCTTGAAGAGCCTGAGTTATCTCTCCATCCCGATGTGGTTCGTTTCATCCCGGAGATGCTTGCCCGGGTGCAGCGGAAATCCACGTACAGAAAGCAGATCCTGCTCAGTACACATTCTTCAGATTTGCTTCGCGGGGGAGGCATCGGGATAGACGAAGTGCTGCTTCTCATGCCTTCCTCCGAGGGAACGGAAGTACGTCCAGCCAGCGACTTTCGTGAGATACCTGTGCTGCTTGAGCAAGGACTCAGCATGGCTGAAGCCGTGATGCCGAAGACACGGCCCGCCCGCGCGCACCAACTTCCCTTGTTTCCGGATGAGTGAACGCCGAGCATGCATTCGCCGACGATAATGGGCGCCGTCGAGGGAGATTTGGATGAGGCCGTGCTAAGCCGCCTCTTGGTACACGTTGGCGCAAAACCGGGAACTGTTTACGGAAGGCAAGGCAAAGGCTTCCTGAAGAAAAACATCCAGGGATACAATGATGCCGCGCGCTTCATGCCCTGGGTTGTGCTCGTTGATCTTGACGCTTGCGACTGCCCCCCTGCACTCATTAACGCCTGGCTGCCGGACCCCCAACCACTCATACGGATCCGAATCGCCGTTCGGGAGGTCGAATCCTGGCTTATGGCCGACCGTGAACGCTTGGCCCGGTATTTGAGTATCGGAAGAACCCGGATACCTTCCCAACCTGAAGCCGAAAGCAATCCGAAGCAAGCCATGGTAAACCTGGCCCGGCGATCGCGGCGGCGAGACATCCGAGAGGACATGGTCCCGCGTGAAGGCAGTGGCATATCGGAAGGACCGGCTTACACGTCCAGGTTGATCGAGTTCGCGGAAAACCAATGGCGCCCAGATGTCGCAGCCCGCTCGTCAGATAGCCTTCGGGGGTGCATTGAGAGCCTGCAACACCTCGCGGCTCAGTCGCCGTAGCCGTCCGGGTTCGCCTCGTGCCATCGCCAGGCCGTCTCGATAATCGTTTCGAGGGCCGGGTACTCGGGGGTCCACCCCAGGTCGGCGGCAATGCGGCGGCTGGAGGCAACGAGTTCCGGCGGGTCGCCCGGCCGGCGGGGCGCGTCGGCGGCGGGAATGTCGCGGCCGGTCACGGCGCGGGCCGTCTCGATCACCTCCCGCACGGAGTACCCGCTGCCGTTGCCGAGGTTGTACGCGAGGCCCCGGCCGGGCTCGACGGCCTCCATCGCCAGGATGTGGGCCTGGGCCAGGTCGTAGACGTGGATGTAATCGCGGACGCACGTGCCGTCCCGGGTCGGGTAATCGGAGCCGAAGATCTTGACCTCGTCGCGCCGGCCGAGGGCGACTTGGAGAACGATCGGCACGAGGTGCGTCTCGGGGTCGTGGTCCTCGCCGATGGCCGCATCCGGCGCCGCCCCCGCCGCGTTGAAGTACCGCAGGGCACCGTACCCCAGGCCGTAGGCGCCGGCGTAATACGCCAGGGCGTGTTCGATGTCGAGTTTCGTCTGGCCGTAGGCGTTGATCGGCCGGGTGGGATGGTCCTCCGGGATGGGCACCTCGTCCGGCTCACCGTAGGTGGCGGCCGTGGACGAGAAGACAAACCGCTCCACCCCCGCCTGCCGCATGGCCGACAGCAGCCGCAGGCTCCCCACCACGTTGTTGCGGTAGTACTTCTCGGGATCCTCCATGCTCTCGCCGACGTAACAGTGGGCGGCAAAGTGCATGACGCAGTCGGGGCCGGCGCCCGAGAGGGCCTCGGCGAGGCGGGCCTCGTCCATCAGGTCGCCTTCGATGAGGACGTCGGCCGGGACGGCGGCGCGGTGCCCCTCGGAGAGGTTGTCCCAGACGCGGACCTCGTGGCCGGCCTCGAGAAGGCGACGGACGACGTGGCTGCCGATGTAGCCGGCCCCGCCGGTGACGAAGACGTTCATGGAGGTGGCCTTCCGTACCGAGGTGCCTCTGGCTGCTTGTCAGCCAGTGCTTCCCGGCCATTCGCTTCGCTCATGGCCGGGCGTCTGGTGTGTGCTGTCATTCTGAGGAACGGCGAAGCCGAGACGAAGAATCTCGCCTTGTCGCCTTTCGCGCGACGAGATTCTACCCCCTCACCCTGCCCTCTCCCGCCGGGGAGAGGGATACCACGGCACGACTATCCGTCCCCGCTATGCACCTCATGCTCGCGGAACCAGTCGATGGTCCGCTCCAGGCCGTCGCGGCGGGTGACCATCGGTCGCCAGCCCAGCGTCCGGAGCGCGAGGGTCACGTCCGGCCGACGGCGGGACGGGTCGCCGGACGGCAGGGGGGCCGCCTCCAGCGGCGACCGGGACCCCGCGAGGCGCAGAATCTCGCGCGCCAGGTCCAGGATGCGGACCTCGTCCGGGTTCCCCAGGTTGACGGGATCCGTGTAATCGCTCTCGGCGAGGGCGAGCAGGGCCTCAACCATATCATCAACATAGCAGAAACTGCGGGTCTGCTGGCCGGTGCCGAAGACGGGCAGCGCTTCGCCCGCCAGGGCCCGCCTGACGAACGTGGGGATGACCCGGCCGTCGTCCGGCCGCATGCGCGGTCCGTAGGTGTTGAAGATGCGGGCGATGCGGACCGCCACGCCGCGCGTCCCGGCGTAAGCGGTGGCGAGGGCCTCGGCGAACCGTTTCGCCTCGCTGTAGGAGGCCCGCGGCCCCACGGGGCTGACGCGGCCGGGGTCGCTCTCCACCTGCGGATGGCTCTCCGGCTCGCCGTACACCTCGCTGGAGGAGGCGAGGACGAACACCGCGCCGGCGGCCTCGGCGAGGTCGAGGAGGCGGCGGGCGCCCTCGGCTCCCGTCCGCAGCGTGGCGATCGGCCGCTCCCGGTGCCCGGACACGGGCGAGGCCAGGTGGAAGATCCGGTCCAGCGACGGCGAGACGGTGAGCGGCTCCACCACGTCGCCCTTGACGAGATGGAAGCGGTCGGCGCCGACGAGGTCCGCCACGTTCTCCCACCGGCCGGAGGAAAAATCATCCACACCGACGACCTCGTGGCCGTCGGCGACCAGACGCCGGGCCAGGTGCGAGCCGAGAAAACCGGCGGCGCCGGTGACGAGCATCCGCATACGAACGTCTCCCGGTCGGGTGGGGCGGGCGCGGCGAGGGGCGCGGTCTGTTCGGCGGGTGCCACGGGCCGGTTGTCCGCCCGTGTTCCCGGCATCTCGAGACCCACCGGCGGACAAGCCGCCAGTGACACCCGGCGCCCGAGCACGCAGGTGCCACGGGTTGCTCGTCAAACCGTGTCCCCCGCTTTTCACGCACGGATTGGCAAGCAATCCGTGGCACCCGGCGCCCACGCGTGAACCGGCGATTATAGGCACAAGCGGCGCGGCTGCAAGGAAAAGGGAGCACGACGGCCCACCGCGCCTCCGCGCCAAAGCGCGAAGGCATGCCGCCCGGCCTGGCGATCGGAGAACATGGATTGCCAGACAATCCGTGGCACCTGCCGTGCGACTCAGTTCGCTTTCGGTTCGGCGGCAGGGGCGGGGCGGGTCGGACGGTCGACGTGGTTGCGGGGTTCGTACTCCGGCACGATGTCCTTGAGGGCGGCCTGGACCTCGCCGGGCGCGGCGTCGGCGGCGACGGCGGCGAGGCGCTCCAGGGCCTCCTCGATCTCCTCGCGGGTGCACCCCCGGCTCTGCCAGACGAAGATCTTGTGATGGTGCGTGGGCAGCACGTCTTCGCCGCTCGTGCGGAGTTCCTCGAAGAGTTTCTCTCCCGGCCGGACACCCAGGAACTCGATCTCGATGTCCACCTCCGGCCGGAACCCCGAGAGGGTGATCATGTCGCGGGCCAGGTCGACGATCTTGACGGGCTCGCCCATATCCAGGAGCATGATCTGGCCCGTCTTGCCCATCGTGCCCGCCTGGATGACGAGTTGGGTCGCCTCCGGGATGGTCATGAAGTAGCGGCGCATCTCCGGGTGGGTGACGGTGACCGGCCCGCCGCGCGCGATCTGCTCGCGGAAGATCGGCACCACGCTGCCCGCCGACCCGAGCACGTTGCCGAACCGGACGATGACGAACTTCGTCTCGTCGGCCCCGGCCTCGGAGGAGACGGCCTGGCAGTACATCTCGGTGATGCGTTTGGTGCACCCCATGACGCTGGTGGGGTTGACGGCCTTGTCGGTGGAGATGAGGACGAGGGCGTCGGCACCGGTCTCGCGGGCCATGTCCACGACGTTGCGGGACCCGAAGACGTTGTTCTTGATGGCCTCGCCGGGATTGAGTTCCATCATCGGCACGTGTTTATGGGCGGCGGCGTGGAAGATGACGTCGGGCCGGTGCTCGCGGAAGACGGCGGCCAGGCGCGGGCGGTCGCAGACGTCGGCGATGACGGGGACGACCGCCAGGTCCGGGTCGCCCGCGCGGAGTTCCCGGTCGATGTGGAACAGGTTGTTCTCGGCCTGTTCCAGCAGCACGAGGCGCTTGGGGTGGAAGGCGGCGACCTGGCGGCAGAGTTCCGACCCGATGGACCCGCCCGCCCCGGTCACGAGGACGACCTTGCCGGTGACGAAGTGGCCGATCGTATCGGTGTCGAGTTCGACGGGTTCGCGCCCGAGGAGGTCGTTGATGTCGACCTCGCGGAGTCGGCGGACGTCGAGGTGCCCCTCGATGAGGTCGGCCACGCCCGGCACGATGCGGAACGTCAGCCGCTGGCCCTTGCAGACCTCGATGATGCGGCGCAGTTCGTCGCGGGTGGGTTGGGGCAGGGCGATGACGACTTCCTCGGCGTTCTGGCGCTGGGCGATCTCCGCCAGGTCGTCCACGCCGCCCAGCACCGGCACGCCGTGAATCCGGATGCCGCGCTTTCGCGGGTCGTCGTCGATGAACCCGACGACGTGGTACTTCTCGACGGGCAGGCGGTAGAGTTCGCGAAGGACGCCCTCGCCGGCGTCGCCGGCGCCGATGATGAGGACGCGCGTCAGGCCCGCCGGGCTGACCGGGCGGGAGCCCTCCCGGATGATCCGCACCAGGAACCGCAGGCCGCCCACCAGCGCGATCGTCCCCGCCCAGTCGATGATCAGGACCGTGTCCGGCACCCGGACGGTGGTCTGGATGAAACCCTGTCCCGGCTCGGGCCCCAAATACCGGACCACGTACACCCCCACCAGGATAATGGCGGTCGAGATATGGCTGGCCTTGAATGTTTCGATGAGGTCCTGAATGCTGACGTACTGCCACCACCCGGCGTACATGCGGAAGTAGCCGAAGACCATCAGTTTGACGATGACGACGAAAAGGAGGAGTTCCCAGAAGTCGCGCCACGTGCTCTCGGGCACCCCGACGGACCCGGGCGGGAGGAGTTCGATCTCGTCGTACACCCCGTTCTTGTTGTGGTCTTTGTCGCCGGGGCCGGGAAAATCGCCGAGCGGTTCGACGTCGACGTCCTGCTTGTCGACGATGGGATCGGCGACCGGGGGAATCTGGAACTCGTACCGCAGCCCATACGCCAGCCACAGCGACGCCACGAACAGCAGAACGTGGACCGCGCCGACGTACAGGTGGCGCAGGGCGGGCCCGTATCGCTTCGAAAAACTGGGTGTGTCCTGCTCTGTCACGCTGCGCCCCGTCTGCCCGTGGCCAGGGCAATCGCCTGTGGGTGGGCGCGCATGGGCTGATCGATTAACGGTGACCGCCCTTCTATCGGCACCGGAGTATCGGTTTCTTCACCGCAATACACCGGAGGCCCGACGGCCCGGCCCCCAACGCACCCACCGCCGGGCTGTAGCCGCACCCGTGCACAGGCGTCTCCGTTCAACTATACCGACCCGGCAGATGCAGGTCAAATCTCTGGCGCGAAGAAGGCGTTTGCCCTCTGCCGACGCTTGAAAGCCGAGCCCGGAGAACACGGATTGGCAAGCAATCCGTGGCACCCGGCGCCCGATCACGCAGGTGCCACGGTTTGCTCGTCCAACCGTGCTCCCCGGTTTTCACACACACGGATTGGCAAGCAATCCTGTGGCACCTGCTCAACGCCCGGTCACGAGCGAAGCGAATGGCCGGCACGGGCTGCCGGAAGCATGCGAACGGCCTTATAAAACCCCGCTTTCGCGCGGTGGGCCGGGAGGCCCGTCGCGCGGCGTCCTTTTGTAGGATGTAGGGGTGCATTGCCCCCACGCGCTCGCTTCTCCCGATGCGCGGCGGGTACGGCGACCCGCCGCCCGCGACGTCGTACTGCCGTCCTACGGTCCCCGGTCGAGGCGCAGGTCCAGGGCCGCGCCGTGGCGGCGGACGGCGGTGACCTCGACGGGGGCCGGGCGGCGCTCGAGTGCCGGCCAGTCGCCCCGCGTCCCGCACACGCCCCGCTCCCCCGCCGGACGATCGACGCCGCAGTCGCGCGGGCACAAATGGCACGGGACGATCATGGCGCGGAGGGACGCCAAGACCTCACCACGGTCGCTTCGGTCCATCGCGTGCTCCAAGAAATCCAACAGCAAGGATGAACAAGGAATGATGAATGATCAACGCGGAAGTCACGACCGCCCCGCCGGCCCGGCCGTCCCCTTCCGATTCTCAGCGGTCCGCACGCTCGCAAACAGGATCGAGATCAACTCGTTACATTCATCGACGACCGGCTGCAGGCCCTCGCTTGTCCCCGTCAAGCCCTTGCGCTGGATAAGAGCCTATCCGAATACCCCCTCGTCGGCCCGAGGCCGAGCGAGGCGGCCGCAGGCAAGGAGGGCGAAGCAGGCAACCCGTCTCTGGGTTGTCGATGCAGCCCGACGCCGGCTACGGTCGCCGCAGCCGGCCGAAGCCAGAGGGTGATTCGGATAGGCTCTAAGCAGAAGCCAGACACGTGTCTCGCGCAATTCCTTCAGCGCTACCCGCAGTTTATGCACGAAGTCCGCGCGCGATTCGCCACCCTGGGCCTCGGCGTAATTGGCCAGCGGCGAGGTTCCGCATCGCGTCAGTTGACCGGCGATGTGATTGCCGGTTCGCGTCGGCGGCAAGGCCTCCACAACACCCAGCACGCGTTCGGTGAATGCGAGAAGCCGGTCTTCGATGTCGTATTTGCGATCGGGCTTTGAAACCGTCATCGGAGCCCCCCTTGCCGCACCGTTCACGCCGGGCCATTCATCATTCAGCGTTCATCATTCCCTGTTCATCATTGTCGTTTCGCCGTTACAGCCGGAACTCCCCATCCGCCTGAAGAATCTTCCCGTCCACCTCCAGGTACCCGCCGTGGCGGAGGTCGCAGATCATGTCCCAATGGATGGCGGACTCGTTCTTGCCGCCCGTTTCCTCGTAACTGCGTCCGACGGCCAGGTGGACCGACCCGCCGATCTTCTCGTCGAACAGGATGTTCTTCACGTGCTGCTGGATACCGTAATTCGTGCCGATGCCGAGTTCCCCCAGCCGCGTGGCCCCGTCGTCGGTGGCGAGCATCGCCCTCAGGAACGCCTCGTTCTTCTCCGCCGAGGCGTGGACGACCCGCCCGCCCTCGAACGCCAGCCGCACGTCCGCCACCTCCTTGCCGTGATAGCACACCGGGTAGGTGTACCGGATTTCGCCCTCGGCGCTCGTCTCGACGGGCCCGGTAAAGACCTCGCCGTCCGGCATGTTGTGCGAGCCGTACGAACTCACCCACCGGCGCCCCTTGACGCTGAGCGTCAGGTCGGTGTCCTGGGCCACGATGTGGATCTCGTCGGCCCCGCGCAGCCGGCGGAGGATCTTCGCCTGGAACGCCTTCGCCTTCTTCCACTCGGCCACGGGGTCGTCGGCGTCGATGCGGCAGGCGGCGTAGACGAATGCCTCGAACGCCTCCAGGCTCATGCCGGCGTCCTGGGCGTACGCCTCCGTCGGGAAGAGGGCCAGCGTCCACTCGTTCTTCGAGAGGACGGCGTCCTGGAGCGGCCGGCGGGCCTTCTGGACGGTCGTCTGCTTCTTCGGGTCCACCCCCGCCAGGGCCTGCGTGTTCGTCTCGCCCAGGATGCGGATGACGTGGTCGGCTTCCTCGACGGCCGCCAGCGACGACTCCGGCAGATATTTCAATTGGGCGGGTTTGGCCTCCTCATAGAAGACCTCGCCGGCGCGGTTCGGGCTCATCCGGTACATGGGGTGCCCGCCGCGGCGGAGGACCTCGCGGCCGAGTTCCAGCAGGAGCGGCTCGGCCGCCGACGGGCCGCCGATCATCACGGCGTGCCCGCGCTTCACGTGGCGGGAGTAGTTCACGAGCAGGTGCGCCAGGCGACTGGTGCGCGGGTCGGTCATGGGGGACCTTTCCTCAACTGGGTGCCGCGTGGCGGCCTTCCCAGGCCGCCACGACTTGTTCGAAACGCATCGTGTTTGTGTGGCCCGGCCGGGACGATGCGCCAGGTGCCACCGATTGCTTGTCAATCGGTGCGCCCCGACCGCCGTGTCGTGTGGCCCGGCCGGCCTTGCCCGGCCGGGCCACACGCGACGCGCCGCGGGTTACGTCCTCACGTCGGCCGCCGGCCGGCGGTCAGGAGCGAGACGGCCTCGGCCCGCGTGGCCGGGTTCTCCCGGAACAGGCCCCGCACCACGCTCGTCGTCGTAATCGTCCCGGGCTTCTCCGCCCCGCGGATCGTCATGCACAGGTGCTCGGCCTCCAGCACCACCATCACGCCGCGCGGCTCCAGGGTCCGCATGATGTCGTCGGCGATGGCCTGGCTCATCCGTTCCTGCACCTGGAGCCGCCGGGCGTGAATTTCCACCATCCGCGCCAGTTTCGACAGGCCCGTCACCTTGCCCTCGACGGGCACGTACGCCACGTGGGCCCGGCCGATGAACGGCACGAGGTGGTGCTCGCACACGCTGACGAACGGGATGTCGCGGAGGAGGACGATTTCGTCGTACTCCTCCACGGGGATGGCCTTGGCGAAGTCCTCCGCCCGCTGGTCCATGCCCGCGACGAGTTCCTGCCACATGCGGGCCACCCGGCGGGGGGTCTCCTCCAGCCCCTCGCGCGACGGGTCCTCGCCGATGCCCTCCAGCAGCAGGCGCGTGGCCTGCTCCAGTTTCGCCAGGTCGACCATGGGCGTTCCTCCCCGGCCCTGTGCACCGTCCGTACGGGAAGCGTGCAGCATAGGCCGCAGGGCAGCGATTGTAAAGCGTGCGGTGGGCGGCCGTGCCACCCGATCGCTGTATGGTGTGGCCCGGCCGGTCTTGTCCGGCCGGGGGCCGGGCGCGAGATTCTCCCCGGCGGGGCAAGACCGGCCGGGCCACACGCGCTTTTGCGCGCCGGGGGCCACGGGCGGCTTGTCCGCCAGTGCGTCCCGGCGCGGTGGGTACGGAGACCCGCCGCACAAGACCACGGCGGGGCACGACCCGCCGTGGCCCATGCGTCCCCGCGCTGGCAAGACGGCCGGCGGCCGAGTATACTACACGTTCCGCCCACGGGACTCCGACGCACAAGAGTGAGGCCGCATGAACGCCGAACCCACCGAACACGTCCCCGTCCGCATCTTCGCGACCGCCGAGGCCGCCGGCGCCGTCGTTGCCCGCGAGATCGCCGACCTCATCCGCCGCCGGAACGCCGACGACCGCCAAACGGTCCTCGGCCTCGCAACCGGCCACACGCCGCTGCACGTGTACCGGAACCTGGCGCGGATGCATGCCGAGGAGGGCCTCGATTTCTCCCGCGTCGTCACGTTCAACCTGGACGAGTACTGGCCCATCGACCCGTCGGCCCGCCAGTCGTACCACGCGTGGATGCACGAGAATCTGTTCCGGCACGTCAACATCCCGGCGGAGCAGATTCACATCCCGTCCGGCACGGTGCCGGAGACCGGGATCAGCGCCCACTGCGCCGCCTACGAGAAGGCCGTCCGCGACGCGGGCGGCATCGATTACCAGGTCCTCGGCATCGGCAACACGGGGCACATCGGGTTCAACGAGCCGGGCGCGAAGCGCCGCAGCCGCACCCGCCGCGTCCTCCTCGACCGCCTGACCCGCCGGGCGGCCGCCTCCGACTTCTTCGGCGTCGAGAACGTGCCGCAGATGGCCATCACGATGGGCGTCGCGACCATCATGGAGGCCCGGCAAATCGCCCTCCTCGCCTTCGGCGAACACAAGGCGGCGATCGTGCGGCGGGCGGTCGAGGACCCCGTCAGCCCCGCCGTCGCCGCTTCCTATCTGCACGAGCACCCGGACGCCACCTTCCATCTGGACGAGGCGTCGGCGGCGCGCCTGGCACGCCTCGCCACCCCGTGGCTCCTCGGACCGTGCAAATGGGACCCGGAACTCGAGCGCCAGGCCGTGGCCTGGCTCGCGGAGCGCACCGGCAAACCGATCCTCAAACTCACCGACGAGGACTACACCGAGCACGGCCTGGCGGACCTGCTGCGCGTCCGCGGCGGGGTTTATCACATCAACATTACCGTCTTCCGCCACCTGATGGACACGATCACGGGCTGGCCCGGCGGCAAGGAGGCGAAACGCCGCGTCCTCGTCCTCAGCCCCCACCCCGACGACGACGTCATCTCGATGGGCGGCACGCTTATCCGCTTCGTCCAGCAGGGGCACGAGGTCCACGTCGCCCACATGGTGACCGGGTACCTGGCGGTCTTCGATCACAACGCCGCCCGCCACGCGGACTTCGTGGGCGAGTTTAATCGCATCTTCGGCCTCACGCCCGACCAGACGACGGACATCGAGTCGCACATCGACCAGTTCCTGCGGCACAAGGCGCCGGGGGAGACGGACACCAAGGAGGTCCGGGCCGTCAAGCGCCTCATCCGGCGCAGCGAGGCCCTCGACGCCGCCCGTTTCTGCGGCCTGCCGGAAGCCTGTGTCCACTTCCTCGAACTGCCGTTCTACGAGGCCGAGAACGTGGAGGACCGCCGCGTCGGACCGGACGACGTCCGGCGCATCCGCGACCTGCTGGAGGAGGTCCGGCCCCAGATGCTCTTCGCCGCCGGCGACCTGTCGGACCCGCACGGCACCCACCGGCTGTGCCTGGAGGCGGCGCTGGAGGCCTTGTCGCAGTGGGAGTCGGCCGGCGAAACCGTGCCCGAAGTCTGGCTCTATCGCGGGGCGTGGCAGGAATGGCCGGTCTACCAGATCGACATGGCCGTCCCCCTCTCGCCCGACGAACTCCGCCAGAAACGGTACGCCATCTTCCGTCACGAGAGCCAGAAGGACCGGGCCATGTTCCCCGGGCCGTCCGACACCCGCGAGTTCTGGCAGCGGGCCGAGGACCGCAACACCGCCACCGCCCGGCTGTACGATGCGCTCGGCCTGCCCGAGTACCACGCCATCGAGGCGTTCGCGCGCTGGCCCCTCACCCGCCCCGCCCACGTGAAAGAACAACTCGAAGGCGCGGGCTGAGGCGCCGCGTCCCCCGCCTGGCCTCCTTTGTGGCCCGGCCGCGGTTGTGTGGCCCGGCCGCGGTTGTGTGGCCCGGCCGGCTTGCCCGGCCGGGAGAACCGATCGACCCCGTTGGACAAGCCAACGGGGCCACACGCCGGAGGCGAAGCGTGCCATCGGTGTGTGTGGCCCGGCCGCGGTTGTGTGGCCCGGCCGGCTTGCCCGGCCGGGAGAACCGATCGACCCCGTTGGACAAGCCAACGGGGCCACACGCCGGAGGCGAAGCGTGCCACACGCTTTCGCAGAAGCGCGAACGTTTACCCGCCTGAAGGGTGCGTGCGTGTACCCACGCGCCTCGTCTGCCCACAAACACCCATACGCCATAGGCAGTAGTGCGCAGGGGAAATCAGTAGTATCCCCGATAGTACGTAACCGCCATACGACCGATAATAGGGATGAAGGATGGGAATGCTGTGAGGCCCAAGCGCTGGGATCGGGGCAGGTCCGCACGGGCCTGCCCCGGCGCTTGCCGAACGCGGGACTGCACGTGCGCCGTCCGCTCTCGGCGATGGGCCGCCGTCCGTCGAGGCGAACGGTCGATGGCCGAGATGCGTCAACTCGTGTGGACAGGCGGCGAAGGGCCCGAGCGGTCCGTCCGCCGGGCGGCCCCGCTTCGCGGCGAACTCGTGCCCCGCCCTTCCCGCCGCCGGCACGACGCGTCCGCCTTGGTCCGCCTGGCCCAACGGATGGTCAGCCGGACGTACGCCGCCCACGTCATCCCCCGCCTGACCGCCGACGGCGGGCCGTTGGCGGTTGACGTGCTGGCGTGACGGCGCGTGTTGGAGGCGCCGGGGCGGCGCGCAGGCGCGCTCCGCTTCGCGTCGCGGCTAAAAAGGGCTCGCGTCAGGGGGCCGCGCCCTTGCCGTTTGTCGTTGTTTCCGATTTCCGAGTTTCGCTTTCCGGTTTCGCTTCACTCCACGCTTGACCCTTTCCGCCGGCCGCCTATAATCGCCGTTTCAGCCCGTTTCGTGCCGCTTTCCGAGAACGCCATGAACGTCAGTTACCATTGGCTCCGCGATTACGTCGAGACGGACCTCGGGTACGTCGAGGCCGCCCGGGTCCTCACGCGCATCGGCCTGAACGTGGAGGAGATCGAGGACCTGCCCGGCGGCGACGGGATGCTCGACGTCGAGGTCACGAGCAACCGGCCGGACTGCCTCGGGCACCTGGGCGTGGCCCGCGAACTCGCCGCCGCCGTCGATGCCTGCGTCACGCTGCCGCCCGCCGACGTCGAGGAGGCCGACGACCCCGTCGCCGACGCCGTCGCCGTCCGCGTCGACTGCCCGGACCTCTGCCCGCTCTACACGGCCCGCCTGGTGCGCGGCGTGACGGTGGGGCCGAGTCCGGAGTGGCTCGTCCGGCGCCTCCAGGCGGTGGGCCTGCGGCCGGTGAACAACATCGTCGACGTGACGAACTACGTCCTCATGGAGTGCAGCCAGCCGCTGCACGCGTTCGACTGGGGCCGGCTGGAGGGCGACACGATCATCGTCCGCCGGGCCGCCGACGGCGAGCCGTTCTACGCCATCGACCACACCCGCCACTCCCTTAGGCCGGAGCACCAGGTCATCGCCGACGCGAAGCGGCCGGTGGCCCTGGCGGGGGTCATGGGCGGGGCCGAGACCGAAATCGGCGACGCCACCACCGACGTGCTCGTGGAGGCGGCCGTCTTCGACCCGCTGAACATCCGCACCACGAGCCGGGCCTTGGGCCTGGCGAGCGATTCCAGTTACCGGTTCGAGCGGGGCGTGGACGCGGCCGCTACCGACTGGGCCGGCCGACGGGCGTGCCGCCTCATCCGCGAGGTGGCCGGCGGCCGCATCCTCCGCGGCGTGGTCGCGGTGGGCGAGGTGCCGACCGAGCGGACGGAACTCGTCCTTCGCGTGCCGCGAATCAGAGCGGTGCTGGGGATGGGCATCCCGTCGGACGAGGCCGCCGACATCCTCCGCCGGCTGGACCTGGAGGTGCTGGAGGCGTCGGACGAGCGGATCCGCGTCCGCGTGCCGTCGTGGCGGGGGGACCTGGCGCGCGAGATCGACCTCGTCGAGGAAGTCGCCCGTCACTACGGATACGACCGCATCCCGGAGAGCCGGACGCTGCCGATCGCCGTCTCGCCGCCCAGCCGCGACGAACGGGTCCGCGAGATCGTCGGCCACGTGCTGACCGCCGCCGGCTACTTCGAGGCGACGACGTTCAGTTTCACCTCGCCGGAGCGGGCGGTGCGGTTCCGCCGCGGCGACGTGTCGGCCGCCCCGCTCGTCTGCCGGGGGACGGCCCTGGCGCTGCGGGAGGCGCTGGTGTCGGGCGTCGTCGAATCGCTGCTGGTGAACCAGAACGTGGGCGAGCACGACGTCCGCCTGTTCGAGGTGGCCAAGCGGTTCGTGCCCGTCGAGGGCCAGGACCTGCCGCGGGAGGAGAAGAGGCTCGCCCTCGCCGGGCCGGACGAGTTCCGAACGGTCCGCGGCGTGGTGGAGGCGGTGCTGGCGGCGCTGCGGCTCGCAGGCCGCGTCACGATGGAACCGACCGACGCCTGGCCGGACCTGGCGGCCGGGGCGGCAGCGGCGATTCGGCTCGACGGCGAGGCGGTCGGCATGATCGGCCGCCTGAGCGACGAGGCCGCCGCCCTCTTCGACCTGGACGAGCCGCCCACCGTGGCGGAGGTGTCGCTGGAGCGGCTGGCCGAAGCAGCCGACCTGGAGCCGACGGTCCATCCCCTGCCCCAGTTCCCCGCCGTCCGGAGGGACCTGGCGGTCGTCGTGGACGAGCAGGTCACCTGGGCGGACCTCGTCCGGACCATCGAGGGGACGGGCGCCGCGGAACTGGAGTCCGTCGAGCCGCTGGAGGTGTACCGCGGCAAACAGGTGCCGGCGGGCAAGAAGAGCGTGGCCCTGCGGCTGACGCTCCGCCGACCGGACGCCACGCTCACGGGCGAGGCGGCCGACGCCGTCCAGCAGACCGTCCTCGATGCCCTGTCCCGCGATGTGGGCGCAACGCTCCGCGGGTGAGGACGGGGGTTGTCCTTCGTCATTTCTCCTTTGCCATTTGTCCTTTGCCGTCGCGGTTCTCGCGGTGTGGCGGCGCGCCACAATCGATACTCTGAGAAAACGGGTTGGCGCGCACCCCCCGAAAATGCGCTTTTTCCGACCCCGAATCGCCGATTCTGTCCCGTGTGGGACGATTGGGGGCCGGAATGTTAAAATGGGTAAGGCGAAACGTACCCCTTTTTTCAACTTTTTGATCGAAACGCGCGCCGATGCGCGCAAACTTGCCCCGAACTTGCGCCTTTTTTCGTCTCATGGAGGATGGGCGATATAAATTAAAAGCGCGATGAACGGCAGTACCGGAGTACCGGAGTCACGGCAAGAGCCAAGGCAACGGCAGGCAACAGGGAACGGGGAACGGGCTCAAAGGCAGGCAACAGGGATTCGGCAACAGGCAACAACCACGACAACGACAACGGCCACGGCGAGATGCTTCGTCGGCCTGGCGGCCTCCTCAGCATGA
>CAZNYC010000058.1:0-2528 GCA_964577175.1 uncultured Anaerolineales bacterium
TAACCCCCAGGGCAAGGAGCGTCAGCACTCCACGCCCGGTGAGGCGGTTATAGCAACAGGCGAACGGCGACGACCCCAACAACGGCCACGGCGAGATGCTTCGTCGGCCTGGCGGCCTCCTCAGCATGACAGCGCGCGGTTCGTGGCGCCCGGCCGGGCAAGCCGGCCGGGGCACACAACAGCGACCGGGTCACACGACACATGCGCGAGGGTGCAAGCACCCACCGTACGGGCTCGCGGCTCGTCAGCCGTCGGGGTGGTCGTCGGCGAGGTTTTGCGCGGGGGCCTCCTGGGCATCGGCCCGCGGGCCGTCATCCTCGCCGTCGTCCTCCGGCCGGGCCTCTTCGGGCAGGTCGGTGGTGACGGGGGTGAGGCGGCCGGGACGGTCGTCCCGCGGCCAGACGACGTCGACGCCCTGCTCGGCGAGCAGGGTGCCTCGGGCCCGGCCGAGTTCCGTCAGGGCGAGGTTGAAGTTCAGGAGGGCGAGCAGATGGTCCTGCTGCGTCTGGGCCAGGGTTTGCTGGGCCCGGAGGAGTTCCTCGTTGGTGCGGCGGTCCATGGGCTGGAGTTCGAGGCGTGTCTGTTCGCCGGCGAGGACGGTCTGGGCGGCCTGGTGGGCTTCGAGGGTGGACTCGACCTCCGCCCGGCCGCGCCGGACGGCCCGGACGGCCACGCTCACTTCCTCCAGGATTTCGTCGGTCAGGCGGTCCGTCTGGAGGAGGGTCTGCTCGTATTCGACGCGGCGCCGGCGGTACTCGGCGCGGGCGGCCCGGTTGCCGAGCGGCCATTCCAGTTCCAGCCCGCCGACCCACGAGACGGGATCGCGGAAGTCCTGCATGTCCAGGCTGCCGCCCAGGTCGTTGCCCAGGCCGTTCATGGTGTACCGGAGGAGGGCGTCGAGGCGGGGCAGCCGCTGGCGGTCGGCGGCGTCGACGCGGATGCGGTTGATCCGGATGAGCCGGCGGGCCCGGACCAGTTCCGGCCGGTGCGACAGGGCCTGGGCCATCGAGGCCGTCCGGTCCACGTCCACCAGGAAGAAGCGGGGACGCTGGACGGGGACGACGTCGGCCCGGCCCTGGACGGGGAGGGCGGGAGCGGCCAGGAGCCGTTTGAGGCGGTCGGCGGCGTTGCGGGCGCGGGTTTCGGCCCGGACCACCTGGACGCGGCGTGAGGCGGCTGCCGAGGCGGCCCGCGCGATGTTCAAGTCGTTCGAGACGCCCCGCTGGGCCCGGACCTTCTCCCGCCGGAGCACTTCGACGGCGGCCTCGTGCGAGCGGCGGAGGATCTCTACCGTCCGCCGGTCGAACGCCAGTTGCCAGTAGGCGGTCGTTACCTCCGACACGACCTGTATCACCTGCCGGCGGAACTCGTGCAGGCTGACGCCGGCCGCCAGGGTGGCCACGCGGATGGCGGCCCGGGCCTCCGGGTCGCCGGCGTTCTTCAAGATCGGCTGGTTCAGTTCGAATGCCAGGCCGCTCGTGTATTGCGGATTCGGCACCGTGAACTGGCTGTTGGAGTCCAGGTACCCCATTTCCTGGGTCACGCGGAAGGTGCCGCCCGTGGGCAGCCGCTGCTGGAGGCCGGCGGAGAAGTCCCACGTGTCGCGGATGAGGTTGTCGTCGGCGATGGCCCCGGTATCGAGGGTGCTGGAGATGGGGGTCTTGTCGCGCCCGAAGCGGTTGGAGGCCACGATGGCGGGGTCGTAGACGGCCCGGGCCTCGACGAGGTCGGCCTCGGCGCGGATGGGTTCGTAGCCGGCGATCTGGACGTCCTGGTTGTTCGCCAGGGCGAGGCGGACGGTGTCGAAGAGGCCGAGGCGGACCTCGCCGGCCTCCTCCTCGGCGGCGGGGGCCAGCGGCGGCGGGACCTCGTCGGCGGGCGGCCGCCGGGCCGGCGAGGACGCCTGAATCTCCTCCAGCGCCTCGCGGACCTGCTCCCGCTCGCGGGCGTTCCAGCCCCGGTCGCATGCCGCCGGCAGCACGGCCACAGCGCAGGCTGCACCCAGGAGGGCGGCGGTCCGGCGACGTCGCATGTGCGTAGCGTTGGCCATCAGGCCCTCGGCGTTATGGGCACCGCTGTCACGTGGTCGGAGACCTTCATCGGCCAAAGGAACCGGCGCGGCCAGTGTCAATACAATACTACCTCATGCATGGTTGCTCAACAAGCCTTTGGCCACATTCGGCCGCGGGCAGCGGACCCGCTCCTGCCTCGGATATCGTCAACTGCGGCCGCCGGACTGAAGCCATTCCTGTTGGACGCCGTGAAGTGAAGCCGAAGCGTCTGCATTATCTATAAACTGTTTTATGCAACGAAGTTGTGTTTGCCCGACGCCCCTCGGGTCGCATCCGTTCCGGCGCCCCTTGCGACCGGCGGGCGGCAGGGCGCGACACGCATGGCCGGCGGTCCGGCGCGGTTGACGCGCCCGGGCGGGACGGGGGGCGTGGCCGGGTGAAACCTTCCCCGGCCGGTGCGAACAAAGGCTTGCGGGTGCCGGCGTGGCGGGGCATAATGGCCGCCGGGCCCCCGTG
>CAZNYC010000058.1:2628-24805 GCA_964577175.1 uncultured Anaerolineales bacterium
ACAAAGGCTTGCGGGTGCCGGCGTGGCGGGGCATAATGGCCGCCGGGCCCCCGTGGGAGGCGAGCCGATGCAACGAATCAGCCTGGCAGTTCTGTTGATGTGTGCGATCGCGGGGGCGGCGGCCGCCGCCGCGCCGGCCGAGGGCGTGGAGGCGGTCACCCAGCCCTCCGGTGACGTGACGCTGAAGTTCGTCAAGCCCGGCCGGGTGGCCGCCGTCGAGGTCGAGGTGGGCGACCGCGTCGAGGCAGGCGACGTCCTGGCCCGCCTGGACGACGAGGTGGAGCGGTTGGAACTGGAGCGGCTGAAGGCGGCGGCGGAAAACCGCGTCCACGTGAAGGCGGCCGAGGCCCAGGTGGCCCAACGCAAGGCCGATCTCGCGAAACTGGAGTGGGCCGGCGAGCGGGGGGCCGCCACCGAGTGGGAAATCGAGCACGCCCGTCTCGACGTGACCATCGGCGAGATGTCGGTCGCCAAGGCCGCGTTCGACCTCGCCCAGTCCGCGCGCGAGTACGCGCGGGCCAAGGCGGCGCTGGACCGGATGCGGCTCGTGAACCCGATCGACGGGGTGGTGGAGCGGCTCTTCATCGAGACGGGCGAGGCCGTCCAGGCCCTGGAGGAGGTTGTCCGGGTGGTCCGTGTGGCCCCGTTGTGGATCGACGTGCCGGTTCCCCTGTCGGTGGCGCGCGGCCTGGAGGAGGGGGCGCCGGCGACGGTCCGTTTCCCCGGTCCGGCCGGTCAAACCGCCCGGGGCAAGGTGATTCACGTCTCGGCGGTGGCGGATGCGGCCGCCGAGACCCTGACCGTCCGCGTCGAGGTGCCGAACCCGAACGGCCGGCCGGCGGGCGAACGTGTCCGCGTCCGGTTCGACGCAGCCGCCGAGGGGAAACAGGCTGGCAGCAGGCAACAGGCAATGGGCAACGACAACGGCAACGACAACGGCAACGACGAACGACAAAACGGCAACCCGGCGCGGCGCCCACAGTTAGCCGCCGGGCTTGCCCGGCGCGTGTGGAGCCGGCGACCGCAGGTTGCCGAGAGGTGCGCGCATGTTTTCGCGAAAGGCGCGAGCGCATGCCACCCGGCCATGAGGGGCATTGGACATCGGAGGCTGGTATGACGCATCGTTTCGGACCGAGGCGAGGGTGGTGGAGCGGGCTGTGCGCGGCGGCGGCGATGCTCGTGGCCGGGTGCACGCTGCTCCGCGGCCCGGCGGAGGACGCCTACATCGGCCCCGGGCCGGGGGCTTCCGAGACCACGCCGGCGGCGGGCCGGACGGCACCGGACGCCGGGACGGCCGCCGCCACGGTCGCCGCGCAGACGCCGGCCCCGCCGGAGCCGGGCGACCCGGAGGCGCCGGCGCAGGCGGCGCCCGAATCCGGGCCCGGCGGCGTCGGCCTCGTGCCGCACGATGAGGCGGCCGCGGCAGAACCCGGCGAGGACGCTGACGGCGGTGACGCCGACGCAGGGGAACCGGAGGAACCCGCGAAGGACATCGACACGGCCATCGCGCGGTTCCGTCCGCCGGCTCCGAAGAAACTGGGCGACGGGCAGGCGCTGGTGCTGACGATCGACGAGGCCCGTCTGCTCGTCCTGGAGAACAACCAGAGCCTGGTGGTGGAACGGCTTCGGCCGCCCATTGTCGCCACCCTCGCAGACGTGGAGGCGGGCCTCTTCGACCCGCTCGTGACGGCGGAAATCGGGCGGCAGCGAAGCCAGGGGGAACTGCTCAACGCCCAGGGCGACCGGCAGCACTCGTTTGACACGGACGGCGTCCTGGGCGGGGCGGCGATCGAGCAGCAGCTGCCCACCGGCACGACGGTCCGCCTGGAGGCGGGCAGCGAAATCGACGACGAGGGCGCCATCCGCCAGTTGGTCCGGTCGCGGGTCGGGCTGATGGTGTCGCAATCGCTGCTGCGGGGCGCGAGCCGGCGGGCGAACCTGGCCCGGGTCCGGGAGGCCCGGATCGATGCCATCGCCTCGACGTATCAACTTCGCGGATTCGCCGAGGCCGTCCTGGCCCAGATCGAAACCGCCTACTGGGACTGCGTGCTGGCGAAACTGGAACTGGAGAACGCCGAGCGGGCCAAACGGGCCGCCGAGGCCAGGCTCCAGGCCACCGTCAAGCGGATCGACGCCGGGACGCTGAGCGAGTCGGAACGGGTGGCCGCCGAGGCCGCCGTCGCCCAGCGCGAGCAGCGCCGGCGCAACGCCGAGAGCCAGGTGGAGGTCACGCGGCTCGGGCTGCTGCGGCTGATGAACCCGCCGTGCACGCAGAAGTGGCGGCGGGACGTGGTGGTCGAGCGGCCGCCGCTCGTCCCGAACACGCCCCTCGACGACGTGGAAGACCACGTGCGTGCGGCCCTGGCGTCCCGTCCGGATCTGAACCAGGCGCGGCTCCAGGTGCAGCGGGGCGACGTGGAGGTGGTCCGGACGCGAGACGGTCTCCTGCCGGTCCTCGACCTCTTCGCGACGGCCGGCAAAAGCGGCTACGCCGAGCGGGTGGACGAGTCGTGGAAGAACCTCGACAGCAACGATTACGACATGTTCCTGGGGGTCCGGACGCAGTTCCCGCTGCGGAACCGGTCGGCCCGGGCCCAGTACAAGCAGGCGGTGCTGACGAAGGAGCAGACGGTCGAGGCGATGCGGAACCTGGAACAACTCATCCAGATGGAAGTGCGGACGGCGTTCGAGGAGGTCCGGCGGGCGACCAACCAGATCGAGGCCACCCGCATCACGCTGGACCTCAGGCAGCGGGCGTACGAGAGCGAGGTGGAACGGCTCAAGATCGGCCGAGCCACGACGCTCGACGTGGTCCGGGCTCATCGCGACCTGCTCGACAGCCAGGACGCCGTCGCCGAGGCGAAGATCGATTACCTGAAGGCCGTCGTGAACCTGTTCCGTGTGGACGGGTCGCTGCTCGACCGGCGGGGGGTGGAAGCGCCCGGGGGCGAACCCGTGGAGGCCGCGCCCTAGCCCTACAACGCTAACTCGTGCGCGGTGGGTGCGGAGACCCACCGCGCAAAATGCGGACCTAGCGCTTATCCGAATCACCCTCTGGCTTCGGCCGGCTGCGGAAGCAGCGCGTCATCCGGGCCTGCCCTGTCATGTGCCACGGCGGATGAATTGCCGCGCGGCGGGCAGTCGTGCCCGCCGCGTTTATTGGAGTGGCCGGGCGCACACACCGCTCAGCGCACGGCCTGGAAAGGCCGGGCGTGGCACGTGGCGCATCCTCCCGGCCGGGCAAGACCGGCCGGGCCACATAAGAAACGCGATTCGCGGGATGCATGCCACCCCCGGCGTGTTCGGGCGGCAACGTGACGCGTTTCACGGGTTCCCCGGATGTCCCACCGCGAGAGGGGGTTCGAGGCGGTTCGCAGGGGCGACGCCCCGATTTCGGCACATTTGACGTTGCATGCGGGGCGTTTCCCCGTATAATTTTAAGGTTTCCCCCCGCGGCGCGGGCAGGACCGTGCGACCGTCGCCGCGCAAAGCCATTATTCCATACGGGGGAAACCTCGTGCGATTGGCTTTGTTAAAGCCGTATAAAGAGGACAGGGGATACAGCGAAACGGCCGGGAGGCGATCCGTCCCGTAAGGGCCGGCGGCGTCTCGGCAGCGCCGAGGTGCAGCCGATGTCGTATACTCATCGCCTGCAAGGCAGCCGATTTGAACTGAAGTATATTGTTACGGAATCGACGGCGTGCGGCGTGCGCGACTTCGCGCTGCAGTACCTGGAGCCGGACCCGCACGCAGACCCGGCCCGCAACTGTGAATACGACGTGCACAGCCTGTACCTGGACGGGCCGGACCTCCGGCTGTGCAAGTCGACGCTGTACGGATTCAAGAACCGGCACAAACTGCGGATCCGGTTCTACGACGAGTCGCCGGAGACGCCGGCGTTTCTGGAGATCAAGCGGCGGCAGGATGACGTGATTCTGAAGCAGCGGGTACCGGTGCGGCGGTCGGGGGTGACGCGGGTGCTCCAGGGGTTCTGGCCGGCCCACGAAGACATCATGGACGTGAGCCCGCGGGGCCAGTCGGCGCTGGCGGAATTCTGCCGGCTGCGGGATAACATCCGTGCCCAAGGCAAGTGTTTCGTGTCCTACCGCCGCGAGGCCTACGTCACGCCGCGGGACGATACGCTGCGGGTGACGTTCGACCGCCGGGTGCACGGCGTGTGGTACGGCGGGGACGGGACGCTGGCGATGCGGGACCGGCGGGTGTATCCGCCGATTCGGGGCGTCATTCTGGAGATCAAGTTCACGAACCGGTTCCCGGTGTGGATGCGGGAAATGGCCCGCCATTTCAACCTGGACCGGCAGAGCATGGCGAAATACGTGGCCTGCCTGGCCGCGCTGGAGCCGCGGGGGCTGGAAACCCTCGGCCATCGCGACGCCGTTGAATGGCGGAACCCACGTATCGAGGAGCCCGTGGTATGAGCGACCTCGGCGAGGTCTTCAACGTGATGCTGCACGGCGACCTGGTGTCGGCGGTGGGCGGCGTGGGGACGGTGCTGCTGGTGGTGGCGCTGGCGTTCGTGATCGGCCAGATCATCGCGTGGACGTACATGTGGACGCACACGACGCTCTCGTACTCGCGGATGTACGTGTCGTCGCTGGTGGTGCTGCCGGTGCTGGTGGCCCTGGTGATGCTGCTGATGCAGGGGAACATCGCCTTCGCGTTCGGCCTGCTGGCGGTGTTCGCGGTCGTCCGGTTCCGCAACGTCCTGAAGGACACGCGCGACACCGTCTTCGTCCTGTGGTGCATCGTGATGGGCCTGGCGGTCGGGACGATGCGGTTCTCGACGGCCCTGGTCGGGTGCCTGTGCGTGGCGGCGATCTTCCTGTACCTGCGTCTGACGGCGTTCGGGACGCGGCACCGGTACGACGTGATTCTGAACCTGCACTGGGTGGGTCCGGGCCGGGCGGCGAACCAGTTGAGCCCGGTGCTCCAGCGTCACAGCACGAAGACGTATTTGGCGAGCGAGCGTGCATCGCCGGACGAAGGGATGGACCTGTGTTACCGCATCCTGCTGCGGGACCCCGGTCGCAGCCGCGAACTGCTCGAGGAACTCGAGAATACCGACGGGGTGGAATACGCCACCTTGAGCCAACGTGAAGTGGACGAATCGGAGATCTGACGCGTGCCGAAGCCCTCTCGCATTCCGACGCCCTGGCGGCACCGGTGGCGGCGCCTCCGGTTCCGTATTCTGCCGTTTACGATGTTCGTTGCGGTGGCCGTGCTGACGGCCTGGCTGTGGGGCCAGCACCTGAGCCTGCCCAATGCCACCGGCGAGGTGGGGGCGGTGCGCGTGGATGCGGTCAGCCCGTCGGACGGGCGGCTGGTGTCCCTGGAGGGCGGCCCGGTCCGTCTCTACGAGAAGGTCAAACGGGGGGAGGTGGTGGCGCGGCTGGATCCCGGTCAGTCGGAGGCGAGCCTCGCGACCCTGCAAGAGGACCTCGCCCGTCTCCAGGAGGAACTCCAGTCCACCCGGGCCCAGGTCACAGAGCAGCAGGAGGCCCGGCTCCATACGGAACTGGCCCAGAGGCACCGGCTGGAGCAGTCCATCGAGCAGTTGCAGTTGGACATCCAGGACCGCAAGACGCTGATCCAGTCCGACGAGGTGGAACTGGCCCGCCTGGAGGAGAAGTACGACGCCGTCGAGGCCCTGTACAAGCAGGGGGTGGAATCGCGGCTGGAACTGGTCAACATCAAGTCGCAGCGGGACGTGATCCAGAAACGGCTCGAAGGCAACCGCGAGGCCCTGGCCGAGGCCCGGCAGCAGTTGACGCAGTGCCAGGAGCGCCTCCGCGAGTACCGCCTGACGCAGGCGGCGGAGATGGAGAAGATCCTGGCGCCGCTTCGGGCGGCCATCGAGACGCAGCGGAAACGGATTGACGAGGTCCGGCTCCAGATCGAGAACCTCCTCATCCGGGCGCCGCTGGACGGCGTGGTGGCGGCGGTCCACAAATGGGCCGGCCAGAACGTCCTGGCGGGGGACCCCGTCCTCTCGATTGCCAGTACCGACACGCAGTACATCCTGAGTTACGTGCGGGAGGACATGGGGATCAAACCGCGCGTCGGAATGCCCGTGGAGGTCAGCGTGCGGAACCTGCCCCGCCGGACCGCGCGGGCGGAAGTCGAAGAGATCGGGCCGCAGATCGAGGTCGTTCCCCCGCACCAGTTGCGGGATCCGCAGATGCCGGAATGGGGACTGCCCGTCCGCATCACCATGCCGGAGACCCTCGACCTCCGCCCGGGGGAACTGGTCGACGTGCAATTCCAACCGCGCGGGCTGATGGGGCTCGTCGGCGGCGCCGGCCAGACGGCCCCGGCGCCGGCCGATGCCGTCCGCATGGCCGATGGCACCGCGGGCGACGGCGCCTCGCGCCCGGCCACGCCCTGACCCTCGGGAGGCCGGCCCGGCACGTCGCCACCGGGGGCTGAAGGCACGACGGCGGTGAGGGCAGGGGGGCGAAGCGCGGCCGCGCCGACGCGCCATGTCACGACGCGAATCTCAGGTGCACGGCACCCCCGCCCGGCCTGGCGGGGCCGGTGTAGAGGGGAGGGTCCGATGACCAGGCGATCTGCACCACGTCCGTCCCGGCCGCCCGTTTTCGAGGCCGTTGAGCCGCGCCTCCTCCTCGACGGCACGCCCCTGATTACCGAGTTCCTGGCCGATAACGACAACGGCATCGAGACCCGCGTCCGGGCAAGCACCGGCGAGGCGTTCTCCGGCGACCCGATGACGCCGGACTGGATCGAAATCCACAACCCCACCGCCTCGGCCGTCGACCTGGCCGGCTGGTACCTGACCGACGACGTCTACGACCCGCTGAACCCCGACGATTGGGACCGGTGGCAGTTTCCCTCCACCGAGCCGGGCGAGACCGTCCTGGACCCCGGCGCGTACCTCCTCGTTTACGCCACCGGCGAGAACATCACGGACCCGGACCTGGACGAGACCGGCCGCCTCCACACCGATTTCGGCCTCTCCAGGGGCGGCGAGTATGTGGCCCTGGTGGGGCCGGGCGGCACGCCCGGCGACATCGTCAGCGAGTTCGATTTTCCCGAGCAGGAGAGCGACGTCTCGTACGGCCTGTACGAGTCGGTCGACACCCACTACCTCACGCCGCCGGGGTCCACCGGCTACACGCTGATTCCGGATGGCCCGGAGGCGGGCTGGACGGACGCGGCGTACGATCACAGTGGGTGGCTCCAGGGCGACACGGGCATCGGGTTCGAGACGATGATTCCCGGCTTCGCCACCCGCGTCTACAAGGCCAACATCTCGGTGACCAGCGTGGGGTCGGCCGAGTCGGTGATCTCCAGCCCCTCCAAGCAGCAGGCGGTGTACCAGGCCAACGACCCGATCGTGGACTACTACAACACGGGGGGGCACGGCCATACGACGGAAGGCGAATACGCGTTCCCCGGGCTGGAAATGGGCGTCGATGCGAGCAATTTCGCCGTCGAAGTCACCGGCGTGCTCACCATTCCCACGGCCGGCGAGTGGACCTTCATCGTCAACAGCGACGAGGGGTTCAGCCTGGACCTCCAGGAGCAGGGGGGCGACGCCTCCTTGTTCATGCAGTACTGGTCGCTGCGGACCCCCGCCGACAGCGTGGGCGTGCTCCACGTGACCACGCCCGGGACGTACGACCTGCGGCTGGTAACGTTCGAGGCGAGCGGCGGCGCCGAGGTCGAACTCTGGGCCGCCGAGGGCAACCACGAGGCGTGGAACGAAACGGACTTCTTCCTGGTCGGCGATACCGATGCCGGCAGCCTGACGGTGCAGTCCGAAGTCGTGGCCGGACTCACCGGCTATTCGCGGTTCATCCGGACGGACGTCCAGGACCCGATGTTCGGGCAGAACGCCTCGGCGTACCTGCGGGTGCCGTTCAACGTGGCCGACCCCGCCGACTACGAGAGCCTGTACCTCCAGATGTGGTACGAGGACGGGTTCGTCGCGTACCTGAACGGGACGAAGGTGGCGGAGGGCAACGCGCCGGCCTCGCCGACGTGGGACGCCTCCGCCACGGGCGAGCGGCCGAAGGAGGAGGCCGTCCAGCGGGTCGATATCGACCTGACCGGCCACATGGGCCTCCTTTACGCCGGCACGAACGTCCTGGCGGTCCAGGGGCTGAACCTCTCGGCCGCCGACGGCGACTTCCTGCTGCTGCCCGTCCTGGCGGAACTTGCCTTCACGGGCGTCGTGCCCCACTACTTCACGACGGTCAGCCCGGGCGGGCCGAACCTGGACGCGTACCTCGCCCGCTGTGGCGACACGGCGTTCAGCGTCGACCGCGGCTTCTACGACGCCCCGTTCGACGTCGAGATTACCACCTCCACCGCCGGCGCCACCATCTGGTACACCCTGAACGGGAGCAGCCCGCTGGACGAGGACGGCCAGCCGAGCGACGACGCCATCGCCTACGCCGGCCCCATTGCGGTCAGCACGTCGACGGTGCTGCGGGCGGCGGCCACGCGGCAGAACTACCTGCCCACCAACGTCGACACCCAGACGTACGTTTTTCCGGCGGCCGTCCTCACCCAGCCCGGCACGCCGGCGGGGTTCCCGTCGTCGTGGGGGGGCACGTCGGCCGACTACCAGATGGACCCGGAGATCACGAACAGTTACTCGACGCAGCAACTCCTCGACGCCCTGAACTCGCTGCCCTCGATGTCGCTCGTCATGGACCTGGACGACCTGTTCGGTTCCGCCGACGGCATCTACGCCAATCCCATGGAGGACGGTGAGAACTGGGAGCGGCCGGGGTCCATCGAACTCTTCTACCCCGAGGGCTACGAGGCCGAGGACGACGGCTTCCAGGTGAACTGCGGCGTGCGGATGTACGGCGGCGTGGGGCGGCGCGAGCGTTTCCGCAAGCACTCGTTCCGCCTTCTGTTCAAGGGCGACTACGGCCCCACGAAACTCCAGTACCCGCTCTTCAGCGAGACGCCCGTCGACGAGTTCGACACGATGATCCTCCGCGCCAACTTCAACGACCAGTTCCAGAACGGGGGGGCGGCCGGCCAGTACATCCGCGACGAATGGGCCCGCCGCGTCCAACTGGCCCTCGGCACGCCCTCGGCCACCGGCGACTTCGTCCACCTGTACCTCAACGGCCTGTACTGGGGCCTGTACAACCCGTCCGAGCGGCCGGACCAGTCCATCGGCCCCGCCTACTTCGGCGGCGGCGACAAGGACAACTGGGACGCCATCAACTCCGGGTCCCCCACCGGCGAGAGCGACACCGCCGAATGGAGCGCCCTGCGCTCCTTCGTCGCCAACAACGACATCACCCAGCACGCCAACTACATGCGGGTCCAGGGCGCCAATCCGGACGGCTCCGACAATCCCACCTACCCCTCCCTGCTCGACGCCCACAACTACGTCGTCCACCTGATGGCGAACATGTATTTCGGCAACACCGACTGGCCGAATCACAACTGGTACGCCGCCCGCCAGGAAGACCCCGGCAGCGCCGGATGGAAGTGGTTCACCTGGGACGCCGAGTGGATCATGGACCGTCGTCTGCGGCACCGGGACGTGGCCCCGCTCTACATCGACGTGACCTACGTCTACGACAACGCCGCCCAGCCGTACAGTTACCTCCGCCACAACGAGGAGTTCCGGACGCTGTTCGGCGACGTGGCCCACGCGGCGTTCTTCAACGGCGGGCCGCTGTACGCGGACCCGAGCGATCCCGGGTGGAACCCCGCCGAGCCGGAGACCAACCGGCCGGCCGCCCTGTACGACGAACTGGCCGACCTCGTGGAACGGGCGATCATCACCGAGTCCGCCCGCTGGGGCGACGCCGGCCGCAGTTCCCCCATCACCCCGGACCAGTGGGCCGGCACCCGCGACTGGATCCTCAACAGTTACCTGCCCTACCGCAATCCCATCTTCATCGACCAACTGCGCGGCGCCGGGCTCTACCCGGACGTCGACGCGCCGACGTTCTACATCAACGGCAGTTACCAGCACGGCGGGACGCTCTCGGCCGGCGACGTCCTGGGCATCGACAACCCGTACGACCCCGCCGACGCCACCGTCTACTACACGCTGGACGGCACGGACCCGCGGTCGGCGGGCGGCGGCATCGCCCACACCGCCGTCGCCTATACCGGCCCCGTCGCCATCCACGCCAACACCGCGGTCAAGGCGCGGGTGTATGACGGCGCGGAGTGGAGCGCCCTGGTCGAGGCGATCTACCTGCTCGATACCGCCCCGCCGCTCCGCATCACCGAACTCATGTACAACCCGGCTGCCCCCAGCGCCGCCGAAATCGCCGCCGGCTTCGACAACAACGACGACTTCGAGTACGTGGAACTCAAGAACATCGGCAACGAACCCGTGGACCTGGCGGGGCTGGCGTTCGTCGACGGCATCGACTTCAGCGCCCCCGCCGTCACCCTGAACCCGGGCGAGTACGGACTCGTCGTCAAGAATCCGTCGGCGTTCATGTCCCGTTACGGCACGGGCCACGGCGGCGAGCCGTACACCATTCTCGGCCAGTTCGCCGGTGGCACGAACCTCTCCAACGCCGGCGAGAGCGTTTACCTCCAGGACCACGTCGGCGGCCTGATCCACGACTTCGAATACCGGGACGGCTGGTTCGGCCGGACCGACGGCGGGGGGTATTCCCTCGTCGTCCGCGACGAGGGACAGGACCTCGGCCTCTGGGACAACAAGGACGGCTGGCGGCCGAGTTGGCAGTTCGGCGGTAACCCCGGCGCCGCCGACCCCGGTCCCGACGCCGGCGCCGTCGTCATCAACGAACTCCTTGCCCACAGCAACGGGCTGGACGGTGACTGGATCGAACTGGTCAACACCTCCGGCCGGCCCGTGGACGTGGACGGCTGGTACCTCTCCGACAGCGACGCCGACCTGGCCTCGCTGACGAAGTACCCGCTCACCTCGGCCACCGCCGACACTCTCCTGGAGGGGACGGGCGCCGGACGGTTCCTCGTCCTGACGGAGACGGACGACTTCGGCGGCGCCTTCGCCCTGAGCGAGTTCGGCGAGGCGGTGTTCCTCGTCGGCCGGGTCGACGAGGCCGACATCTTCCTCGCGGGCAGCCCCGCCGGCTGGCCCGCCGGCTGGTACCTGGCCGGGTACCGCCAGGACGAGTACTTCGGCGCCACCCCCGCCGAGCAGACCCTGGGCCGATACGTGAAGTCGACCGGCGGCGCGGACGTCGTCCTCCAGGCCGCCGCCACCCCCGGCGCCGAGAACGCCTATCCCGACGTGCCCGACGTCGTCATCAATGAGATCATGTACCACCCCGCCGACGAGGAGACCGGCCAGGAGTGGATCGAACTCCACAACCGCTCCGGCGCCGACGTCGCCCTCTGGGAACACGTGGACCTCGACGGCTACCCGGACATGGACGTGGGCTGGGCGTTCACCGACGGCATCCTGTACACGTTCGACGTGGGCGATGACGTGCCGGCCGGCGGCTACGCCCTGGTCGTCCAGACGGACCCGTCGGCCTTCCGGTCGGCGTTCGGGATCCCGTCGTCGGTGCCGATCTACGGCCCGTTCGAGAACGACACCCGCCTGGCCAACGGCGGCGAGCGGCTGGCGCTGTCGCGCCCCGGCACCCCGGAGACGGCCAGTCCCCCGCCCGGCGAGACCGCGCCCTACGTGCCGTACATCGAGATCGAGAAGATCACGTACGAGGATGCGTACCCCTGGGACGTGCGGGCCGACGGCGGCGGGTTCACCCTGGCCCGCATCGACCCGGCGGCGTACATCGACGACGTGGCCAACTGGCCGCCCAGCACCTCGGGCGGCACGCCGGGCGCCGAGAACACCGATTTCGACTTCACCCCGCCTTCCGTGCCGGCCGGCGTCGCCGCCGCCGTTACCGGACCCGGGGCCGTCGAGGTATCCTGGAACGCCTCGAGCGACCCGGGCTCCGGCGTCCGCCACTACGTGGTCTACCGCAACGGCGTGCCGGTCAACACTGTCAGCGACACGACCTTCGTCGACGCGAACGTCCTCCCCGCCGTGACGTATGCGTACCAGGTCTCGGCCGTCAACCTGGACTATTTCGAGAGCGACCGGAGCACGCCCGCGGTCGAGGCCCGCATCGTGTCGGCCGAGGTGGACTCGACGCCCGGCGGGGTGGCCGTCGGCGTCGCGTTCTCCGAGCCGGTGAGCCCGGCCGGTGCCGAACTCCCCGGCAACTACACCATCACCTACGCCGGCGGGACGGCCGAGATCGCCGTCACCGGCGCGAACCTCCAGGCCGACGGCACGACCGTTCTCCTCACCCTGGGCGAGAACCTCATGCCCGGCGAGTTCTACCTCCTGACCATCCAGGCCGTGCAGGCCGACGCCGACGGCACGCCCATCGCGCCGGACTGCGAACTCCCGTTCCAGTATGCCGAGGCCGGCGCCGGCTCCATCCTCCGCCAGTGGTGGCTCGGCATCCCCGGCACGTCCGTCACGGACCTGGCCGGCCACATCGATTACCCGGGCAACCCGGACGGCACGGACGAGGTCCCCTCGTTCGAGATCCCCATCGACTGGACCGCCGACGAGTTCGGCACGCGGATTCGCGGCTACGTCCATCCCGTCGTGACGGACGACTACACCTTCTGGATCGCCAGCGACGACAACTCCGCCCTCTGGCTCAGCACCGACGAGGACCCCGCGGGCGCCGCCCAGATCGCCTCCGTGGACGGGTGGACCGAATCCCGCGAGTGGGATAAGTATCCGAGCCAGCAGTCCGCCGCCATCCACCTCGAGGCAGGCTCGCGCTACTACATCGAGGCCGTCCAGAAAGAGGGCACCGGCGGCGACAACCTGGCCGTCGCCTGGACCCGCCCGGGCGAGACCCCGGACGACAACGGCCCCATCGACGGCACGTACCTCTCGCCGTTCTTCATCGAGCCCGTGCCCGTGGTCGGCATCGTCGCCACCGACGACACCGCCGACGAGCAGGGGCAGGACCCGGCCTCGTTCACCATCTTCCGCGACGCCGCCACCCCCGAGCCGCTCGTCGTCACCTACCTCGTCAGCGGCGCCTCGGCCGGCGATTACGAGGAGCCGCTCTCCGGCCAGGTCATCATCGGGGCCAACGCCACCGACGCCGTCATCACCGTCACGCCCGTCGACGACGACGAGAACGAGCCCGACGAGACCCTGACGCTGACCCTCGCCGCCGACGACGCCTACGACATCCAGGAGGGCGCCGAGGCCGCCACCGCCACCATCCGCGACAACGAGTTCGCCACCGTCGAGTCCGTCCTGCTCAACCCCGATTCCGGCCGCACCCTCCGCTCCGTCAGCGAGGTCGAGCCGTCCGGTCTCGGCGTCGAGACGATTGAAATCACCTTCAGCGAAGCGGTCACCTTCACCGCCGGCGCCGTCACCGCCGAGACGGTCCGTATCGAGGGCGGCGTCGCCGTGGTCGACCACACGTTCGGCCCCGGCGAGATGACCGTCGAGGGGTCCGGCACAGCCGTCATGACGATCACGATCGCCGACGCGCACACGAGCGCAGCCGACACGTGGGTCCGCGTGACCCTCTCGGACGCCGCGGCGGCCCTCGCCGACGCCCAGGGCCACGCCCTGGACGGCGAACCGCGGCTGGATTCGTCCGGCCTCGGGTACATCTACGATGCGGCCGCCGACCTGCCCACCGGCGACGGCGTGGCAGGCGGCGAGGCCGTCTTCTACGTCGGCAGCCTGCGGGGGGACCTGGGCGGCTGGCTCGGCGGGCCCCCGGACGGCGCCGTCGATTACTGGGACGTGACCCCCTTCGTCAACGCCTATCAGGCGGGCAACCTCGACGCCGACTTCGGCGGCTGGCTGGGCGGGGCGCCGGACAAAACGGTTGATTACTGGGACGTCACCCCCTTCGTCAACGCCTACCAGGCGAACCAGGGCGCGGGCCTGGCCGCGCTGCCCGTCCTCACCGAGGCCACCCTCGTGACCGAGACGGCCGAGAAATGGGCCCTCGTGCCCACCGGCGACATCGGCTCCGACTGGCGGACCCTGCCCACCGGCTACGACACCAGCGGGTGGACCCATTTCGCGGGCGGAGACCCCGGCGGCGTCGGGTACGAGAACGGCAGCGGGTACCAGGATTATATCGGCCTGGATGTCTCCGAGATGTCCGGCGGCAACACCTCGTGCTACATCCGCATCCCGTTCCTGCTGGGTGCGGACCCGGCGGGTATCACGTCCCTCACCCTGTACGTCCGCTACGACGACGGGTTCGTTGCCTACATCAACGGGGAACCCATCGCACGGGACAACTACAGCCACGATTACCCGGCATGGAACGAGAACGCCGACCACCTCCACGGCGACAATGATGCCGTCAACCTCGCCGCCTTCACGGTCGACCCCAGTCACTACGACGCCCTCGTCCAGGGCGAGAACGTGCTGGCCATTCAGGGATTGAACGTCAGTTCCGGAAGCAGTGACTTCCTCATCTCCGCCACGCTCGACGTCACGATGGCGATGTGAGGCCGCCCATGTTTACCGCCATCCCGCGCGGTGGTTCTCCGTAACCACCGCGCCTCACGCCTCGGCCCCGCTCGGAGCAGGCTCCGACCCGCCGCACTTTTGCCCCGCCTGCGTTGGGCATCCCCCTGCCTGGGCGCCCTGCAAGCCTCTGGAACCCCGTTGCCGAGGCAGGGGCCCCTCGGGCGTTGCCGGGGCCGTTGTTCGAGCGTGTTGCGTTTCAAAGTTGAATCCGCGTTTCCACTTGCGCCCGTGGCCGGAGTACGGGTGTGCCTCCGGCACGCAGGGCCTGGGGGCCACCTTCCGCGCAGCAGAACGGCCGGGCCCGTTCGGGCCCGGCCGTTGGAATGTCCCGTTAAACTCGCGGCATGTCTTACCGGCGGCGACGCCGCAGCGCCAGGGCCGCACCGCCGAGGCCCAGCAGGGCCAGCGTCGCGGGTTCGGGCGTCACGTTAACCGTCAGGGGATTGCCCGTCACGTCCGAATCGGCCGTCCCGCCGCTTCCGTCGGGCCCCAGGATGGCGGTCGTGTTCGGGTCCGCACCGACGGTGAAATCCACCAGGTACGTGTTGTTGCCGCCCGGGTTGTACGCCGGGGCCGTCAGGCTGAGGGTGCCGAGTTCGATGATCGCGGGCAGATCGGCCATGTCCGCGACGGGCTCATAATCCTCCGGGCTCGCCTGCCGACGGACCAAGGCTCCGGGGTCGCCGGTCGCGCCGTCGGGGGCGAGGCTGTCGTCCGGGAAGGGCGTGGTACTGAAGGCGAAGTTGTTGATGATCGTGTCGGACCAGGACCACCCGGCGCCGGGGATGTTCAGTTCGGCGGAGGAGGTCCCCAGATTGACCTGGACGAACAGCAGGCCGTTGTCCACGGCGTCGAGGTCCTGTTTGTCGAAGAGGGTCAGGTTCAGGGCCGAGGCCCCGCCCACGGTGATGGAATCGAGCACCGTGGTGCCGCCGTCGTCGGAGAAATACAGGTCCGACGTGAAATCGGCGTAAGCGGCCGGGGCCGCCACAAGGACTGCTGCGATGACTGCGAGTGTGCGAGCCGACATGCGAATACCTCCCTCAGGATCGAACCTGCCGCTGTGGCGCCCTTGCGCCGCGGCCATCTGCGTCTATCCCCGCAGACAGGCCGCGTATGCTTGCCCCCGCTCAACTCCCTCCAGCACAAGTATACCCGCGTTTGGCGGGAAGTCAAATCGCCGAAGGCGGAATTTCTATTTCCCGGTTAATATTCGCTTCAGGCGCGTTACAGACGGACCGGGGGGCGTTTATCGGGGCACAAACGGGGTTTGCCCCGGGAGGTCAGCCCTGCAACGCTGACTCGTGCGCGGCGGGTGCGGAGGCCCACCGCGCTTTTTCTCCGCTTGCGCCCGGCATGGGCCGAGGGGGTCCGGTGGAGGGACATCACCCCCAGGGGTCTCCGCGGGGACGCCGGCGCCTGGCCGGTGTGCCCGGACAGGCCGGGAAGTGGCGCGGCACAGGTCGCCCAGCTGCCGGTCCAAGGCCGCACTTGCGCCCGCCAAAAGTAGCGGAGAGCCAAAAAAGGAAGCCCGGACGGACCGGGCTTCCTTAGACGGTCGGCCTTCCACCTTTGTGCCGTCGGAACTTTGGAATCAACCCGTTTGTCAAGTGGGAGCCTCTGGGCGGCGTTGGCCGTCCCGCCGAAGCGGGCATGACCGCGGCGGCCCAATTCGGCACCCTACGGGCTTATCATCGGTTGTTCCAAATATGTCCCGGATTACGAACACGGCAGGAGGCCGATCGTGTTGCCTCCACTATGATTATGCTACGGGTCTTTCATCGGCGGGCCAAGGAAAAAACTTCACTTAAACGGACCTGCGCCGTACGACAGCCGGCAGGGCAGGCGACAGGCAACATCAACGACGACGTACCGCCTGCCCCCGGCATCCCCGCCGCGAAAGCCGTTGCCGTCGCCACGGGTCGGCGGTACAGTAAAGCCGTCCCTCGGAAGGAGGTGGGCCCGTGACCCACGTCTCGAATGCCGCACCGCCCCCGCCGCCGCCCCCGACCGCCGGCCGCGCCGTGACGGGCGCCGTTCTGGCGGTGGCGGGCGGACTGCTGTGGCTGATTCCCCCGGCCGTCGTCGTCCTGATCGCACCGAAGTTCGTCGATATCTTCGAGAAGTTCGAGACGGACCTGCCGGCCATGTCGGCGGCCGTCGTCGCGGCCGCGAGGGTCGTAGCCGCGTGGTGGCCGCTCCTCGCCCTGGCGTGTCTGGCGGTCGTCGTCGGCCTGGCCGTCCTGTGTGCGACGGTGCGGGCAGGGTGGCCGGTCGCCCTCGCCGGCGCCTTTGCCGGCCTGTCGCTGCTCGGGGCCGTCGTCGCGATCGCCCTGACGGTGGTGGCCCTGTTCCTGCCGCTGGCAAGCACCATCGAGGCGGTCGCCCGGCCCTGACGCCCGCGTTCGGCGGCGTTGACACACCGGCCGCGTGGGTTAGAATGGCCGGTGCCGTTTGACGAGAGGAGTCCCCCATGCCTGCTGCACGCACCATCGTTTTGACGGGTTGCCTGGGTCTGGCGTTGGCCGTTTCGGCGGCCGGCGGGCCCGCCTCCGGCGCGGGCGCTTCCGACGCCGGGCGCGAGGAGGCGTCCGGCAGCGGGTACGAGTATCTGGAACCGCTCCTGATGGAGACCGACGATGCCTCCCCCCGCAAGGGGGCGGGCGGCGCCGCCGACCGCGACGGCGTCGACCCGACGGCCGTCCGCGTCGCCCCGATGGCGCACACCGTCGCGGTGCCGGTGCGCGTGACGCACGCCCGCGGGGCGGTGGAATGGCTGCTGTCGGCGGGCACGACACACCGGCGGATGTCCGTGCTGCTGGCGCGGTGCCCGGTCCGGCCGCTGACGCGGGCGCTGGAGGAGGCGGGCCTGAGCGCCGCCCGCCCGCCCGAGCCGGTGGGCGAGGACGCCGCCCGTCCCCCCGAGGGGCCCGCCGTCCGGCTGACGCTCCGTTTCGACGCGCCGGACGGAACGGCCGGCCGGGTCCCGGCCGAGGACCTCCTGGCCGCCGCGCCGGCCGGCACCCCGCTTCCGGCGGGGCGGTGGGTGTACGTCGGGCCGCAGACGCTGGCCGACGGCAAGGTCCTCCTGCCGCAACTCTCCGGGACCCTGGTGACGACCGCCCTCCGGGATACGACGGGGTTGATCTACTGGGTGCCGGCGGCCGGCGGCGAGGGTCCGAGGTATGTGGAATCGTTCTACGCTCGCAAGGGGGTCGTGCCGGCCGGCGTGACGGAGGCGGTGCTGGAGATTCGACCCGCCGCCAGCGAGGATGAGGGGCGGTAGGCGCGGGGGCGTGTTCCTGCCAAAAATCGCGGCAGCGACCGAGGGGTAGGAAGCCGCTGCCGCTTGGAAAGACGGCCTCTCGGCCGCCTTCTTTTCGATTGTGTACAAACCCTGCTGACGACGCGTGCTTCAATGAATAGCCGGCATCAATGCAGCCGACGCATGAATCCCCGGAAATGACGAATGGCCCCACCCGCAACGCTCCCACTATGGCCCGATTTCGGCCCCCTGTCAAGCGCAAAATAGAGAAATCAGCGAGCGTTGGGAAGGCGGGCATCCTCCTTCGGGCGGGCCAGGTTCCAGGGGGCCGGCGGCCGGGCGTGGCCGTCGCGGACGGCCCGGACGCGGCCGGCCAGGGCCTGGGTGGGCGGGTCGTCCGGCCGGTCCGCCATGAGGTCCGCCAGGGCCGCCTCGGCGGCCGGCAGGTCGCCCGCTTCCAGGGCGCGGACGGCCCGTCCGAACGCCTCCGCCAGGGCCCGCAGCGGTTCCGGGACGGGCTCCAGGGCCAGCGGCTCGAAGAGACGGACCGGCTCGGTCTTGCCGCGAATCTGCGCCAGGCCCACTTCGCGGAAGCGGACGGCCTCGCCGCACGCCTCCCGCGTGCTGAGGGGGACGAGGATCTTTGTGCCGAGCCAGCGGTTGGCCTCTTCCAGCCGTCCGCCCAGGTTGACGGTGTCGCCCATGGCGGTGTAGTCGAAACGGGTCTCGGAGCCGAAGTTGCCGACGTTGGCGGGGCCTGAGGAGCAGCCCACCCGGATCGAGAGCCGCGTGCCCTCTTCCGGCAAGCCCATGCGGGCGAGGTCGGCGTTGACCTGGGGCATGGCGTTCTGCATGGCCAGGGCCGCCCGCACCGCCCGCAGGGCGTGATCCTGCATTTGGACGGGGGCCCCGACGAAGGCCATGATGCCGTCGCCCTCGTATTTGTCCAGGGTGGCCCGCTCGGCGTAGAGGATGGCGGTCATGGCGCCCAGGTAGTGCTGGAGGAGGGCGACGAGGTTCTCCGGCTCCATGCGCTCGGAGAGGGGCGTGAAGCCGGCGATGTCGCTGAAGAGGACGGTGATCTCGCGCCGCTCGCCGCCCAGGCGCAGCGCGTCGGGGTTGCCGATGATCTCCTCCACGTGGGCCGGCGAGGTGTACTGCTCGAAGACGCGGGTGATCCACCGCCGGCTGCGGGCCTCGGTCAACTGGCGGTAGGCGCTGGTGCCGGCGAAGGCGACGACGGCCGCCAGGGCGGGCCCGGCCACGGGCAGGAGCAGGGCGGCCGCGCTCGCCGCCGCGTACGCCCCCGCCAGGACGGCGGCGATGACCCAGACGGCGGCGGCGACGGCCCAGCCGGTGGGCAGCCGGACCGCCAGCAGGCCCACCAGCCATGCCGCCAGCACTGCCAGCGCCCATTCCGTCCCCGCCCCGAGCCGCCGAAACGCCACCCCCGACAGCACCGTTCGCATCACCGCCGGGTACACCTCCACGCCGGGCTGCTGGTCGCTGATGGGGGTCTTGTGGAGGTCGGTACCGGCCGTCACGCTGACGCCCACGATGACGGTCTTGCCGGCCACCCGGGGACGGAGGCGGTCGGCCCCTTGGCGGACCTTGGCGACCTGGATGTCGCGGGCTTCGTGGTAGGCGGTGATGAACGCCTGGTGCCGCTCGAGGGCCCGTGCGGCCCGAGCGGCGGTGGTGTCGGCGTCGGCCTCCTCGTCGCCGGCGCGGGCGGCCGCCGTCATCGCGTTCATCACGAGCCGCTCTTCCACCCCGTCCAGGCGTTTGCGGAGCGGCCCGAGCGAAGGCGGGACGGCGTCGAGGGTCTGGGCCGCGTCGACGGCCGAGGTCCCTGCCGCATCCAGGGCGCCATCGAGGGCGGCGCGGGCCGCCGCCCAGCCGACGTCCGGGAAGAGCGCCGCCAGGTCTTCCATGGCGAGTTGCCATCGGCGGTCGAGCCAGACCAACTCGCGCCGGTCGCGGAGCAGGTCCAGGACGGGGGCGGCCGAGATGCCGCTGCGTTTGGCGGCCGCCAGGTCCTTCGGCCAGCGGAGGTTGAGTTCGGCGTGGGGCCCGACGGGCACGCCCACCGACAGGCTGCCGTCGGCCGAGGTCAGGACCAGCCGGTCGCGCGTCAGCCGGACGCGGTAGTCCGGGCCGAAGCGGCGGAGGCCGGCCATCTCCAGCCCCAGTTGCGGGAAGACGTACTTGCCCGCGCGGGCCAGCAGGGGCACGCGGCGGATCGCCTGGTCGGGGTCCTTCTTCGGGAAACTCGTGAACCCGGCCCCGACGGCGGCGTCGGCCAGGGGTGGGATCATCGGGTTCACGTGCTCGGCCTCCAGGAGGGGAACCTCCGGCGGGGGGGGCGGCGTTACCGCGTGCCGGCGGATGACCTCCGGCCGGCTGGCCTGGGCCGGGGCCGCCTCCCCCGCGGTCGTCCCCGCCCGCCCGTGCAGGTACAGGCTGAACGGGAGGACGACGGTGCCGGCCCGAACGAGGCTCTCGTGGAACCGCCGGTCGGGCTCGCGGACGATGTAGGCCTCGCGGGAGCCGTCGGCGCGAGGCCGGTAGGCCACGCAGGCTTCCTCGGCGTCGGCGTATTCGATGTCCAGGACGACGAACTCCGGGCCGAGCGAGACGAGGGTATCGACGAAGGCGGCCTGTTTGGGCCGGGCCCAGGGGGACCAGCGTCCGCCTTCGGGGTGGGTGATGGCCTTGTCGTCGATCTCGACCGTCAGGACGGGGTTGGCGGCGGGGGTGTCGGGCAGGGGGTTTGCCTGCCGAAGGTAGTCCGACACCATCAGGTCCAACGTCTGGCCGGGGTCGGTGAACCGGAGGGCGCCGGCGGCGAGGGTGCCCAGCGCCAGGGCGATGAGCGAGGCCACGCCCAGATGAGCGTGGCGGAAGGGCGTCGGCTTGGCGGAGGCGGGTTTGGCCACCGGCAATTCCCGGGGTGGCACGGGTCGGGCGCGAGGCGCCGGTTACTCGGGCGGGGAGGTGATGTCGCCCCGTCCGTTGTTGTCGTAGGAGCCGTTGGAGCCGTTGGAGTTGTCCGGCAGGACCGGCAGAATCGGGAGCCGGGGGTCCTTCTGCTGGCCCTGGTTTTTGCCTGTCACGTTAGGCGGCCCGCCGGGTCCCCCGAGCCCGGCCGGTATCGGGTTGGACGTTTTCCACCGGCCGGCCGCGAGCGTCTCCTTCTGCCCGAGTCCGCCCGAGGGGAGATGGACCGGCAGAAAGTGGGTCTGAAGCATCTTGATGGGCGGCTTGGCCTGGTCGTTCGTGTTCTGTCCCGGCCGAACCAGCGTCTCTTTGCCGAGCAGATGGTTCCGGACACCGACCAGCCCCGGTCCGCCCAGGCCGTACCCCCCGCCGAAACCCGGGAAGAACCCCGCCCACGCGTTCTCCGTGCCGCGCACCGACAGCGTCGCCGACGGCGTGACGATGGCAAAGTCGCTCTCGATGCGTTCCTTCTCGACGATGGCGGCGGCGTTGCCCTGTTTCAGGATGAGGCGGGTGCGGATCGTGCCGCCGTCCCGCGCCAGTTGCCCCAGCCGGACCACCGTCAGCGGGTCGATCTGGACGAGGCTGTCGACCATGTCCAACACGCACTTGGCGCGGAAGCCGGTGCGCAGGTCCGCCCCCTGGACGAGGCGCATGTCGACCTGGACGGGGACCCACGGCTGCTTGGGGGCCGGCCGCGTCTCGACGGTGCCCACGACGTCCTTGACGCGGGCGACGAGGTCGTCGGGCACGTCGGCGTTCGGTTTCTCGGCGCCCCCGCCGGCGACGGGTTGCTCGGCCGCGCGTTTCGCGGCGTCGGGCTCGGCGGCTTGGGCGACGGGGCCGGCGGCCAGCACCAAGGCCGTCAGGATTGAAAGGTGGAAGCGGTTCATGATGCGCCCTCCTTGGCGCCGGACGGTTCACCTTCGAGTTTCGGCACCTCCGTGGCCGCGCCCCGCGAACGGAACCGGTCGACCCGGTCGACGACGCCGACCAGTTCGCCGCCCATGACGTGGCGGTAGACGGCCCCGCGGGTCATGAGGTTGAGATACGCACACTCCTGCAGCGCGATGCGGGGCTGGGGACCCAGCAGCCGCATCCACAGCCCGCCCTTCAGGTCGAGAACCTTGCAGACGAGGCGGGCCAGGTGCCCCTTGGTGGTGGGGTCGGAGGGGTCGGCGGTGTCGAGCCAGTCGTCCGGCAGGATGCCTTGCTCGCGCAGGGTCGCGCGGCACCGGTCGTAGTCGCCGCCGAGCTCCTTGCCCTCGCTGACGAGGATCACGAACGCCCGGGCCGTGTCGGAGGCCGTCGCGACCGGCTTGAAGCCCAGTTCCGCGAAGAACTCGGCGTCGGTCTCGGGGATGGCCGGGCCGGCCTCGGCCTGGCCGGCCTCGGCCGGG
>CAZNYC010000059.1:0-23738 GCA_964577175.1 uncultured Anaerolineales bacterium
CCTTCATGAGGTAGACGCCCGGCTGCCGGGGGAACGCCTTGACCTTCTCGATGATCGTGTCGCGGTCCATGGTCTTGTGTGATGACGGATTTCCGCGCGGCGGGTCTCCGTACCCGCCCCGCCGCCTGAATTCCCGCCCGGCGGGTCTCCCGGCCCGCCGGGCACGAGTTAGCAACGTACTACTAAGCATAGGCGCAGCAAGCCCGAGAATGCAACACGCCGTCGGCCAGGGGCAGCAGACTCTGCGGGCGACCTCTCTTGTGGAATTCAGGATGCCGTGTTACCTTAGGGTGCGTCAAGACGGCGGACCGACGACCGGCTCCGTTGCTTGGCATCGTGAAGGAGGCGGCCATGCCGACGATTCTGATGATCCGCGGCTGGCGTTTTTTCTTCTACTCGAACGAGCGGAACGAGCCGGTCCACATCCATTGCCGCAAGGGCGACGCCGAGGCGAAGTACTGGCTTGACGAGCAGACCTTTGAGGCGACCGAGGCCTATGCGTATAATATGGTGCCGGCGGATACCCGAACCGTAAGACGAATCATCTTTCATCACTTCGATTACATCGTCAGCGAATGGAAGGCGTTTCAGGGGAAGAAAGATGGATAAGGCACATGAAGTAGAGGCGCTTTCCTTCACCGGCCCCGTCCTGCGCCTCGCAATCGACGGCAAGGCCTACGAGTTCGACCTGGCGGCGCACTCCAACCGCCTCGCGGCCGCCACGCAGGCCCAGCGCGAGCACGTGGAAGTCTCCCCCGGCGGCTATGGCCTGCACTGGCCGGACCTGGACGAAGACCTCTCCATCGACGGGCTCCTCGGCGTCGCGCACACGTCGCCGGCCGTCGAGTCGGAAGCGTAAGAGGGCCCGCACCGGTCACGTAGCCAATCCCCCTCACCCCCCCGCCAGCCGCACGCCACCGTACAGGCCCACGTACAGGCCCAGCATCAGGACGCCGAAGAAACTCATCACGCCGTAGAACCGGTGCTCGAACACGAACTGGGCCCACGTGAAGTACAGGATGAGGGCCGACAGCGGGGCCAGGCCCATCGCCCAGTCGCTCAGCGTCCGCGTCTCGCGCCACACCTCCGCCCCGAAGGTGGGGGATAGCGCGAGGGCGACTGCGAACCCCATCCCGATGAGTCCAAGGATGACCGAGCACGCCCGGGCCGGCGTCGCCAGTTGGAAGATCTCCCCGCGTATCGCGTGCAGCCGGTTGCCGAACCCCAGCCAGATGACCGCCGACACGCTCATGATGAGCGCGTTCATGCTCACCCGGTACGGGTTCCACGCGGGCGGATGGGCCGTGTTGTGCCAGATGGCCAGCACCGTCAGCGTCACCATGAAGACCGCCGGGTACAGCATCTCGCCGCGAAGCCAGACGAACGACCACCCCAGGAACACGATGGCCATCAGGCCCAGCATGACGAGGGCCTCGGTGCTCTCCAGGCGGCACAGGGCCAGCATCGCCGCCGCGAACGTCGAGATCACCGCCAGCGTGAAAATGGTCGTCGAGGCCCGGTTCTCGTCGCGGTACAGCGCGCAGGTCCGCGACAGCAGGTCCATGAACCGCCGCTCGTACAGGTACACCAGGAGGTGGGTGGCGCCGTACCCGCCCACCGCGTAAATCAGGTACCCGTACAGGTCGTCTGTGTGGCGGAACAGCCCCAGGTACACCGTCGCTGCGATGCCGACCACGTAGAAGAGGAACGTCCGCACCGTGTGCCGGAACAGCCACATCGAGATGAAGAACGCCACCAGCACCGCCACCCATCCGATGAGCCCCTCGCCGGGCCCGATCAGCGGCAGGGTGGGGCTTCGTCCCGCGGTGATGAACTCGGCATAGGTGCGGACCTGCTGAATCCCCAGGTACCCCGCGAAGACGATGGTGGCGGCCATTCCGACGATGGTGAACGGCTCGATCTCGCGTCGGGCCTGGCGGTCGGAATGGGTCCGTTTCAGCACCTCCCGCAGCAGCACCGCGACGACGAGCCAGCCGACGCTCACCGCCGCCATCACGTGGATGAACCGGTGGTGCCAGGCCACCAGGTCGGACGGGTCCACCCACGCCAGGGCCGAGAGGCCGCCCGTCGCCAGGGCCGCCATCAGGTAGTTGATCCATCGCGGCGCCCGGTGCGCATGGCCGAGCAGCACCACCGCCGCCGCCGTCAGCAGGTCCACGCCCAGGTACTTGGCGGTCGTGCCGAACGGTTCCAGGGCGAGGGCCCCGACGGCCGTCGCCAGCCCCGCCAGGTACAACGCCCGCGGAAAGCCGTACGTCCGCCGGTGTCGCAGCACCGCCGCCAGAAGGGCCGCCAGCGCCGACGCCCCGAACGCCAGCAGGAGGAGGACCGAGGGGTACCGTCCCCACCAGCCGGCCGTCTCGCTCCCGCCCAGCACCGCGAAGGACACGGTCGTCGCCAGGGCCGCGCCCACGCACGAGAAGCCGAAGAGGTCCGCCTGTTTCAGGCCGAGCGAGGAGACCAGCAGCACCGCCCACCACACCCCCAGCGCCCACACCGTGTGCCACGACGCCCCGTACCACACGCCCACGTATCCGGCCGCCATCGCCGCCAGGCTCGAAACGACCAGCGGCACGATCAGCAGGCCCTGGCGGTACCACTTGACGTTCAACTCCTGCCGGGGATGAAGGGCGAGCAGCGCCGCCAGGAGGATCATCACCAGCGACACCCCCGCCGCCGTCGACGTCACCCACGCCGTGGCCGGCACCTCCGACGTCGCCACCACGTGGTTGCGCACGCCCAGGACGATGGTCACCGCCACGCCGAGGACCGAGAGGTAGACCAGCGGTTCGGCCTGGAACCGCCAGACGGTGCTGACGAGGAGCAGGGCGAGGGGCGCCTGGACCCAAAGGGCGATCTCGGGCTGATGGGCGGCCCGCAAAAACGCCGCCGTCATCAGGGCCACGCCCGCCAGCATGCCGCTCGACCGCCGCCAACGCCGCTCCGCCGGCCGGAACCGGGCCAGGGCATACACGTAGAACGCCGCCCCCACCCCGCCGATGATCGCCGTCGGCAGCCGGCCCGTCAGGAGGTACCGCGTCAGGGATTCCTCCGGCCGGGCGACCAGGTAGCCGAGACAGACGGCCGTCCACGCCGCGGCCGCGGCGCCAAGAAACCGCACCGGCACCCCTTTCTTGCCGCGCCTCCGACCGAAAAACCACAGCGCGAGGGTGAGGGCGGCGCCGGCAAGGACGGCGCTCAAGGGGGCGAGCGGCCCCTCCGTGCTGGCCAGGATCGTTGCGTCCAACGGGCTCCCCGGAGTTGAGGACGGCAGGGGGCATCATACGGCCCCTCGCGAGAGACTGTCCAGCGAAAACGAGTTCGGCCGGCAGCCCCTTGCCGCCGGATCTCAAGAATTCGGTTGCATTGGATGGTGGGGTTCTTACAATGCGCGGAAGAGGGGTGCCAGGGACGTTGCGTCCTGCCGCGAGGAGGCCGGTGTGAAGGTGCGTCGCACGTGGGCCGTCGCGCTCGCCGCCGTGGCCGGCGCCGTCGCCACGCTCGGGGTCGGGCTCGTGTTCGGCGACCGGCCGGACGCCGCCGTCTGGGCCGCCGCCGTCGCCGAGGGGGCCGAAGCCGGTGAGGTCCTCCTCTCGGCCACGCCGCTCGGCGAGGACCGCGTCGTCGTCTGCCTGGTCCACACGGGCCGGAACCGCCTCATGGTGTACCAGGCCGACGCGAAACGGAGCCGCCTGCGGCTGCTGGCTGTCCGCGATATCTCGGCCGACTGGTTCCTGGACGATTACAACAACGACGCCCCCCTGCCGCGGGACATCCGCCAGCGCGTCGAGAAGTGGAAGGAGTCCACCGGGGGAGAGGCCGGCGCCGGATCCCCGTAGCCGCCCCCCTGGGATCGCCTCGTATAAGAACGGGGAGGGACGAACGGGCCGCAACGCGCGGCCATGGAACGAGCAGGAGGTTAGCCCGTGGACTTCGTCAGTTTCGATGACGCGAAAGAACGGCTCGGCAAGAGCGACGAGGAACTTCAGCAGATGGTCGACGAGGGAGATCTGCGGGTCTTCCGCGACAGCGGCGAACTGAAGTTCCGCCAAGAGGACATCGACGCCCTTGCCGGCGGCCCGGCCGAGGGAGAGGAGGGCGGCGAGGAGGAAAGCGCCGGCGATACCCTCATGAGCATCGATGCCGACATCCTCTTCGCCGAAGAGGAAGAGCAGCCTGCCGACAGCGCCGCCGAAACCTGGATCGCTGCCGATACCGAGGGTGTCTTCCCCGGCGGCGAGGAGGGCGGCGAAATGGCCGGCGTCGAGGAGGCCATGGCCGCACCCGAGACCGAACCCGCGCCCCTCGCCCTCAGCCCGGAGACCGATGAATCCAGCCTCGGGGCCGTCCTCAGCGACGAGGAACTCGCCGCCGACATGGGCGAACCGGGCGAGGAACCCGTCATCGCCGTCGACGCCGAGAGCGGCGCCGCCTCGGTCGTCAGCGGCGCGCCCTCTGCCATGGCCCCCAGCCGCACGCGCATCGTCACCCTTGTGGAACCCCCCGCCCATCACGCCCAGTTCACGTTCATGCTCGGGCTGGCGGCGGCGGCGCTGGGCTTGGCCGGACTGGCCCTCATCGCCCTCCTCGCCGGCGCCGTGCCGGGGGTCCTGGAGGCGGTGGCCACGGGCAATATGCCTCTCATCCTTATCATCGGCGGCGCGGTCGTCGTCGGCATCGCCGCCATGGTCGGATACGTGCTGGACAAGCAGCGGATGGCCCGGGACGCGCTGGCCGGCTGACCGTGCGTGCGCGGCAGCCGCCGTGCCGGGGACATCGCAGCGCCCACAAATCAGGTGTCGAGTGTCGGACCCAGGAAAGGAGCGCGCTATGCAACGCTTTTCGGCGGTCATCGTGACGGTGGTGGTAACGGTGCTGGCTTTCGGCTCGATCGGCTGTGTCGACGAGGCCAAGTACAACGCCGTCCTCCTCCGCAACCGCGAACAGGAGAAACTCCTCCAGGAGAAGGAGGCCGAGATCGCCCGCCTCCAGGAACGCGTCGAGGCCCTCCAGGCACGGGCCGAGGACGCCCAGCGACTGCTCCAGGAGAAGGAGGACCACCTCTCCTCGGTCATGCAGGAACGCGACGAACTCCGAAGGGCCTTCGTCGAACTCCAGGCCGCCTACAAGCAACTGGCCGAACGGCCCTGGGGCGGCGGCGGGGTCCTGCCCGAAGAGGTCGCCCTCGAAATCCAGGAACTCGCCGACAAGTACCCCGGCCTCTTCCAGTTCGATAAGGAGACCGGCCGGCTGCGCTTCGCCTCGGACATCACGTTCGACCTGGGCTCCATCCAGGTGAAGCCGAACGCGCGGACCGCCCTGACGAAACTCGGCGGCATCCTCACCTCCGACGCCGCCAAGGAGATCGATGCCCGCGTCATCGGCCATACCGACACCGTCCCGGTGGCCAAGCCCGCCACCAAGGCCATGCTCCAGAAACTCGACAAGGCCGCCAATAACCAGGGCCTCAGCGAGGCCCGCGCCGAGGCCGTCGCCGACATCCTGACCGACGCCGGTGTGCCCGCCGCCCGCATCACGACCGAGGGCGCCGGCTCGAACCAGCCCATCGCCAGCAACGATTCCAAGAGCGGACGCGCCAAGAACCGCCGCGTCGAAATCTACCTGAGCCAGTAGGGCTGCCACCACGCCACCTCACGCGCGGCGGGTCTCCGCCCCCGCCGCGCACGATGCGCGCCGCTTCCGGCTGAAATGGCACGCGCGGCGGGTCTCCGTACCCGCCGCGCTCGTTAGACGCCGTAAACCCCGCTCCCCGAATGACCTTCAGCGCTGCGCCCCCGCCCCAAACCTCACAACCCCGCCGTCGGCCTTAACCCGTCGCCGTCCACGAGCCGCACCGCCGCCTTGCCGCTGCCGTCAAGGGTCACCCGGTACACGCTCCCCTCCGGCCGGGCGCGGACGGTCACCTCCCCGAGCCTCGGGATGCGGACGGTCACGTCGCGTGCCTCGCCCCCCGCCGCCCACGCCGTGACGAGCCACGCCTCGCGCCCGCGCCGCTTCCGCGCCACGACCCGCGCCTCGGCATCCCCCGTGGGGAACTCATACGCCGGCCGCTCCAGCGACCACCGGTGCATGCGCGGCCCGGGCAGCAGATCCCCGTCCCGCAGGAACGGCTCCAGGTGCGAGAACAGCGCGTGCACCCGCCCAAGGACGATCATCTGGCCGAGCCAGTGCGGCACGGTGTCGCCCTGGTCGGCCTTGAACCCGCCCTCCGGGTACGCGAAGTACCCCGCCACGCCGCCCGTCATCCCGGCCGTGTAGTAACACTTCAGGAACCCCATGTACCGGTCGAGGTTGCCGAACGCCTTCTCGCCCATCTTCTCCCGCGTCCAGCCGGCGCACAGCCAGTTGTACGAGAGCGGGTCGCCCAGGGCGGCCTGGAGCCCCACCGAGTTCAGCGCCAGCGTCAGCATGTCGCGCTCCCCCGTCCACCCGGTGTTGAAGTGATTGTAATACGACTCCCCGTTCGGGATATCCGACACCGGGCGCATCCGTTCGTACGCGTAGCACCACTTCCACCAGTCCGGCCAGCGGCAGCGGTGCGGGTTCCCGCTCGTCGGATAGTAGAGATAGAGGCCGCCGTCGGCGGCCGCGCGGACGGCGTCGGCGATCACCCTCTCGCCCCGCGCTTTGCGGGAAGAGAGGTACGCCAGCCAGTGCTGCGGGCCCTTGGCCGCCACGACCTGCGGGTCCGCCCGCCAGTGCTTCCCGGCGAAACCGAAGACCCCCAGCCCGTATTCCCCGCCGTTGTGCAGGACGGCGATGGGCACGCGCTTCCGCAGGGCCGCGATCGGCCCCGCCGTGAGGCGGGCCGCCTTCTCGTACGCCGACAGCGGCGCCTCCGGCGAGAGGACCGGCCGCTTCTCCCCCAGCCGCTGGCCGGCCGCATCGTGGCACCACGCCTCCTCCGGCAGGGATTCGCGGAATGCCTTCTTGTGGAACGGCCGGAGCGTCGTCACGAACAGGGGGTACCGGTCGGGGTCCGATTGCGCGAGGGCGACGATCCGGGCCTGCGCGCTCTCCGGGTCTCCCAGTTTCTCGAGCGCCCGCTCGCTCGCGACGCCGAACTCCAGGGCGTAGCCCCACCGTTCGCACAGGGCGATGCGGACGTCCACGGGCATGTTCCAGCCCCACCGCGAGAGCGGCGGCAGGGTATGTCCCCGGCGGAACGTCGGCGGCGCCTGCGCGGCCAGCAGTTCGCCCGGCGACTTCGCCGGCGCTGCCGAGGGCACCGCCGCCGGTGCAGTGACGGTCCCTAGAAAGAGCAGGGCGGTGAGCCAACGAAAACGGCACATGCGAAAACTCCTTTCCGATGCAAGAGCACACGGGCCGGTTCCACCGCGGGCGCCGGCGACTACCGGCAGGGAACCATGAGGTCACGGAGGGGCGACGGACACGCAAACGCCGCCGCGCCGCCCCTTTTTGTAGGGCCGGCCGGAGAAACGTGTCGCACCCGTTCAACCGCCAGGCCGGCTGCCCCGGCGCCGATGCGCTGCGCCGCGCCGCAGCGGCGCAAAGGCGCAGGGGACGAGCGGCATTGTGAACGAGACGTGCGAAAGGGTCAACCGGAAAGGGCGCCTGGCACGGCGCTGAAACCGGCGGCGCGAGAAACGGTCTGGCGGAGAGGCCGGGATTCGAACACCCCTGTTTCTGTAAGTTCTTGTGGCTGCAATCCTTACGATATAAACCCGCTGCTGGCAAGGATTTACGGTTCCTATTTGGTTGCCGGTGGTTGCGCCTGATTTTGGCTGTCTGTCCTCTGGCGTGGTCACAATTTGGTCACAAGGCGTTTCACCGACGGGCCTGCTCACGCGTTTCTGTGGTCGTGGGTAGTCATCGGTGGCGGGAGACGGCGGCTGAGGCGACGGACCATTGCCGTCGCTGGATAGGGTGCCGGTTACGGCTCGTTGTGGGAGCCGGCTCAACTGTTTGGCTACCTGGGCGCCCTAGAGGCCCGGGGCGAGGACGCTCATGCTATCAAATGGGTCTAAGCATCGCCGGTGGGTGGCTGAGCGGACGCTCGGCGAGATGAACCGGCTCCGGCGCAGTGTGAGACGCCGAGAAAAGAAGGCGGCGAACTATTTGGGATTGCTTCATCTGGCCTTTGCCATCATCATGTACCGCAGGCCGGGTTATTCGGATAGGCTCTAAGCCACGGCTACCAGGCGCGGGAAGTTGCATTGGCCGGAATCTGTGGTAGTATTCAGAGGCGTCACAGGCCACGGCGGGGCGCGAGGTGACGGGTGCGCGCTCGTCCGTGATAATGCAATCCCCGTCCGAATTCGCTCGTGAAAGGGGGGCAGGTCATGTCGGATTCAGTCGCTGGATCTTCACTTTCCGCGCCGCTTCTTGAATCGCTCGAACCCCGGCTCCTGCTCGACGCTGCGGGCGAGGAGCAGGCCATTCAACTCTTCAGCACCGCGCCCGCGGTGTTTGCCGAGAACCGGGGCCAGTGGGCCGACGCGGCCGTCCGGTACGCCTTCGACGGCGCCAGGGCCAACGTCGGCTTCACGGCCGAGGGGCCGGTGTTCCAGGTCTTCCGGCGCGAGCCGGTCGAAGAGGACGGTTCAGAGGGTGAGGGCACAGACGTGGATAGCGGCTTGCCAGATGTCCTTGCCGTGCCGGCCTTGGAGGTACCGCTCACTACCTGATGCTCCTTGGTGTACTCCACACGGAGGCCGGCTGGCCGTGGGTGGGAGTGGCACAATAGGGCGTTTGTTGACACGCCGGCGAGGACGTCTCAGTCTCGCGGGCCTTTCGCGAAGGAGGGTGGTCATGCAAAGGCGACGGCCCACCGTCACGAAGCGATATTCCTTGTTGCTCCTGGTGTTCGTGCTGACCGGCGCGGTCGTTTTCCTCGGCTGCGGGCCGACGGCGATGCGCGTGCAGGGTGCAGACGAGGAGGAAATTCTGCGGGCTTTGTGGGAAAGCGGCGGCAGGCGAGTGGTGCCCGTGCTTGGCAGCCGCCAGATCAAGGATCTATGGCCGGAGCCCGAAGAGATAGAGAGCCCTCGGGCCGTCATCACGTGGACGCTGGACGGCTGGTTCTCTGCGACCCACGGCAGGGACGAGATATGCCTTTCCCGGCAGCAGCCGGGCGCCATTGAGGTTTCTTTAAAGTGTGAAAAGAAAGGGAGCGGTCTTGAGTTCGACCTGTTTTACGTTCGGCACACGGAAAGGGAACGACGCATTTTGCAGACGGCGGCGTGGCGGCTGAGGGACAGGGGGGCGACCGTCGAGGGAACCGGTTCCTGGGCGCCGGCCCGCTTTCCTGAGATCCGTTCCGCCCACGGCGCGGTGTGGATTGCTTACCGGGGAGCCGGCGCGGACCTCGTGATCCGTTATCTGCGCTCGGATGGTCACAAACGGGTGGAATCAACCTCGGACGGTAGGATCTTTATCAGGGAGCGGGAGGAAGACCCGGATGCCCTCGGCGGCGGGGGGTTTGATTTCTGGTCGGACAAGGTCGAATGGAAGAGTCTTGAGAAAGTCCTTGTCAAGACGGTTCCATCTCAGGACTTCGGGGGGAGCCCCGTTATAGTCGTGGGGGTTGAAGCCCATGGGACCGAGCGTGTTGTACCACGGAGGTCGGCCCGAAGTGGCTACGAGATAGACGTGGGACAGGCGCTGGCCAGACGGACCGTGGAACGGGCCGCGCTCGCCGCGGCCGTCAAGGCGGATCGCCTCGAGTTTATCTCGCCCTTGCCGTGGACGGAGCCCATTGACTTGTAGGCCTGCCCCACGCACGCGGGGACGACCACAACGGGCACAATCGCGTGGAGTCCAGCGGATGCTTGATAGTGAGGCGAAGTCTACTCACGAAGCGCCGGTCTGTGGCTCGTGCTGTTGAAGCGGCAACCTGGCGCTTCTGAGAGAGTTTCCTACCACGCATCCACCTGGGTTGCAGTCTCACGCCACGTCGAAGACGGCGTAAGGGCGAGTGCTACACCTCTGCCGTTGTGTCCAGCCGAACTTTGCCCCTACAAGACGAGTGAACGTTGGCGAGGAGCCTGCGAAAGGGATTCGCCGAAACATGGTTGCCGCCTGAGGTGCGACGCAGTACCGACGAACTCAAGGGAGGCGCTCGGCCGCCACGAAGGGGAGATTGGGTCCGCGTAGTGCTACAACATCCCGACGGCGGCTGTTGAAAACCAACCATACCAGGGGAAGGTGTCATGATGCTTGGCGTCAGAAAGGGCATTCGTGCAAGGTCGGACGCCTCGCGCGCGACCTCTCTCCAGCAAGAGTACGAGGCGCTGCTACCACCCATGTCTTCTTGCTGAAGGTTCCGCTTCTTGCAGAGGAGCGGCATTAGCGGTTCCGTGTGTGCACTTCGGAAGGCCCCGCTAATCGTGCCCCTTTCCCGGCGGTTTAGGCGGGGCATAGTTCAATTCCACGGCTTCATGGGCAGGCGACCTTTGCGCCGCACGTGGCGGCTGGCATTATTCATCGGGTAGGCGGTTACGAGGATTTCGCCACCTCTGCCTCTGGGTCTGGCCATGACGACCCACGGTTTGGCCTGCTCGACGATCTGTGTCCCCCGGAGATAGCTCGGCAAGGACCGTTCGCGGATGACGTACCAGATGGCGCCGGCGCCGAACTCGATGTCCCCGAAATCCACGATGAACTCGAGGATCTCCTCTTTGAGCCCGCGCTGCTGTTGCCGCTTCACCACGTGGGGGTGTTTAGGAATCCGTGCCATCGCAATTTCCTTTCCGTTGAGAGGACCTGTGCATCTCCGGCATTGTCCTATTCGCCGATGCGGCCAACGTGTCGCACGGTTTTTCGAATTGCCGACGAGATGGGCGTTTGTTTACACGGGCCACGTCCGGCAAACCGACAGCCGCCGCTTGGTGGCCTTGACGTCCGCGTCCGAGATGACGTCTTGCTGGAGGACGGTCAGGAGTTCCTCCGCCAGATGGGGCGTGAGACGCTGGCGCGAGTTCAATCCGGGAGCATCCGAGATAGGGTCGTGCACCTGCACCAGGTCCTGTTGACAAAGCCGGGTGACCTGCTCGACCATATCGGCGGCGTTGACGGGATAGGTTTCGGGGGCCAGCATATGGGCGAAGTCGCGGACGGTAGGCGGAGGTGCCTCGGCACCGTATAACTCATGCAGGAGCAAGCCCTCGATTACCTCGCCTTGAATCGGGGAAAGATCGTGGCTGGCGGCGACGCGGCGGAGAGGTACGGTCTGGTCGGGGGAGGCCGCGGCCCGGCGGCGTGTCGTCTCCTCGAGCGAAGCCAGCCGGGCAAGCACCTTCTCCTGGTTTGCCTCGGCCCGGGAAGCGGGGCGTGGATTCATGACGCGGTCGGGGTGGGAACGGAGGTGCCGGGCTGCCGCGCGGCGCAGCGCCCACACCGCTCGTCGGGCGGCCAGGAACTCCCGGCAGGACTGGAATGGGCGCTCGTCGGCCGGCCGTTGCGCTCGCTTTTTGGGGGAGGTGCGGCCCGGGAGCCGGCGCAGGAAGTCCTGAAGGCGTACGGAGGGGTGCTCCAGAAGCGAGGTGAGGCACTGTTCGGTAGACAGCGGCCGTGGTTGGCCTTCCTTCTGATTGACGTGGCCCCATGTCTGGACCAGTCTGGGGAGGGGCGGCACAAGTTTCATGGGGCGCTGGGCGGCCTCGTCCGGTGTATCCGAACGAACCTCGGGGCTTGCGTTCTCGGCGGCCTCCCAGCGGTAACCCGCCTGCTCCAGCGCGGCCTTGGCGGCCTGCGGGGCCATGCGGATGGCGGCAAGAAGCAGGTGGAGGGCATCGAGCCGGGGCGGTCCCGGCTCTTGGGCCGCAAGGGCCTTTGCCGCCGCGAGGCACCGTTCCATTTCGGGGGAAAACGCGGGTTTCTTGGTGGCGCGATTGGCCATGGCGGTTCCCTTTCACAGCGTGGCGGCGTCGCTGCCGCCGGGGTCCTCGGTGTCGCTTTCGCCGTACAGGATTCCCACCACCTGATGGGCCTGCTTCGGCGGGACGCCTGCCTCGATCATTCCGCACAGAATGAGGTTCCGGTGGATGAAGGCAAGCGCTGCGAAGGTCTCGTCGAGCAGCCGGTCGAGTACTTGCACAGAGGCCTCGCCGTCGGTCCCGGAGCACACGTGGTTGATCTGGAACCGCACGTAGCCGCTCTCTTCAATTCCGACGCAGCCGGAGACGAGTTCGAGGTTCACCCTGGCCAGCGCCTTGAGCACCTGGCTGTCCGGTCGGACTTTCATGATGTTGACCACACAGACGCGCAGGATGAGCTCATCGAGAATGGGGTGAACCACGAGCCCGCCCGGCCTGTTCCAGCCGTCCCCGGCCGGAAGGACGCCGTGCACGTACCCGTTGGGGTGGGTGCCGATGTCGGCGATGTGCTCGTCGCGGGCCTTGAGAACCCCGATGATCTGGTCGGTCGTGATCATGGCTTGAACTCCTTGGCGGCTGGTTATCTCGGATTCGTCGTTTCGGGGTTCCATCTCATCTCTCCTGTCCCCGACCTTCTATTCAGGCGTCACAGGCGGATGTCGCACGAAAAAGTGAGGAAGGGTCGGGCCAGGTGGGGACCGGCCATTGGACTACGGAGGTGTGAGGCAACGCATGATGGGTCTTGGCGACGGCGGGAGAAAGGCCTTGCCTACAGGGCGGGATTCATTCGGTGAGTGCTTCCAGATCCTTGACCGCCCGGGTTGCGGCCGCACGGACGGAGGGATCGGCGTCCTCTTGGCAGGCGGCGATCGCACCGAGAACCTGGACGGCCCCGGCCTCGGTCAGCAGGGCGATGGCCGCGCGTCGGACGGCGGCGTCGGCATGCGCCAGCAGTTCAACCACGGCAGGGGCCACGGCCGCGGTTCCGGCGTCCCGGAGCATGCGCCATGCGTCCAGCCGCTCGACGCGGGCGGTCAGCGGCTCCTGCTGCGGCGCGCAGCGGCGGACCTCGTCGGGGGTTAGCACGCAGCCTCCCCGGCCTTCCTGGATCGCGATCAACCGCTCCAGGCGGACCTCGTCGCCCTCGGCCAAAACCACCCGGACGATCCCCTCGGCCGCGGGGACGTTCGGGTCGGTCAGCGACACGGTCAACCGGATTTCCTCGCCGAACTGGACGATTTCGAGTTCGTAGGGCGAGGCGTCGGCCGTCAGCCGTTGCTCGGTGAACCCCTGGCCCGTGGCGGCGGCCAGGCGCTGTTGCCGATCCGCCCCGGGAGCCAGGGAGGTGAGCCGCACGGGCTCGGGGAGCCGAAAGACCCGATCGACGGATTCCCTGGTCCACCGCTGAACGGCCGGATGACCTTTCGCGGTGGCATGCAGGAGCGGGATGACGCGGGTCGCCGCCGGCCCGGGTGCGGGGGCCCGGAGGGCCTGAAGGTCGGCCGCGCAGCGGACGCAGGTGGCGAGGTGCTCTTGGACCTGGCGGGCCTCGGCCCCGCTCAACGTGCCCTGAAGATAACGGTCCAGCTGCTCGGCGCTTGGACACCGGTCGCGGGACTCGGCGGCGAAGATGGGGTCCAGGGCCTGCCAGACGAGCGTGGTATCCCCCACGGCTTCCCGGCAAGCGGGGCACTGGCGGAGGTGAGCGAGGGCCCGGCACCGGTCGGCTTCGTCCAGGAGGCCGGCGACCAAGGCTTCAATCGTCTCTTCGCTCAGGCAGCTCATGTCGCCTCCTCGGGCCGGGCCGGACGGGCTTCGTGTGGCCCAGGCGTTCGTCGGACGGCTCTGTCGGTGCCGTGCCGACGCCGTAGCGGTCCGTCTACAGCCTTATTCCTCGCCCGGCCGGGAACGTCGCAGAAAAAATCACGCGTTTTCGCGACCGGCCCGGACGTGGGCGGCGATCCGCTCGCGGTTCCGTTTCCAGGTATCCCGCCAGCCGGTGGCCCTTTTGCGGAACCCCATCTGGGCGAGCACGCTGGCCCGCGCCTCGAAGGTGTCCGGTCCGCTGTAACGCATCAGCCGCAGGAGGGCCTGGCAATCGGGTTTTTCCCGCGCCAGGGCCTCCCGGAACAACGTCTTCTCCTCTTCGGTATACCCGCTCGGCTGCCGCCACGGTTGAGACCCGGTTTCCAGGGGACTGGTGGCCCGTTCCTCCCCGGTCTCCCCGGTGCAGGCGGTGAGGTCGGTACCGGGCCGGGGCTCCTGGTGGTATCGTTTCCAGAGTTTCCGCGTGAAATCGATGCCCCGCCGGCGGCACACCTGGCCCACGAAGAAGGTCGAAAAGGCCGCCCGGTCGGGATCCCACTTGGCGAGTGCCTCTTCGAGTAGCCCGTCGAAGAAATCCTCAAACGCCTCGGCGTACAGCCGGACCAGCATCGGCTGGTAGCGTCGCCACAAAGCCATCACCCGCGGTTTGTACCGCCGGTGCACCTCGAACATCGCCTGCCGGTCGCCCTGGCGGAGGTACCGGTGCTGGAGGTCGCTCTCAGAGAGTTCCGGATAAGCAGGCTGCTCCATGGGGCACTCCACGCCGGTGCGACCGCTGTTGGGCCGGCTTTGCGCTTTGCAACGTGCCCTTATAATACGACCGGTGGGCGTCACTTCAAGGCGAACCTGCGCGGGGCGCGGGTTCCAGGCGGAGGCCGTGTTCCCGCCACAGGCGACGGGTAAGGGTATCCAGGGTTGCGGCGTCCGGGAACCCCGTGAGCGCCATTCGGGAGCCCGCGCCGAGGAGGGCTTCGATCCGAGGGGCTTGGCCGCGGAGGACGTCGGCACCGTAGCGGTCGGAGAGCAGGCGGACGTGCTGGTTGGGGCTGCCGCGCCACAGCAAAGTCGGGTCGGCGAGTTCCCGGATGAACGGCCCGTCGACGAGGAGATCGATGTGGCGGAGCAGTTCCTGTACGGCGTCTGAGCCGCAGCGGTGGGCATCGGGGTAGGTCCAGCCCGTAAAGACCATCACGGAGAGCCCGCCGGTCCGGACGCGTCGGCAAAGGTGGGCGACGGCGGCCGGCTGTTCGAACGGTTCGCCGCCGCTGACGGTCAGCCCCTCGATCCCGGGGAGGGCCAGGATCCACTCGGCCAGGGCGTCGGGGCGGACCAGGCGGTGCGGCCGGTGCGAATGGGTCCCCGGGTTCGAGCATCCGGGACACCGCAGGCGACAGCCCTGGGTCCACACGACGGCCCGCCGGCCCGGGCCGTTCGCCCGCGAGGCGGGAACCACGGCGTGCAGGTTCAGGACGGAGTCGTGGGGATGGGGACGTATGGCGTTCATGAGGAGTCTCCCTCGTGGAGCTCGAACTGAATGCCGCTCTCCCCATCGGGAACGTCGGCGCGCAGCCGGCGTCCGGGGGTGAGTTGGTGTCGTCGCTGGAAGAGGTAGCGGGTCAGCGGATTGAGCAGGTGCTGTTCGATTCCGTTGATCAGGTCGCGGCCGCCGGCGCGGGTCTCGCTGCGGCGCGCCAGCCAGTCCAGGCAGCGGTCGGTGACCTCGGTTTCCAGGCCGAATCGGTCGCACAGGCTTTGCTGGAGCCCCGTGAGTTTGGCGCTGAAGATGGTCCGTCGCACCCCGGGGTCGGTGATCGGGTTGAATACGACGATGTTGTTTTCTCCCAACCGGCTGAGCAGCTCGGGGCGGCCGAGGCCGCCGCCTCCGTCAGGTCGCGGTGGCTCGGCGAAGTAGGTGCACACGCGGTCCTTGAAGAACGCCTCGTGGCGGGCCCGGTCCAGGCTAGGGTCGGCCGCGTCGGCGCCGATGTTGCTGGTGAAGATGATGACGGTCTCGGAGAAGTAGGTGGTTTCCCCGCGACCGTCGGTGAGCCGGCCGTCCTCGAGGATCTGGAGGAACTTGTCGAGCACCCGGGGATGGGCCTTTTCGATCTCGTCGAACAGCAGGACGCAAAAGGGTTGTTGGCGGACCGCCCGGGTGAGCTGTCCGCCCTCTTCGAACCCGACGTAACTGGGCGGGGCGCCCACCAGGCGCTGATCGTCGTGGGCGTGCGCGTACTCGCTCATGTCGAATCGGAGGCAGGCGTTCTCGTCGCCGAACAGGAACGCCGCCGTGGCCTTGGCCAGTTCGGTCTTCCCGACGCCGGTGGGCCCGACGAAGAAGAGGGTGCCCCGCGGTTTGCGGCCCGCGGCGGAATGCTGGAGCCCTGCCAGTCCCATGTAAGCCCGCACGAGCATGGTGGCTACCTGGTGGACCGCTTCGTCCTGGCCGATGACCCGCTCTGTGAGGGTAGAGGTGGCGGCGTCGAGGCGGTCGGGGTCCAGGTCTTCCCAGGGACTCCGTTGCTCCCCGAGTTTGTAAAGGTTGACCAGGCGGTCCGCGCGGAGCGGCGAGGGGAGCTGCTGGGAGAGGGCGAGGACGTGCCGGAGGTCCACCAGCGTCAACCCTTCGGTCAGGTCCGCCATCTCGCCCAGCAGGGGACCGCAGGCGGCGTACGGGTGCGCGGGCCGGCCGGGCGCGGGTTTGGGCGGGGTGACCCGAAGGTCTCTCTGGTTGGTCTCGAAGAAGGCGAGCCGCTGGGGACGGCCGGGACGGGGAACCGTGATGACCTTGGTGTTCGGGTTGTCCTGGTACAGGGAGGACGGCAGCGCGGCGAGGGTACCGGTGATGAGGATCAGCAGGCCCGCTGGCGGGCTCCCGGCGTCGGCGGCCGGGGCCGGGGTAGTGCCCTCGGCCAACGTCTTGGCCAGGATCGTCAAGAGCTGCCGCTCGTCCGGATCGAGGTGTGTTGTATTCCCCACCAGGTGCTCGCTCCAATCGAGCACGAAGGCCGCCCGTTCCACCGGGTGGGCAAGCAGCTGCCGCATGGCCGGCAGGGCCTCCTCGGGCTGGGGATACGGTCCAGGGGTGTGGCCCCCCGTCTCGGCGGAGCCGCCCGGCGAGGCCGGCTCCGGCGATCCGTCATCGTACGCCTCCGCCGGTTCGTCGTCCCGGCTCGCGGACGCCCCGTCGGACTTCTGGGTGACCCCTCGGAGAAAGGCTCGCTCCGCCAGCGGGGTGGGGAACCGGAGCCCGTCCACGCGGTCCCACCGGCCGCAGACGGTGAAGGCGGGCTGGCCGCCGGCCTGGAGGGTCCCCAGACGTCGGACCAGCAGATCGGCCAGGCGGAGATAGCCGCCCCGGCCGTCGGCGAAGACGTCCCGAACGTTGCCGTCGAGCACGAGGCACCGGCGGTACCCCGCCTCCCGGAGGACGGCGGCCAGGAACCCAGCCTGCGGCGTGGCCGGACCCTCGGCGCCGGTTTCCTGGAAGGCGGACGTCGCGGTTGCAGACATGGCGTTGACTCCTAACGGTGACGCTCGCGTCCTGGCTCGGGTCGCTGGCGGCGGCCGGCGCCGCCGATTCTCGGCGAGGGCCCCGTTTTCCAGCGACGGCAATGGTCCGTCGCCTCGGCCTGGCAGGTGGTCTCCAGGGCGCGTCGAACGGCCTCCTCGTCCTTGCCGCACGCCTGGCCGTGATACCCGTCGAAGTCGTAGGTGATCTGGCCGTCCACGGCGATCTCGAACCGGGCCGTGTGGCCGGAGGGCAGCCGGCCCGACAGAACGACCGCCCCGCCCTCGTCTGCAGGGCGGCGGCGCGGCGGCTGGACCGTGAACTGCATGGAGCCGAGGACTTGCCGCAGACCGCGGACGACCTCCCGCCGGAGGGTTTCCCGTTCCTGCCGTTCCTGCCGGGCCTGCTCGGCCTGCCGGGTGGCCGCCTGGCCGGATCGGGCCGCTTGCAGGGCGCCCTTGAAATCCTCTCCGCGGAGGGCGGTCGCGGCCCGGTCCAGGTGGCCCGCGGCCTCGGCCACGTGCGGGTCGTCGGCCTCGGCAAGGCACCCGTCCCGGGAAGCGGTTTCCAGGGCCATGACGAGGACGGAAACGGCCTCGTGGGCCTGCGTCTTCTGGCGGGTCCAGGCCTCGGCCCGGGTGGAGGCCTGTTTCAGGCCCCGTTCGGCCGCCGCCACCGCGCGGCGGGCCAGCGCCAGGGCCTCGTCCGGGCTGTTGTTGAGTTGCCGGCGGGCCTTCTTGGCCAGGGCGGTCCCTTCGCGCTGGGCCTGAATCCCGAAGTGCTGCTCGAGGCCGGGACGGCAGCGCCCGAGGAGGGACTCCAGGCGGTCCAGCGCGCGGGTGGTTTCCTGGCGGACCCGGGCCAGGCGTTCGCGTTCCTGCGCGCGGCGCAGCCGTTCCTGCCGCTCGCGGCGAAGCTGAATCCAGTAGAGGCCGAAGGTACTCATGCGGCTGTCTCCTTTTCGCTGGCAGGAGCCGGCTCCCGCTCAGGCGGGGACGGCTCCTCCGCGCCGGCGGGCTCGGCCGGATCGTGCAAGCACAACTGGCCGGCCATTCGCCGATCATTCAGGATCTTCTCGAACCAGGGGCCCAACGCGGGCCGCGCCCGGACTTCGATCTTCGAGATCCGTTCGCCGGAGGGTACGTCCCGGAATCGCACCGGCTGCCACCAGAGACCGTCCGTCGAAGTGGGTGCTTGCTCGGCATCCGGGCAGGCCTCCGTCGGCGGGTTCGCCGCCATCGGTTCGGCCGAGAACACCACGGCGTCGGCGGATTCGCTCAACTGCCTCTGGCACGCCGCGACCTGGCGGAAGTTCGCGAGGTCGATCCGCCTGGGGTCGGCCAGGGCAAACTCCGACACGATCGGCCGGCGGGGTCCCCCGGTCTCGGCGGGGTTCACCGACGCCGGTTCCACGGAAACGTCCGGGAACCTCCCGGCCACCGGGTCGAACAGGATCGCGACGACCTGCTCCCTCCTGGCGCTGGGGACCTGTCCCCGGCGGGAACACTCCCACCCCAGGTCCGTGAGGCGAAGCCCGTCGCGAGGGTCCCCATCGACGGCGCCGAGGCGATGGAGTTCCTGGATCGTCTGCTCGACGAAGAAGGGGTCGGCCAGGGCCAGTTCGGCGGTCACCGTCTCCGGGGCCGGAGGCGGCGCTTCGAGCGTCAGGTAGACGTGAAGCACGATCTGCTCGAGCACGGTCAGTTGTCGCGGGGTTGCCACCTGGGCCCGGAATCGGAGCGTTTGGAGAGGCCAGTCCCCCCGGTGCCACTGCCCGTCCCGGGGTGCTTCCTCCTTCCCCGGGGAGGGGGCTGCGTCTTCGTGGGCTGCGGCGGTCGGATGGGTCGCGGGCGAGTGAGCCATCAGGAACGCGTCCTCCTTGGATCGGCGGTCAGGCAATCGTGTCTCCTTCCTTCGGTCTCGATCTCTACCAATGGAGGATGCCGGGCCGGGACTTCTTGCAAGGGAATGTGTCTTTTTGCCTGGGGGCGCGCTAAAAGAGGTCACGGACGTCCCTCAGGCCGCCGTGGCGGCGGACCACGTCCAGGATGTGCCGGTAGCATTTCTGGGGACGTTCCCCGTGTTCCCCGTCGGGAAGGTCGACCCTCGCCCGGGCGAAGGTCGCGGCCGCGCCCAGGACGATGAGGAGGGTGCGGGCCCGGGACATCGCCACGTTGATCCGCTCGTACTGCCGCGCGAACCGGCCCAGCCGGCCCCGCTTTGAGCGGACCAGGCTGACGATCACGATCGACCGCTCGGCCCCCTGGAAACTGTCCACCGTGTTCACGTCGAGGTCCAGGTGCCGGGTCTCCTCCGACGGCAGGCGGTCCAGGCGGCGCCGGATCGATCGCACCTGCGGCCCGTAGAAGGTGATCACGCCGACGTCCGTGGCCTCACGGGTCTGCCCTGCTTCGCCGGCGGCGGCGTTCAGCAACCGGACGAGCCGAGCCACGCCGTCGGCCTCCAGGTCGTTCGCCTTGCTGGTCCCGACCTGCCGTTCGTAGGCCGGGCGCCCGTGGCGGTCCCGGGAGGTGTCGATCCAGAGGATGTGGTGGTCGGGGCGAAGGAAGTCCCCGCGGCGGGTGCGAATCGTCAAACCGTGACGGCACCGGGCGTCGGGATCGGCGATCGCGCAGCGGAGCCGACCGTCGTAGAACTGGTTGATCGCCTCCATGATCTGCGGATGCATGCGGTACTGGTCGGTGAGTTCCTGTTTCAGCGTCGTCCGGGCCCCTCGGAAGAGTTTCCGAAACAGGCTCGCCGTCACCATCTCGCGGAACCGCTCCACCTCCTCGACGGCCTCCTCGTCCGCCTCGGCGAGTTCCGCGAACGGCCGTTCCCGCCTCGCGCCCTCCTTGAAAGTGGGCGCAAGCTGGCGGCGGTCGCCGACCAGGATCAGTTTCTTCCCCAGAAGCGCCGGCAGCAGCAGTTCCGGCGGCGTGGCCTTGCTGACCTCGTCGACGATGACCACGTCGAAGCGGTCGAAGTGCTCACGGCCGAGGACGGCCCCCGGTTTGCCGCAGTAAGAGCAGGTGGCGCCGACGACGTTGCAGCGGGCCAGGTACAGCGGATGCAGCCGCCGACGATCGGTATCGCCAGGGGCCGCGAGCAGCCGGAGCCATTCCGCTTGGATGGGGCCCCACACCTGGTGCTGCTCGAGCCGGGGTTGTGTCTCCTTCCGGTACGCCTCGCGGGCGGTGCCCAGCGCCGCCAGCGCCGACGGACCGGGCGCGGCCGTCTCCTCGCCGGCCCGTTCGACCACGGCGGCCGGGAGGGTCTTTAGCGCGGTGTTCCACTGCTCGCGGAGCCGGTTCCGGTCTTGCTCCACCTCGGCGAGGGTCCGCGCGGCCTCCTCCTCGCCCCGGTGAAGCGTCTCGAGTTCGGAGCGTAACGCGCCCCTGCGGTTTGCCATCGCCTCGAGCCGCGAGTCAAGGTGCTCGCCGGCCCCCCCCGCCACGGCCGTCAAGGGCTCTGCGAGCGCGGGAGCCGTCCGGCGCGCATGGCCCAGGCCCACTTGGAGGTATCCCCGGGCAGCCGCGAGGCGTTTCCGGAAGCGGCCCTTGGGGCGAAGGGAGGTCGGAACAGGGGCAATGCCGAGACGCTGGGCCAGTGCGGGACCGCCCGCCGGTTCAAGTGCCCGAGCCAAGGCCCTGGTGGCCTCGGCCCAGGCCGATTCGGGTACCTCCGACCCTGCTGCGACGGCGCAAAGGCGCTCGGCCTCTTCGCAGGCCGCCGTCAGGGAGGGGAGTCCATCCTCCAGTTGCCGGAGGCGAGCAAGAAGTCGGTTCGCTTCGATCCACATGACCGCCCAGTTGGGGGTGGTCGGACGTTCGGGCTCGGCCGGCTCCGGCTCGCGTCGGGTCAGCCACCGCCGCAGGCCCGCAACGAGCCGGCGGGCCCATCCGGAGGATGAACCCTCCGGGTCGGCGCCCGGCTCTTCCGGCGAAGATGGCAGCAGACGGCGGAGGTCCTCGGGCAACGACGCACGCACCGGCAGCCCTTCGGCGAGGGGAGCGAACAGGGCGGATCGGTCGGCGGGATCGATCCGTTGGACCCATTCGCCCAGGTCCGACGCCGGGGCGCCCTCGCTCAGGCGGGCGAAGGCCATCTCCACCGCGTGGTGTCCCCGGCGGATGGTCGCAATCTGCCGGTCGAGTTTGCCGAGCCGATCGGTCGTCGCGTCCGATCGCAGCTCGCACTCGCGGCGTTTCTCCTGGGCCACCGCCTGCTTTCGATCCAGCTCTTCCAGGCGGCCAACGAGGGTCTCCAGCGTGGGCCACGTCCGGTCCATTTGTGCCCGACCGCGGGCCAGGGCTTCCCCCGCCGCGTGCCGCTTGCCGGCAGCGGCCCGGACCGTCGAGAGCCAGTGAAACACGGCGCGGGGTTCGTAAAAATCCTCCCCGTCGTCGGCCCCGTTGGCGATGCGGACCGGGCGGCAGGCCGGATCTTTGTCCAGTCCCCGCAAGATGTTGTCCACGGCCAGGTTGGCCTGGCTGGCAACCAAGACCCGCTGGCCCTGGCGAACGGCCTCGTGGCAGACGGCGGCGATCACGGTGGTCTTCCCGGTTCCGGGCGGCCCCTGGATCAGGCACAGGTCAGGGGCGGCCAGGGCTTTCGCGATGGCCCGGCGCTGCGCCTCGTTCAGCCCTGCCGAAGAATCCCCCCCGGGCGCGACGGTGACCACGCCGTCCGGAGACCGGGCCTCGCCGGCGTCGAACAGGAAGTCCGCCAGCCGGGGGTTGACGTGTTCCCCGGTCACCAGCTTACCCAGGGCCTGGGCCTGACGCCGGAGGGGCACCAGCTGGCCGTGGACCGCGCTGGTCAGGAAACCGCTTTCCGGAATGGTCGTCTGGTATCGATCCAGCGCTTGGGGGTCGAAGCGGACCTCGACGACGCCGCGGACCAATTTGCCGTCCTCGGTCGGCAGGGGGTCGGGGAACCCTTTCCGCCGCGCCTCCCGCCAGGAGATCTCGCCCAGGGCCGTTCCGCGGATGCCGTCGACCGGCTCCCAGCATTGCGGGTGCTTGGAGGCCGCAAGCGGCATGAGCTGGGCCGGGAACGACCGGCGTTTGCGGAACCGTCCAACTGCCTCCGCCGGTGCGAAGACAGCGAGACGCAGTCGGCCGGCGTCCCGGTCGAACTCCGCCGTCTCGTAGCGGAGGGCCAACTGCCGGTCGCGGACCCACTGGGTCTGCCAGGCGAGGAAACGCCGCCACTGGCTGACGCGGCCGGCCACCTCGCGGCGCTTGGATTCCAACCCGTTGATCGCCTCCAGCAGGGCCGCCGGGAGACTGCGAGGCGGGCGTGTCGGTACCAGGGGATGCCCCGGTGCAGGCGGAATCTGCAGGTAAACGGGGCCGGTCAGGACGAGATCACCGGGCCCCGGCCCGTGGTCGAAGCGCCGTAACTCGAAACGAACCGCCAGGAAGAAGCCCTTCTGCAGTATGCACCGGAAAGCGGGCGCCCCGGACGGCGTGCCGTAGCCCGCCGTGACTGCCCCTTCGGCGGGCGGGCGGACCAGGTACTCCGGCGGACCGTCGTCCCGCATCGAGATGTTCGTCACGATCGCCGTGCACGGCCGGTCCGGCGACCAGAAACGCGACAAGACCTCCTCGGCGTGCCGGTGCGCGGCCTCGCCGGAGGGCTGGTCTGCCTGGGGCTCGGATAGAAGAACCTGCCTGTTCGCCTCGTCGCAGACGTAGCCCACGAAGGAGTCCGGCGCGGGGCCGGAACCGCGTTTGCCGCGCCACGCCCTCTCAACGATCCGGACACCGATCTCTGGAACGGACATGGCCGGGCTCATGCGGCGCTCCCATGCGACGGCCCGTCGGATTCGTCCTTTTCCACGTACTGCTCCCCATGGTCGGGCGATAGGACCAACGCCCACCGGCGGGCTTTCCGGACCGCCGGAAGCCTTCGCATGTAGCGAGGGAGGTTCTGCGCGGAGAGCGTCACCCGCGTCGTGCCGTTGTGGCGCCCGCGGCGACCGAAGTCTTGGAGCAGGTCCCGGACTTCGCGGGGCGGACGCCGCCGGGCAGGCTGCCGCCGATCGGGGCTACCGTTTTGGGGGGCCATGGTTCCGTCCTTTCTGAAAGAGCCGCTTCGATCGTGCCTCATCTCCCTATTCATGCCGAGGGGCGATGCGTCGCACGTCTTGCACGAAAAATCACCTCTCCGGCAGCGGTCGGGGCAGGATGCGGCCCGGCAGCGCGAGCGGAAACGGTACACGCAGGAGGATCTGCAGAGGAGGAGCCGATGCCTGAGAGCGTCAACGGCGTGAGAGAAGGGGTGGAGTCGAAGGACGCAGCGGCCGCGGAGCAGAAGGGGCTCGTCTGCCGTCACTGCGGCTGCCGGCATTTCCGCGTGGTCTATACGCGGCCAGCCTGGGGCGGGCGCATCATGCGGCGGCGGGAGTGTCGATACTGCGGTAAACGAATGACTACCTGGGAGAAGGCCAGCGGGTGAACGAGGGCTGCGCGTGCCGTTTCGCGTGGCAAAGCGTTTGACTTCTGCAATCCTTG
>CAZNYC010000060.1:0-2622 GCA_964577175.1 uncultured Anaerolineales bacterium
GCGCCCGCAGACGGCGTCGGGCTGCATCGACAACCCAGAGACGGGTTGCCTGCTTCGCCCTCCTTGCCTGCGGCCGCCTCGCTCGGCCTCGGGCCGACGAGGGGTCATTCGGATAGGCTCTAAGCACGACAACGCTAAGGCGTGCGCGGCAGGTCATCGGCGCATTGCGGGGAATGGAGTACCGCTGCGCGTACCACGGGAGAGACCGGAAATGCCCGCCCAGGACCTTCGACAATTCATCGCCCGCCTCGAGGCCGCCGGCCAGTTGCGCCGCGTGACGGTTCCCGTCTCGGCGGAGTTGGAGATCGCCGAGATCGCCTCTCGTCTCGTCGCCGCCGACGGCCCGGCCGCCCTCTTCGAAAACGTCGAAGGCCACACGATGCCCGTTCTCGTGGGGGCTTTCGCGTCGATGCAGCGGATGGCGTGGGCCTTGGGCGGTGAAGACCTGGACCAAATTGCCGCCGGTCTCGCAAACCTCCTCCGTCCGCCCGCCGCGGAGGCGGGACTCGTGGAGAAACTGAAAGCGGCCCCCCGCCTCCTCAAAGCCGCCGGCGCCCGGCCCAAGGCCGTCCGCTCGGGACCGTGCCAGGAGGTGGTCCACGAGGGCGAGGCGGCCGACGTCTCGGCCCTGCCTGTCCTGGTGTGCTGGCCCGGCGACGGCGGGCCGTTCCTCACCCTGCCGCAGGTCTACACCGCCGACCCGGACGGCTCGAACCGGAACGTGGGGATGTATCGGCTCCAGGTGTTCGGCCCGCGTCGGCTGGGGCTGCACTGGCATCGCGACCACGACGGGGCCCGCAACTTCCGGGCGTGGGCCGACCGCGGCGAGGCGATGCCCCTGGCCGTCGCCCTCGGCGGCGACCCCGTGCTCGCCTACGCCGCCACCGCCCCGCTGCCGTACGGCATGGACGAACTCGTCCTGGCGGGGATCCTGCGCGGCGAGGCGGTCCGGACCGTGCCGTGCCGGACCGTCCCGCTGCGCGTGCCGGCCGATGCCGAGATCGTCATCGAGGGCACCGTCGCGCCCGGCGAGACGGCCGTCGAGGGACCCTTCGGCGACCACACGGGCTACTACTCGTCGGCGGACGTGTACCCCGTGCTGGACGTGACGGCCGTCACGCATCGCCGCGACGCCATCTACCCCGCCACGGTCGTGGGGCGGTTCCCCAAAGAAGACTGCTACATGGCAAAGGCGACCGAGCGGCTCTTCCTGCCCCTCATCCGGACCCTCCTGCCGGAGGTGGTGGACCTGAACCTGCCGATGTTCGGCGTGTTCCACAACTGGGCCCTCGTGCGCATCCGCAAGACGCACGCCCACCAGGCCCGCAAGGTCATGCACGCCCTGTGGGGGATGGGCCAGATGATGTACACGAAATTCCTCGTGGTCGTCGACGAGGGCGTGGACGTGCAGAATACCGAGGAGGTCTTCTGGCGCGTCGGGGCCGAGGCCGACCCGCAGCGCGACCTCCTCGTCACGACGGGCCCGGCCGACGTGCTCGACCACGCCGCCCCGGCATCCGGCGCGGCCGGGAAGGTGGGCATCGACGCCACCCGCAAGTGGCCCGAGGAGGTCGGCGAACGGGCGTGGCCCGAGCCGATCCGCTCCGACCCGGACGTGGCCGACCGCGTCGCCCGCCGGTGGGCGGAGTACGGGTTCGAGTAGGCGCCGGTCGAGCCCACTGCCGCATCGTTTTCGAGCCGGCCGCGGGAGCGGCCGGTCATCCTCATCCGCCCTGGCACGTGCCACGGCGGATGGAGATGACCGGGACCTTCCGGTCCCGGCTCGAACGGCGGGCGATTTTGGCCCGGGAGCACCCATGCCTCAGCGCCGCGACCCCGCCGACCCCGCCGCCGTCCGCGAGATGTTCGCGGCCGTGGCGCCGCGGTACGACCTGCTGAACCACCTGCTCTCGGCGGACCTGGACCGCCGCTGGCGGCAGCGCGCCGCGGCGGCGGTGTGTCCGGGCGGCGCATCAAGGCCCCTCGTCGTCGACGTCTGCACCGGCACGGGCGACCTGGCGATGGCGGTCCTGCGGCGCCGGCGGGCGGCGCGCGTCGTCGCCTGCGACGTCTGCCGGCCGATGCTCGCCCGGGCCCGCGCGAAACTCGCCGAGGCCGGCCTGGGCCGCCGAACGGCCGTCGTCGAGGCCGACGCCCTCGCCCTCCCGCTGCCCGACGCGGCGGCCGATGCCGCCTGCTCCGCCTTCGGCGTGCGGAACCTGGCGAACGAGGCGCGCGGCCTTCGGGAGATGGTCCGCGTGGTCCGGCCGGGCGGCCGGGTGGTCGTCCTGGAGTTCCACCGGCCGGAGACGGGCGGCCTGCCGGCCGGCATCTTTAGCCTTTACTTTCGCCGCGTCCTGCCTACGCTGGGGCGATGGATTTCCGGCGGCTGCCACGGCGGGTACGCGTACCTCGTGCGGTCGATCGAGGGCTTCGGCCCGCGCGGGCGGCTGGCCGACGCCCTGCGGCGGGCGGGCCTCGCCCCGGTGCGCATCGAGCCGCTGCCTGGCGGCGTGGCGTCGCTCTACGTCGGCGTGCGGGCGGAGGCGTGAGGCGCCGTGCCTTTCGAGCCGGCCGCGGAAGCGGCCGGTCATCCTCCTCCGCCATGGCACGTGCCACGGC
>CAZNYC010000060.1:2722-5237 GCA_964577175.1 uncultured Anaerolineales bacterium
GGTCATCCTCCTCCGCCATGGCACGTGCCACGGCGGGTCGGGATGACCGGGACCTTCCGGTCCCGGCTCGAACAGCGCCGTCGCTTAGCGAAACTGCGAAAGCCTAACCATGCACTGCGCCAAGTGCTTCTTCTTCGACACCAGCGTCGGCGACGACATCTGCAACCGCTGCGGGCGGGCGTACCTGCCCGAGGCCAACGTCTACCTCGGTCTCCTGGTCCTCGTGACGGGCGGCGTGGCGTGGACGCTGCGCCACCTGATCACCGGCCACGTCGACCCGCTCATCCGGCCGGCGGTTGACCTCGGCGTCTGGTGCACCTGGCCCGTGTCGATGGTGGAGCGGCCGGCGTGGGGCCTGGTGCTCGGTGCCTGGCTCGGCATGCTGGCCGCCGCCCCCATCCTGACGGCGCTGATGTACGGCAAACGGGGGGGGTGGCTGCTGACGCTTCTCGTTGCCTTTCTCGGGCCGAGCCTCGGTTTCGCCGCGGCGGTGGCGGTGGGCGTCTGGATCGCCGCCGGCCACAGCGTCCGCCTGCCAAGCAAACTCGCCAGCGCCCTCCTGGGGCTCATTCCGCCGGCCGTCACCCTCTTCGTCGCGACCGCCATGACGGACTGGACGGCTGCCGAGACCGAGGTCGCCCCGGCCGTCACGGATGCCTCGGCCCTCGCCGCCGCCGGCCGGCCCCTGCCGCTCGCGCTGCGGTCGATGGCCTACGTCCCGCCCGCCGTCGCGGTCCTGGTGGCGGCGGGGGCGGCGGCGCTGGTCGTCGCCGTCGGACGGGCCGACGCCTGGCACGTTCGCTGGCCGGGCTCCATCCTCACGGTCCTGACCGCCGGACCCGTGCTGGCCCTGGTGGCTGCCGTCGGCGTCGACGAAATCCGGTACGCCATGGTGGTCGGACCGGGGCCGACGCCCGGCCCGTGGGCCGACGCCGAGACGAGCGAGGCCGACCGTCTTCGGGCGTTCCTCCGCCGGTACCCGGACAGCCCGCGGGCGGCCGGCATGCGGGCACGCCTCGCGCGACGGCTGATGCAGTCGGCCGACCCGGGCGAGGCGCCGACCCGCCGGGCGGAGACCCTCGGCCTGTGGGAGCAGGTCCGCGACCGCCATCCGGACAGCCCCTTCGCCGCCGACGCCAGCCTCTACCTCGGCGACGCCGATGCCCAGGGCGGCCTCTTCGACGCCGCCCGGGAGCACTGGCAGTCGGCCCTGGACCGGGCCTTGGCGGTCGAGGGCCCCGAGGAGCCGCCGCTCGCCACCTTCAGCGTTCTGGCAGACCTCTTCTCGGTGGGGGGGCGGCTGCAGGCGCTCCGGCACGCGGAGCGCCTGGCCGCCCTCCGCAAGGACGTTCGCCTGCGGCTGGCGGTCCTGGCGGAGAACCGGACCGACACGCCGGCCGGCAACCGCGCCCTGGCCCTCTACTTCCGCGCGGTGGCCCGGAAGGGGAGCAACCCGTACCGCCAGGCGCTGCTCTCGGCTCGCGAGGCCGACCCGGAAGGGGCCCTGGCCGACAACATCGCCTTCGACCTGGCGCTGCTGACGCCGGACGACGCCGACCGCCTGGACGCCCTCACCGCCGTCGCGGACCAGTGGCCCGAGAGCGACGGGGCGATGCGGGCCCACCTCCAGGCCGCCCAGACCCTGGTGGCACGGTCCGGGACCGACCCGGGCGCCCTGCGGGCCGCCCGGGCCCATCTCCTGCGGGCCCAGACGATGCTCGCCGCCCGCCGTCGGCGGAATCCCGACGACCCGTACGTGGCGGTCCTCGCGGACCAGGTGGAAAAGGAACTCGTCTATGTCCAGGCCCAACTCCGGGCGCCGGAAGCGGACGGCTGAACCGTCCGACCCCGCCGCCCCGCCGCTCGTCGTCGGCGTGACGGGCGCCTCCGGCGCCGCCTACGCCGTCCGGCTGGTGGACCTCCTTACCCGGGCGGGACGGCACGTGTGGCTCGTCGTCAGCCGGCCGGGCCGGCTCGTCCTCGTCGACGAGGCCGGCATGGGCGGGACGGTCGAGGCGCCGGACCTTGAGTCCCTCTGGCCGGCGGAGGTCCTCGCGCGCGTGACGTACGTGCCGGCCGAGCGGATCGATGCGCCTCCGGCGTCCGGCTCGTTCGGGGCCGGGGCCACGGTGGTCATCCCGTGCTCGATGAACTCTCTGGCGGCCCTGGCGCACGGCCTGTCGCAGAACCTGGTGCACCGGGCGGCGCACGTGGCGCTGAAGGAGGGCCGGCCGCTCGTCGTCGTGCCGCGCGAATTGCCCGTCACGGCGATCGACCTCGAGAACATGGCCCGTTTGGCGCGGGCGGGCGGCGTGGTCATGCCGGCGATGCCGGGGTTCTATCATCGGCCCGAGACGGTTGCGGACCTGGTGGACTTCGTCGTCGCGAAGGTACTCGATCGCCTCGGCGTCGGCCACGACCTGGACACGGCCTGGCCGGGCGCGGAGGGGGGCTGAGCCCCGCGCGGCGGGCGCCGTGTCGCTCGCCCCCCCAACGTAAGCATCATACCGCGCGG
>CAZNYC010000060.1:5337-12219 GCA_964577175.1 uncultured Anaerolineales bacterium
CGCGCGGCGGGCGCCGTGTCGCTCGCCCCCCCAACGTAAGCATCATACCGCGCGGCGTCGTTCGAGCCCGCCGCGGGAGTGTGTTCCCGCGCGGCGGGGCTCCCGGCCCGCCGCGCGACAGAGGCGCGGCCTCGGCGCGCGGCGTCGTTCGAGCCCGCCGCGGGAGAGGCGGGTTACTCGTTATCGGCTGTGGCACGTGCCACGCCGGATGGGGATGACCGGCCGCTTCCGCGGCCGGCTCGAACACCGGGCATTCGCCTCACAACGTGCACCAAGAGCCGGCGGAACCCATGCCGACGTTCCTCCCTCAACTCGTCGCGTTCGCCCGGTCGATCCGGCTGAGCCACAGCCTGTTCGCCCTGCCGTTCGCCCTCGGCACGGCGATGGTGGCCGAGCCGCCGCTGCCCGCCTGGCCCGCCCTGGCGCTGCTGGTGGCGTGCATGGTGACGGCCCGGACGGCGGCGATGGGGATGAACCGCGTGGCCGACGCGGCGCTGGACGCCCGGAACCCGCGGACGGCGGGCCGGGCGATTCCCGCCGGCCGTCTCTCCCGCCGGGCGGCCCTCGGCCTGACGCTCACCAGCGCCGCCGCCTTCGTCCTGCTGGCGTGGGGCTTCTACCCGCTCCGGGCGAACCCCTGGCCGGGGCTGCTGGCGGTGCCGTTCCTGGCAGTCCTCTTCGGCTACTCGTGGACGAAGCGGGTGACGGTGCTGACGCACTGGGTGCTGGGCCTGTGCCTGGGCCTCTCGCCGGTGGGGGCGTGGATCGCCCTGCGGGGCGAGATGGGCGGCGTGGCGGTCCTCGTCGGGGCGGGCGTCCTGTTCTGGACCGCCGGCTTCGATATCCTCTATGCCTTCCAGGACGTGGCCGTCGACCGGCGCGAGGGCCTCCACAGCGTGCCGGCGCGGCTGGGGACGCGGGCGGCGCGGTGGATCGCCGTCGGGTGCCATCTGGCGACGGGGGTGCTCCTGGCGGGCGCCATCCTGTACAATCATCGACCGGGCGGTGAGGACGTCCTGGGCGAGGGCAGTGCGCTCGCGTTGCAGGTCATCGTCCTGGCGCTGGCGATTCAGCACGTGCGGCTGCGGCGGGCCGATGCCGACCGCATCGCCCGCGCCTTTCTGCCGATGAACGCCGCCGTCAGCCTCATCTGGCTGGGCGGCGTGGTGTACGATGTCGCAAGGGGATGACGAGGGGGGCTCGCTATCGCGGCGGGCCTGTGCAGGGGCCCGCCGGTGACCGGTTGTGAAATCGCTTCCGGCTGTTCAGTGGGAGAAACGCTCGTGCTGAATGCGCAAAAGAAAGGCCGATCTCGGTGCTGGTCCCGCCGTGGATTCCTCAGGACGATGGGGAGGGCGGCAGGGGCGGTGGCCCTCTTCTCCGGCGGCGCTGTGGGTGCCGTGGCCAATCGGTCCGATGCGCCGGGCGAGCGGAAGAACGTGTTATTCCTGGTGGTGGATGACCTGAACACCTGGCTGCTCGACGATCCGAACCGCTACACGGGCAAGGTGATCGCCCCGAACCTTTCGCGGCTGGCTCGCAGCGGCGTGGTCTTCACGCAGGCGTTTGCGCCGTCCACGAAATGCAGCCCGTCGCGGACGGCCTTCCTGAGCGGCGTGGCGCCCTGGAAGTCGGGCGTCACCGAGAACGGCCTGGTCGTCGACGGGAGTCCGGCGCTCGAGGGGAAGCCATCGCTGCCCGAGTGGTTCGAGCGGCACGGGTATTTCACGGCGTCGTTCGGGAAGATCTCGCACGGCTACAACATCCGGGACGTGTGGGACGCCCGCACGCCCCACAGGCGCGACCCGGTGCCCCCCGGCGCGATGCTCAACGGCATGTCGAAGAGGGTGAACGAGAACGATTGGGGGCCGATCCACCTCGACGAGTCCCACATGAACGACACGAAGTACGCCAACCTCGCGATCGAGCAACTCGGGCGGACGCACGACACGCCCTTCTTCGTCGCCTGCGGCGTGTTCCATCCCCACCTGCCCTGGTACGTGCCGAAGAAGTACCTGGATAGGTACCCGCTGGACACGATCGAGGCGCCCCCGGTCAACCCCGACGACCCGGACGACATCCCGGAGGCCGGCAGGAAGTTGATCAAGGGCACCTACCAGAAGGTCGTGGACGCGGGGCAGTACAAGCGCGCGCTCCAGGGCTATCTCGCCAGCACGACCTACGCCGACGCGCAGATGGGCCGCGTCCTGGACGCGCTGGAGAAGAGCCCCTACCGCGACAACACGATCGTCGTGCTGATCAGCGATCACGGCTTCCACCTCGGCGAGAAGACGCACTGGACCAAGGGCACCCTGTGGGAGGAGGCCACCCACTGCCTGCTCATGGTCCGCGCGCCCGGCGTCACCCGGCCCAAGCAGACCTGCGCCCGGACGGTGTCGCTGCTGGACATCTATCCGACCCTGGTTGACCTGGCCGGCCTCCCGGAACCGGATCATCTCGATGGACACTCGCTGGTCCCGCAGTTGAAGGACCCTCAGGCCCCGCGCGCGCAGCCTGCCATAAGCACCTATCAAACCCACATCAGTGTTCGCACGCAGCGCTATCGCTACATCCGCTACGGGGACGGGAGTGACGAACTGTACGATCGGTCTGAGGATCCCCGCGAATGGAAGAACCTCGCTTCCAATCCGAAATGCAGCGACCTGAAGAAACGGTTGGCCGGCTATCTTCCCAAGCCGGAGGACATGGCGCCGATGCGGCCGCGCAAGAAAAGACGGAAGAAGGATAAAGAGAACGAGGAAGCGTGAGCGTACAAGGGCTCGGTCGCCGCGGTGGTCTGCCCCCGCACGAAGCACGGCTGGACCTCCGCCTTCGCCGGGGCTACGGTCGGCAAGAGGCCGGCCATGGCCCGGGTACCGGTTGGGCGGCGGATCTGCGTACCCGCCACGCAGGAAAGGCACCATGAGTCTCGATACGATTGAAGCCAAACTCGACGCGGGCGAACGGCTGTCGCGCGACGACGGCCTCGCGCTCTTTGCCGAGACGGACCTGCTGGCCCTCGGGGCCCTCGCCGACCGCGCCCGGCAGGCCCGGCACGGCCGGCGAGCCTGGTACATCGCCAACACGCACGTCAATACGACGAACGTGTGCGTGAACCGTTGCGGCCTGTGCGCCTTCTGGGCCGCCCCGGACGACGAGGCCGCCTACTTCCTCTCGCCGGAGGAGGTCGTCGCGCGGGCCCGGCCGGACGTCCATGCCGGCGCCACCGAGGTCCACGTCGTGGGCGGGTGCCGTCCCGAGGTGGACCTCGACTACTGCCTGGCGGTGACCGGACGCCTGTGCGAGGCGTTCCCGGAGGTGTGCATCCAGGCCTGGACGGCCGTGGAGGTGGCCTGGGCCGCCGAGCAGTCCGGCGTGAGCGTGGCGGAGGCGCTCGGGCGCCTGAAGGCCGCCGGCCTGACGGGGATGCCGGGCGGCGGGGCGGAGATCTTCGCCCCCCACGTCCGACGCCGCATCTGCCCGAACAAGATCTCCGGCGAGGCGTGGCTCGCCGTCCAGCGGGCCGCCCACGGCCTGGGCCTGGCGACGAACGCGACGATGCTGTACGGCCACGTGGAGACGGCCGCCGACCGCGTGGACCATCTGCTGCGTCTGCGCGACCTGCAGGACGAGACGGGCGGCATCCAGTCGTTCATCCCGCTGCCGTTCCATCCGGAGGGGACGGCCTTCCCGGACCTGCCGGGCCCGACGGCCGTGGACGACCTCCGGACGATGGCCGTGGCACGCCTCCTCTTGGACAACGTGCCGCACCTGAAGGCGTTCTGGGTGATGCTCGGCCCGGACTTGGCTCAAGTGGCCCTGCGGTTCGGTGCCGATGATATCAACGGCACGGTGGTGCGGGAGGAGATTACGCACGCGGCCGGCGCCCGCACGCCGCAGGGACTGGCGGCCGAGGCCCTCGGCGCGCTGGCGGGCGGCGTGGGATGCGACCCGGTCGAACGCGACACCGTGTACCGGCGAATCGAACGGGGGGCGGAGCGACGGCATTGGAGGCGGGTATGACCCCGAGACGCGCACTCATCGTGACCGGCGTGCTCGTGCTGGCGGCCGGATGTGTTACCGAGGAACCCGCACCCGCGCCGGAGACGGAGAAGGGGACCGAGGCGCAGAACGCCCCGCCCGGCGGGATCGTCGCCGTCCAACCCAGACCGATGGCGCAGCGGGTGAGCCGCCGGCCCACCTTCAAGTGGAAACTGCCGAAGCGGCTGGACGAGGCGGCCCACGTCACGTTCCTGCTGGCCGAGGCCGGCGCCGGCGGCGAGCCCGTCACCGACGAGGCGAAGCAGCGCCGCATCGCCACGGTGACCGGCCTGGACGAGTCGAGCCCGGAGGCGATGAACCTGTGGGACCCGCCCGCGGGGTCCGTCCTGACGGGCGATGTGACCGGCATGTCGCAACTGGCGCCCGAGACGTGGTACCGCTGGCGCGTGCGGGCGGTGGCGGCCGGCACGGGCGACCATGCCGACTTCTACTTCCGCACCCGCGATACGCCCGCCGTGCCGGAGGAGTAGACGGTCCGGGCTTCGGGTTCTTAACGCAGAGCACGCAGAGAGCGCGGAGATCGCAGAGAACGGCGGAAGGGAGGAAAAAAGCAAAGGGTAGGCCTATAGCGTCAGAGGCGGACATCGTACACGGGGCCGGCGTACTGGGCCCGGCCGGCCCTGTTTTGTGTTTTTGCTTTTTCTATATTCCTGCCTTTCTCTGCGATCCTCTGTGCTCTCTGCGATCTCTGCGTTAAAAAACGATCTGCCGACGGCCTCCGCCGCGCTCAGGCTTCGCCGAAACTCGTCCCCACGCTTCGCGCCACCGCGAGCAGCGGTTCGTCGGGCGGGACGTTCCGGCTGCCGCCGGCCACCTCCGCCAGGGCCACGTCCGTCAGGCGGCCCCGCTGCCAGGAGGCCATGCGGTTCCATCGTCCCTCGGCCACGAGCCGGGCCGCCTGGTACCCGAGTTTGGTGGCGAAGACGCGGTCGAAGGCGCACGGGCTCCCGCCCCGCTGCACGTACCCGAGGTCCGTCGACCGCGCCTCGATGCCGGTCCGGTCCTCGACGGTCCGCGAGACGACCCGTCCCACGCCCCCGAGGCGCAGCGGGTCGGGGCTGCCCTCGACGCGGCGCTCGACGACCATCTCGCCGCCCTCCGGCCGGGCGCCCTCGGCCACGCAGACGATGGAGAAGCGTTTGCCTCGCTCGTACCGCCGGCGGCACACGTCGAGGACGGGGTCCCACTCGAAGGGGATCTCGGGGATGAGGATGACGTCCGCCCCGCCGGCCACGCCCGCCTCCAGCGCCAGCCAGCCGGCGTAGCGGCCCATGACCTCGGCCACCATGACGCGGTGATGCGCGCTGGCGGTGGTGTGCAGCCGGTCCAGGGCCTCGGTCGCCACGTTCACCGCCGACTGGAACCCGAACGTCCGTTCCGTGCCCGGCACGTCGTTGTCGATGGTCTTGGGGACGCCGACGACCGGCACGCCGCGCTCGGCCAGGCGTCCGGCGATGGCCATCGACCCGTCGCCGCCGATGACCACGAGGCCGTCCAGGCGGTGCTGCTCGAAGACCGCCAGGGCGTCGGCGGCGCGGTCGGTGACGGTCATCTCGCCGCCGTCCGCCTCCTCGGCCCATTCGAAGGGGTTGGCGGTGTTGGAGGTGCCGAGGATCGTCCCGCCCTGGGTCAGGATGTTCGAGACGGCCTCCCAGTCGATGGCCATCGTGCGGTCGCGGACGAGGCCGTCGTAGCCGTCGAGGAACCCGACGAGTTCGGCCCCCTGTTCGTGGATGAGGGTCTTGGCGACGGCGCGGATGACGGCGTTGAGTCCGGGGCAGTCGCCCCCGCCGGTCAGGATGCCGATGCGCATGGCGGTCTCCCTGGGTGCGAAGGGTTCATGGGGATTGTATCGCGCACGGCCGTGCGCCGCGAAGGGAAGTTGAAGCCCGGTGCGCGAGGGCCGGCTTGCACCGGGAAGTAGCCGCGAACTCCCGTTCGCGGCTCGGGCGCGGCGGGTACGGAGCCCCGCCGCGCATGCCGCGTGCGTGATAAGCGTCCTACGACCGTTTGCGGCGGACGAGCATCATCGCCGCCCCGCCGAGGCCCAGCAGGGCCAGCGTGGCCGGTTCGGGCAGGACCACCCACCCGTCGCCGAACGCGACGCTCGTCACGTTCTCGCCGAACCACTCGTTGACGTGCACCTGCTGGCCGTCGATGAGGGCGTAGACGTTGATGTCGCCGATGACGAGGGTGGACCCGGTCAGGATGTCCAGGCCGTCGAGCCCCCCGCTGCCGTACAGGTACAGCGCCTCATTGGAGGCCCGGTTGCCGTTGTCGACGGCGTCGACGAGGAGGACCTCGGCGGCGCCGCTGCCGCCGACCACGAGTCGGGCGATGCCGAAGTTGCCGGTGCCCGCGAGGCCGGGCGGGCCGAGGTCTTCGCCGCCGACTTCCATCCACTGCTCGCCGCCGCCGTCGAACTGGAAGATGGCCTCATCGCAAACGAACCGGCCCTCGTCGGTGTAATCGAAGGAGAAGTGGCCGCCGACGCCGACCGTGGCCAGCCCGCTGACGTCCACGCTGCTGGTGGGGTCGAGGTTCAGGCCGCCGACGAAGTCCACACGGCTCGTGTTGTCCGCCGCGGTGAGGCTGAAGTCGTCGGTGACGGTCACCTCGCCGAGGGTCAACGCGCCGCCGGCGGTCACGGTGAACGTCACCTGGCCGGAGCCCGTCGTGACGGACTGGAGGCTCGACAGGTCGATGTGGCCGCCCGTGTTCACGATGAAGTCGAGGCGGTCCTGCGGTTCGCGGAGCGGGCCGGCGATGCTCTGGACGCTGGAGAGGTCCACCACGCCGCCGTTGGCGGCCGTGATCTGG
>CAZNYC010000060.1:12319-19858 GCA_964577175.1 uncultured Anaerolineales bacterium
AGAGGATGGTGTACGTGCCGCGGCTCGAGAGGCCCGCGGACGAGTAACTCGTGGCCCCGATGTCGTCGAACACGAGGCCGCCGGAGACCGACACCCGGGCGTCGTCCAGATTGGCCAGCGTGCCGCGCGTCAGCGTCCAGGCGGGCGAGACGCCCACCACCGTGCCGGAGATGTCCACCAGGTTCGGCGCGTCGAACGTGGCGCCGGCGCCGGCGTCGAGGACGGCGCCCGTCAGGCTTGTGAGGCTCGGCGCGTCGACGGTGGCGCCGTCGCCGAGGCTGTACCCTTCGCCGTCGTGCGAATGGAGGACGGGGAGATCCAGCACCCGGCCGTCCGCCACGTTGAACTGGGTGTTGACGGCCGTCTCGAGGGCCGGCAGCGTGTACGTGGGCACGTCGAGGTCGAACCGCACCTCGCCGCTGCCGGCCGTCGTGGACTGCAGCGCATCGAGCATCACGTTGCCGCCGGTGCTTACGACGATGTCGAGCCGGTCGTTTTCCTCGCGCGTCGGCCCGCTGATGCTCTGGACGCTGGAGAGGTCCACCACGCCGCCGTTGGCGGCCGTGATCTGGTGCCTCTGCTCCCAGTTGCTGTGGTTGTGGTTGTCAAGGAGGCTGGTCAGGGACGACAGGTCGAGCAGGCTGCCCGCGCCGTCGGCCGAGAGGATGGTGTACGTGCCGCGGCTCGAGAGGCCCGCGGACGAGTAACTCGTGGCGGCGATCGCGATGTTCCCGCCGCCGCTGACGTGCGCCCGGGCCTTGTCCCCGGGAAACTGGGCCGCCGCCGCCGGCGCGTCGAACGTGCCGTTGTCCGTGGTCACCCGGCCGTAGACCTCGGCGAAGTCCAGCACCGTGAGGCTCCGTCCGGGATTGACCACGAGCGTGGCGTCGGTGCCGAGTTCCAGGTCGGTCACCTCCTGGGCGCCCGGCACGTCGAACTCCACCGTCACGGCGCCGGGAATGACGACGGCGTACTGCTCGGCGAGCGTGTTGACGGGGACGTCCGGCGTGTCCCAGTTGGCCGGGTCGTTGTAACTGCCCGGTGTGCCCCCGCCGGTCCAGGTGGCGGTGGTGAGGGCGACGGCCGGGGCGGCGGCCAACAGCAGAACGGCGGCGAAACCGAAGACGGACAGCGTGTTCCCGCGGGACGATGCAGCGCGCATGGTACGATCTCCCTGTTTGCGGAATCCTATGGCCCGATGGGCGTTTCTTTCCGGGGACGAACGGGGCGGAGGGAGACGTGCGACCGTCGGCCGCCCGCGGGAGGCAGGCGAATGCGACGGGGTCGGCCCTCTCGCCGTCGCGCATTCCCGCAACGGCGCAGCAAAACGGACAGCCCGACTTCACGTCGGCCTGTCCCCGGGCGCAACCCCTGACTCCACCCTCAGTGTACCCCAGAAACACGCCGAAGGCAACTAACTTTGCCCACAATATACATTCGGGCCGAATTCGGCGGTCGGCGCGCGCCGACGGTCCGATTCATTGCCGCGTGTGATTTGCACCGCCGGTCCGGTATAATAGGGCTCCGCTGACACGACAACGCTAACTCGTGTGCGGCGGGTCGGAGCCTGTCCCGACCGGAGCGGAGGGGTACCCGCCGCGCGGGTGTGGCCCGGTTGGCTTGTCCAACCGGGTCGATATCCCTTCCCGGCCGGGCCGGCCGGGCCACACAAACCGGCGCATCTGCCGGCCGGGCAAGCCGGCCGGGCTACACAACAGCGGCCGGGCAAGCCGGCCGGGCTACACAAACTGGCGCATCTGCCGGCCGGGCAAGCCGGCCGGGCTACACAACAGCGGCCGGGCCATTACGCCGGAAAGCACCGGCGGGCAAGCCGCCAGTGGCACCCGGCGTGCTCGAAACCTCATGTGCAGGGCTGCGCGGGGGGACTCCGGACCCGCCGCGCACGAGTTAGGGTTGTAGTACTAAAGACATCGCGACGCACAGCATAAGAGACTATCCGAATAACCCCTCGTCGGCCCGAGGCCGACCGAGGCGGCCGCGGCAGCAGCCGGTCATTCTCGAACGGCGGCGCGATGCGGCCACGCAGGACGAGAATAACCCGCCGCTTCCGCGGCGGGCTCGAAAAGCGCGATCGTGCGAGGCACACCGCTTTATGCCCGACATCAACCCCTACGATTACATGCCCCAGCCGAGCGCGGGCGTCCTGCTGGAGCCGTGCAGCCGCGACGGGGCGGATTTCGCCGGCACCACCGCCGTCGTCATCGACGCCATCCGGGCCACGACGACCATCGTGGCGGCCCTGGCGGCCGGGGCACGCGAGGTCGTTCCCTTCGCCACGGCCGACGAGGTCCGGGCCGAGGCCGCCCGCCGCCCCGCCGGCACGTTCGTGACGTGCGGCGAACGGCTCGGCTGCCGCATCGAGGACCTGGACCTCAATAACAGTCCGCCCGCCATGGCGGCCGAGACGGTCGGCGGGAAGTCGCTCCTCCTGACGACGACCAACGGCACGGGGGCGATCCTGGCCGCCCTGGGCGCCGAGACGGTCCTGGTGGCGGCGATGGCGAACCGGTCGGCCGTCGCCCGCCGGGCCGTCGCCCCCGGCCGCCGCATCGTCTTCCTGACGGCCGGCACCGTCGGCACGGTGGCGGCCGAGGACGTCCTCGTGGCGGGGGCGTGCCTGGAGGCGATGGCCGAGGGGCCCGGCGGCGAGGCGTTTCACCTGGAGGACTCGGCCCGCCTGGCCCTGGCCGCCTGGCGCGACACGCGCGACCGCCTGCCCGAGACCCTCCGCGCCACCTGGGGCGGGGCGTTCATCACCGGCCTCGGGCTCGAAGAGGACCTCGACGCCTGCTGCGCCCTCGATACGACCGAGGTGGTGCCGGTGGTCCGCGGCCGGCCGCCCGTCGTGACGGTGGGGTAGGGGTGTCGCCAGGACCGAGCCGCCATCGTGAGATGGCGGGTATCTTCATCTGACGTTTCGGGCATGCGCCGGCCTGCTACTTCTCCGGCGGGACCGACAGCGCCCGACAGATCTTCTCGGCCAGGCGGTCGGCAATCTCGGCGTGACGGGGGACGGCTTCCATATGGCCGGTTTCGGGATTGACCCACAGGGAGTGGGACCGGCCTTCCCGCTTCAAGCAGCATCCGTATCGGCGAAGCCGCTTGAGCAGGGCCGTGCGCTTCATCCGAGGGTCACCGTATCCCGGATGGCGTCGTCCGGCACGCCGCGGAGGGCGTCCTTGCGTCGCTCGTCCAGGATGAGGCGGATCGCCTCGGCAAGGTTGGTCCGGCACTCGTCTTTGGTGCGGCCCTGGCCGTTCGCGCCGGGAATCTCCGGGCACCAGGCGATGTACCAGTCGCCGTCCTTCTCGATGACGGCCGTGAATTCGTTGTGCATGGCATGGGCCTCCCCGCGACCTTGCCGGCGCATTGTACCTGGCCGATGCAGGCCGGTCCAGCGTTGTCGGCGCCCGGTTCCTGGGTCTGAGTACGTGCAGGGCGTTGTTTCGGCGCGGCCGGTTCCTTGCCAAGCCCTTCATATCCGTTACAATGGAAAGGATGAGCGACACGCTTGGCCGGGTACGGCGGCTCGTGACTGAGGGCGACGTTCGCATTTCGGCTCACGGGTACGATGAGTTGATGGCGGACGGCCTTCTGGCCGTGGAGGTGATCGAAGGCGTCGCTGCCGCCGCCTGTGTGGAGGATTATCCGGACTACGCGAAAGGGCCGTGCGTGCTGGTTCTTCAGCGCGACCCCGAGGGCCGGCCGGTTCATGTCGTGTGGGGCATCCCGCGCGGCGCGGACCGTCCGGCGGTGCTCGTCACGGCATACCGGCCGGCCCCCGAGCAATGGTCCCCCGACTTCATGCGGAGAATCCCGTGACCACCCGCAAACAGGTCAAACTGGTTCACGAGGGCGAGTACGTGGCCGAGGTCGAGGTCCAACTCGTCGATTCCGACGCGGGCTGGGCCCCGTACCTTTCCTTGGAGGACGTGCGCAAGTTGGACGGCGTCCGCCAGGCCCTGCGCGCCGGCAACCTGGCTGCCGCCCGCAAGGAGGCGCGCGTCTTCCGTCTCACGCCGGTCACCGACTAGACCTCCCCCGATTTTGCATGGCACACCCGCCGCCCGCTCCCTTATCATCGAGGCCATGGGCCGGCCCACGGAACCCGAACCCGTCAAACTCCTCGTGGGGATGCTCTCGGCCTACCCCGGCGCGATGGCCGAGGCCGAGGCCCAACTCGTCGACCCCCTCGGCCCCGTCGAGGACCGCAGCGACCTCTTCGCCCACGAGTTCACCGAGTATTACCGCGACGAGATGGGCCACCCGCTCGGCCGCCTCTTCATCACCATGGAGCGCCTCATCCGGCCGGAGGACCTGGCGGGCATCAAGCGGCTGACGAACGACGTCGAGGACCGCATCGCCGCCCGCGGCGAGTGGCCCGTCGCCCGGCCCGTCAACCTCGACCCCGGGTACGTCAGCCCCGCCAAACTCGTGCTGGCGAGCACGAAGAATCACGCCCACCGCCTGTACCTGGCCGAGGGCATCTACGGCGAGGTGACGCTCCTCTACGAGCGGGGCGCGTGGCGGACGCTGCCGTGGACGTATCCCGATTACCGCACAGCGGACTACCACGCGTTCTTCTCCCGGGTGCGCGAGCGGCTGCTGGCCCAGCGGCGGGAGGACCGGCGTGATTGAGTTCGCCCTCGTCGCGTTCGGGGCCGCCGCGGTCGCATCGGCCGCCCTCACGCCCGTGGCCCGATGGGCCGCCCGCACCGCCGACCTCGTCGCCCGGGTCCGCCCCGACCGGCACCACACGCGGCCCGTCCCCTGCGGCGGGGGCTTCGCCGTCGCCGACACCCTCACCCTCGTCGTCGGCGGGGCGTGGCTGCTGGGCCTGTACGCCCCGGCGGACTGGCTGCCCGGCTGGCTGCCGCCCGCTGTGCGGGCCCACCTCGACGCCCGGACACCCGTCCTCCTGCGCCTGGCGTTCGGCGGCCTCGTCTTCTTCATCATCGGCCTGCTCGACGACCGGTACGACCTGCCCGCCCTGCCGAAGTTCCTCCTCCAACTCTTCGCCTCGGCCCTGGTCGTGGTGGGGTTCGGCCTCTCGGCGACCGCCTGGACGGAGCAGGCGTGGATGGGGCAGGGGCTCAGCATCCTCTGGCTCCTGGCGGTCGTGAACGCGTACAACATGTTCGACCACGCCGACGGGATGGCCGCCGCCGTGGGCCTCGTGGCCTTTGCGTCCCTCGCCGTCGGCCAGATGCTGATGGGCGAGTGGTTCGTGCCGGGTGTGGCGCTGGCGGCCGCGGGGGCGCTGGCGGGGTTTCTCATCTACAACTGGCCGCCCGCCTCCCTGTTCCTCGGCGACGCCGGGAGCCACCTCGTCGGCTACCTCTTCGGCGCCCTGGCGATGGTGGCGCGGTATTACTTTCCCGACCAGGGCACGACCCGGTGGGTTGTCGCCGTGCCCGTCCTGATCTTCCTCGTGCCGCTGGTGGACATGGTGCGCGTTTTTGCTTCGCGGGCCGTCCGCGCCCGCAACCCGTTCGTGGGGGATGCGACGAGCCACCTCGCCCACCGGATGCTGGCCCGCGGGGCGCATCCCGCCACGCCGGTCCTGGCGGCGGCGGCGGGGCTGACGGTCGTTGCAGGCCTCGGCGCGACGATGCTCTACATGCCCCTTCCGCTATGCACTGGCAGCCTTCCCTGTGCGTTCGTTGTCCTGGCCGCGATGGTTCACCTCCGCCGCGAGCCCGAACGGGAGGAGGCGGACGCATGACGCCCCGCCTCCCAAGCGGCCCCACCGCCGCCCGCTGGCTTCGCCGGGCGGTGGTGGTCCTCGCGGCCGCCTATCTGCTGGTCTTCCCGCAGTTCGTCACGAACGCCTCGTTCTTCGGCGTGCCGGGGGTGCCGGGACCGCTGGCGGTGCTCATCCTGAGCCTTGGCCTGTGGCTGATGCCGGTCCTGCTCATGGCCTCGTGGGCGGCGGAGGGACGCATCCACCTGCCGCACCCGGCCCTCGCGGTGCCCGCAGTCCTCTTTCTTGTCGGCGTGGGGGTCTCGACGGCCGCCGCGTCGGACAAGTCGTCGGCCCTGGTGCGCGGGGTGGAACTGGCGGGGCTCTGGGCCGCCGCCTGGGCCCTGGCGCAGGCCCTTCGGACGGACGGCGAGCGGCGGTTCCTTCTGGCGGTCCTGGTGGCGGCGGGATGCATCTCGGCCGCCGTCGCCGTCCATCAGGCGGCGATCGGACTGCCGGAAGCCCTCGAGTACTTCGAGGCCCATCGCGAGGAGGTCCTCGCCCGGCAGGGCATCGAGCCCGGCGGCTGGCGGGAGGAGGTCTTCCGCGCCCGCTTCACCGGCGGCGTCCAGGCCGCCACGGGGCACCCCAACGTCCTGGCGGCGCTGCTGCTCGTGGCGCTCTTCGCGGCGGCGGGGCTGGCGATGGAGAAATGGTTCGAGGTCCGCGCGGCCGGGGCCCGTGCCCTTGCCGTCGTGGCCGCCGGGGCAGGGGGGCTGTGCGCCGCCGGCATCGTCCTGACGCAGAGCCGGGCGGCGCTGGCCGCCGCCGCCGTCGGCGTCTACTGGCTCGTCGTGGCCCGGCGCGTGCGGCGTCGGAGGCTGCGGATCGTCCTCCTGCTCGCCCCGCTCGCGGTGGCGGCGGCGGGACTGGTCGTCGCCACCCAGGTGGAGCACCCGGCCGTTGCGCAGGCCCTGACGACGCTCCGCTACCGCCTCGATTACTGGGGGGCCACGCTGAAGATCCTGGCCGACCACTGGGCGACGGGCGTGGGCCTGGAGAACTTCGGCTCGCATTACATCGAGCACAAGGCCGCGTGGGCGCCGGAGGAGGTGGCCGACCCGCATCACATGCTCCTCTCGGTCTGGAGCACGCTGGGGGTGGCGGGCCTGGTGGCGCTGGTGCTCGTGTGGGCGACGGCCGTCCGGGCGTGGCGGCGCGAACGCGTGGAGCGCAGCGGGGCTCCGTACCCGCCGCGCGATGCCTCCGCGGAGCGCGGGGGTTGCGGGGAACCACCGCGCTCTGTTTCGGGCACTGCCGAAGATCACCGCCCCCCCGCGGTCTCCCTGCCCACCCTCCTCGTCCCGACGGTCGCCCTGGCCGGGCCGCCCGTTTTCTGGTTCCTGGCCGACTTCTTCGGCGGCCCGAAATCGGCCGGCGGCCTGGCGTGGGGGATGGGCGGCGTGGCGGCGATGGCCCTTCTGGGCGGCCTGCTGCCCTCGGACCGGCCGAACCGCCTCGCGGCCTCCGACCGTCCGCCCGACGGGCTGTACGCCGCCGCCGTCGTGGCCCTGGTGGCCTTCGCCCTGGCCGAGCAGATCGGCACCGCCGTCCTCGAGCCCCCCACCGCCTGGGCGATGCTCGCCCTGCTCGTCGTGACGCTGCGAGGCCACGCCGCGCGCGCCGACGCCGTTCGAGCCGGCCGCGGGAGCGGCCGGTCATCTCCATCCGAGGTGGCACGTTCCCCTGCGGATGAGGATGACCGGGACCTTCCGGTCCCGGCTCGAACAGCGGAGGCTCGAACAGCGGAGGCTCGAACAGCGGAGGCTCGAACA
>CAZNYC010000060.1:19958-23693 GCA_964577175.1 uncultured Anaerolineales bacterium
AGGCTCGAACAGCGGAGGCTCGAACAGCGGAGGCTCGAACAGCGGAGGCTCGAACAGCGGAGGCTCGAACGGGGCCCGGCCGCCCCATCGGCCTGGCGGTCCGGTTCGCCCTGGTCCTGGCGGCCATGGCGTTCTGCTTCGGCTATGCCCGGCTGCTCATCGTGCCGGTGGCGCAGGAACGGCGGATGTTGAAGGAAGCCCGTTTCAGCCTCGATTCCTTCGGCGTGGAACCGACGCGCGAGGCCGCCCGGGTCAACCCGCTGGCGTGGGAGCCGGCATTCCTGCGCGGTGCGCTCTGGCACCGCCGCGCCGCCGAGGCCGGCGGGCCCGTGGCGGCCATCCATCTGGAGCGGGCCATCGAGGGGTACCGGGCGGCGCTGGCGCGGCATCGGCGGCTGCGGCGGGCGCAGGTCGCCATCGCCGACGCCTACCTCGCCATGCCGGGCGCCGAGCGCGACCCGGACCTCCTGGCCGAGGCCAGGAAGGCCCTGGAGGCCGCCGCCGCCCTGTACCCGACGCACATCCCCACGCGGCTGCGGCTGGCCCGCGTGCTGGACCAGATGGACCGGCGCCGCGAGGCGCGGGCCGAATACGAGGAGGTCCTCCGCCTCGACCGCCTGATGCCGATGGCCGGCCGCCGCCTCTCAAACGAGACGCGGGCGGAGGTGGAGGCCCGGGTCCGCGCCCTGGCGGCACCTCCGCCGGGGACGTAATCGGGCGATGCCGGCCGCCCCTGGCATGTGCCACGGCGGGCCTTGCCCCGCCGTGATCCTCGTTCGCGGAGAGCACAGCCGGACGAGACCGGCCGTGGCACGGGTCTGGCATGGCCTCGCCTCGATCCTGCCGCGGCACCGGCGCCGGCCAAATAGTCCTTGACTCCCGCGGCGCAGTGGGTACCCTTGGCGGGTGTCCGATGGTTGTCCGCGATGAACAGATGTGCGCGGGGGAAGGAGACGATCCATGTATTATGTGCTACTGGTTCTCGCCCTGATCGCCCTGATCGTGATCTTCGTCATCGTGCGCAAGAAACAGCAGCAGTAGATCGCCGGCGGTGCGGGCCCGCGGGCCGCGCGCCGGGGCGAGGCATCGGCGGACCGGACGGGCTCGCCCGCGCGGGCTGTTCCGGTCCGTACTCTATCGGGGCTTGGCCGAGGCGGCGGCATGGGTGGGGCAGGTGCCACGGATGGCTTGCCAATCCGTGCCGACGAACGGGACCACGCGGTGTGACAAGCAACCCGTGGCACGGGCGCCGGGGGCTTTTTGCTTGCATCGTCCGCCGGCCCGCATAGGCGGACGTGTTGGCAGGTAAATGGTATTGACGCGAGGACGGCCGGCACGCCGTCCGGAAGGAGAGGTTCATGCACGAGGTCCGGATCACGACCGGCAAAATCGAAATGCTCGCCACGCTGAACGATGCGCCTACGGCCGAACGCATCTGGGACGCCCTGCCCATCGAGAGCACGGTCAACACGTGGGGACAGGAGATCTACTTCAGCGTCCCCGTCCAGTGCGACCTGGGCCCCGAGGCCCGCGACCGCATGGACATCGGCGAAGTGGCCTACTGGCCCACCGGCAGCGCGTTCTGCGTCTTCTTCGGCAAGACGCCCGCCTCCAAGAGCGACGAGCCCCGGGCGGCCAGCCCCGTCAACCCGATCGGACGGTGCGAGGGCGACGTGAAGGTCTTCCGCCAGGTCCGCGAGGGCGACACGGTCCGCCTCGAACGCATCGAGCCGGAGGAGGTGACCCCCGAACCGGAAGCCGGCGAGGCCGAGACCGAGACCGAAACCGCCGAGACCGCCGCCGAGGCGGGAAGCGACGAATCGGCCGATACCGACGAAGCGGCCGACGACGCCGCCAAGACGGAAAGCCCCGCCGACGAGGCCGAGGACGAAACGAAGAACGAGTGACCTGAATCGGACCGGCGCACGGCCGGACAAGACCGGCCGTGGCACAGGTAAGCGACGGCCGAGACGCGGCCGGACGGCCGAAAAAAGCGGTTGACGCCGCCCCGGCCGTCCCGTAGAGTTGCAGCATACATCCCGCGGAAGCGGGAACGCGCGGCGGCCGACGCCGCGGGGGCGCAGGAAGTTTGCGCCCCAACGCTATGCGCTCGAAGGGCCCGCCGTGACGGCGGCGGACGCACTCAAGGAAAGACGACACGATGACGGCAGACGGCCGAGCGAATGCGGCGGACGCCCAAGCCCCGACGGGCCGGCGGGTGCCGCACGCCGTCTGCCCACGCAGCGACCATACGGGCAAGGCCATCCGGATGGAGCCTGAGCATGTAGCCACCGCCGGTTAACGCGAGGCGAGGTGCGTGCCCGTCTCTCCGCGAGTGCGGAGGCGGCCGATAGTGGGGTCGGGTCGTGGTCCCACTTTTTTGTTTGGCGGCAGCGAGCGACCGGTTGGCATCGCACGGCCCGAGTGGGAGTGAGTGATCGAATGAATGGACCCGATCTGGTCCGGATCGTCGACGCGATCCGGCGCGAACGCAATATCGACGCCGAGGTGGTGTTCCAGGGCATCGAGGCGGCGCTGGCCTCGGCCGCCAAGAAACACTTCGCCTCCGCCGAGGAAGCGATCGTCGCGATCGACCGCGAAACCGGGGACATCACCGCCTCCATCGAAGGCCGGCCCATCGACCCCACCGTCCTCGGACGCATCGCCGCCCAGACCGCCAAGCAGGTCATCATCCAGAAGATCCGCGAAGCCGAACGCGCCAGCCTCATGGAGGATTACGGCGACCAGGTGGGCACGGTCATCTCCGGCCAGGTGACGCGGGTGGACCACGGCAACGCGGTGGTCAGCCTCGGCCGGGGCGAGGGGTTCCTGCCCCGCAGCGAACAGATTCCCGGCGAGACGCTCCACGTGGGCGACCGCATCCGGGCGCTGATTATCGAGGTCCGCGAGTCGGGGTCCGGCGTCAAGATCGTCATCTCGCGGATCCATCCGGACCTGATCATCCGCCTGTTCGAACTCGAGGTGCCCGAGGTCGCCGACCGCGTCATCCAGATCGAGGCCATCGCCCGCGAGGCCGGCCACCGGACCAAGGCGGCCGTCTCCAGCGTCGACAGCCGCGTCGACGCCGTCGGCGCGTGCGTGGGCATCCGCGGCAGCCGCATCAAGAACATCGTCGAGGAGGTGGCCGGCGAGAAGATCGACATCGTCCGCTACAACGAGTCGAGCCAGGTCTTCATTGCCAACGCGCTGAAGCCGGCCGAGATCCGCGAGACGCTCCTGAACCCGGACATCAACCGCGCCACCGTCCTCGTGGCCGAAGACCAGTTGAGCCTGGCCATCGGCAAGAAGGGGCAGAACGTGCGTCTGGCGGCCCGGCTGACGGGGTGGAATATCGATATCCTGACGCCCGCCGAATACGAGCAGCAGCGGGCCAACGCCGCCGACCAACTCGCCGGCCTCGACGCCGTCGGACCCGACCTGGCCGAGGAACTCCTTGAGGCCGGGTACATCAGCCTCGCCGACGTCGCCGAGGCCGACCCCGAACGCCTCGCCGCCTTCGGTGTCTCGAACGAGGAGGCCCAGGAGATTATCCAGCAGGTGGGCGAACTGGTCGTGGCGCTGGAGGCCCAGGCCGCCGAGGAAGCCAAGGCCGCCGCGGCCGCCGAGGCTGAAGCGGCCGAAGCCGAGGAAGCCGGCGAGGAAACCGAAGAAACCCCCGTGCAAGCCGGCGAAGCCCTCGAAGAGGCCCCCGAGGGCGGCGAGGAAACCGAAGAA
>CAZNYC010000061.1:0-22868 GCA_964577175.1 uncultured Anaerolineales bacterium
CCGAGGCCGAGCGAGGCGGCCGCAGGCAAGGAGGGCGAAGCAGGCAACCCGTCTCTGGGTTGTCGATGCAGCCCGACGCCGGCTACGGTCGCCGCAGCCGGCCGAAGCCAGAGGGTGATTCGGATAGGCTCTAAGCGCCCCCGGCGCTTCGAAGGTCAACGGCCGGTGGTCTGCAGCCGCACGCTGGGCGGGCACGGGCGCACGCCCCGCCATGAGCGAAGCGAACGGCCGGGACCCCGGCCCGCCACGGCATGCCCTGAGCGAAATCGGACGGGGCGGCCGGGCCACACACAGCGGTACTCCACGCCGGGCCCCCATCGCCATCATCGCGCAGCATTTCCCAGGTGTCCGGACAGGGCGTCCCCGACATGACTGGCCTCGCGGGGTTGTCAGGCGGGGGCAGATCGTTCTTGTATCCTCGCCGGACCGCACCTACAATACCGTAGGGTGCGGAATGTCTGCACCCGGCAGACCTCGATGGGGCGGGAGGAGACCGGGTATGACCAGGAAAAACGGGGTCGGCGGCAGCGGGACGCCTGCGTTTACGCTCGTCGAGTTGCTCATCGTCATCGCCATCATCGGCGTGCTGGCGGGGTTCCTCGTGCCGGCGATCATCGGCGCCATGGAGAAGGCCTACCAGGCGGAGTGCCAATCGAACCTCCGGCAGATCGCCACGTCGGTTATCAACTACACGACCGATTACCGGGGGGGCATCCCGCCGACGTACGTCGAGGACACCGGCCTCTACTGGTGCAACCTGCTGGCCAAGCGTGACCTCCCCTCCCCCAACACCGCCGAGATGCCCGAGGACGAGACGACCGGCCAGCACACCGTGTTCCTGTGCCCGTCTTCGACCGGCCTGCGGGTCAAGCGGGGCGACCCCCTCCCCGATCCCGACCATCCCAACGCCCAGGGCTGGTACCGCCTGGGCAACAGCGAGTACCAGACCGACTCCTCCTACTACTGGAACGGCTACGTGGGGACGAACAGCGAGAAGCGCGAGCGGTTTCCGTCGCTGAGCGTCAACTACGGCAACCCGCGGGAGATCCAGATTCACGACATCTCCGAGGTCGCCCAGCGCAGCGCCACCGCCATGGTGACGGACGGCGTGTTCTTCCAGGAAGACGGCGCGAACCAGCCCCAACGCATCGCCGCCCGCCATCGCGGGGAGACCGGCGAGCATCGTCTGACCAATATCGCCTTCTACGACACGCACGTGGAGGCGCTGGACCGCAACCCGCGCACCGAGGCCGACCAGGTAGACTGGGATCAGGAAAGCAACGTCGGCGAGAATCTGGACCTGGTGCCGATCATGGTGCGGGATCCGGCCCTGTCGGACGGCCCGCCCTGGTTCATGCTTCCCCGGCGCTGAGAACCCGGCCGGATCGGCTCCACGGCCCGGTCCGACGACGACCATCTCGCCAGCATGGCGAGCCCCAGCACGCGCGGCCCGTACGGGCCGCGCTGTTTTGCGCCACCGGAAAAACGCGGCGCCCCCGCGGTAGCGCGGCGGGTCTCCGTACCCCCGCGCGGAAACACGGTCGCTCATTCGGGCGCGGTGGGTGCGGAGACCCACCGCGCTCATGGCGCAGCATATTGCTCAGATATAGCGATTTGCCTTGAGCCAGGCGAGGATGCGGCCGGCGGTCTCCTCGGGCGAGAACCGGTCCGTCTGAATGCGGTAATGGCAGGCGGCGTCGTAGGTGGGTTTGCGTTCGGCCAGCAGGGTGCGGACCTCCTCGATGCCGCCCGCGTCCGTGAGGTCCGGCCGCTGGGCGGGGGTCTTGTCGTCGGCCTTCATCCGCTCCCAGATAACCTCCGCCGGGGCGGTCAGGAGCACGACCTTGCCGCTCTCGCGGAGGCGGCGCGTGTTGCGGTCGTCGAGCACCACGCCCCCACCCGCGCTGACGACCTGCTCGTCGGCCTCGACGACCTCGCCGACGACGTTGCGTTCGATGCGGCGGAACTCCGGCCACCCGCCCTCGTCGACGATCTCCTGGATGCTGCGGCCGGCACGCGCCTGGATGCGGGCGTCGGTGTCGATGAGCGGCCAGCCGAGGGCCTCGGCCAGGATCTCGGCGATCGTCGTCTTGCCCGTGCAGCGGTAGCCGATGAGCGTCAGGTTCATGCGCGTCGCCTTTCGACTTGCTGAGCGCCTTCGAACGGCACGCGCGGCGCAAGCGCCGCGGCGAACGTGAAGCACACTGCGCGGATTCAGTCGCCCTGCTCCTTCCGCCGCGCCAGGCCCTGGACCTTCAGCGGCAGGCCGAACAGGTGGATGAACCCCGTGGCGTCGGCGGGGTCGTACTCCTCGCCCATCACGAAACTCGCCAGGTCCGTGCTGTAGAGGCTGTGCGGCGAGGTGGCGCCGGCGTACACCACGTGCCCCTTGTGGAGGCGCAGCCGCACCGTCCCCGTCACGTGCTGCTGCGTGCGGTCGACGAACGCGTCGAGCGCCTCGCGCAGCATCGAGAACCACCGGCCGTCGTACACGAGGTCCGCGTACCACAGGGCGACCTGCTGCTTGTGGTGGAGCGTGTCGCGGTCGAGGCACAGGGCCTCCAGGGCCGCGTGGGCGGCGTACAGGATCGTGCCGCCGGGCGTCTCGTACACGCCGCGCGACTTGATGCCCACGCGCCGGTTCTCCACGAGGTCCACCTGCCCGACGGCGTGCTTGCCGCCGAGGGCGTTGAGGCGCTCGACGATCTCGGCCGGCCCGAGCCGCTCGCCGTCGAGGCCCACGGGCACGCCGGCCTCGAGTTCCACCTCGACGTACTCCGGCTCGTCCGGCGCCTGGCTGAGGGGCGTGGAGAGGACGAAGACGCGGTCCTGCGGTTCGTTCGCGGGGTCCTCCAGTTCGCCGCCCTCGTGGCTGAGGTGCCAGAGGTTGCGGTCGCGGCTGTAGATGCTCTCCTTGGACTGGGCGATCGGGATGCCGCGCGCCTCGGCGTACTCGACGGCGGCCTCGCGGCTGGTGAGGGTCCATCGCGGGTCCCGCCAGGGGGCAAGGACCGCCAGGTCCGGCGCCAGGGCCATGAACGTCAACTCGAACCGGACCTGGTCGTTGCCCTTGCCGGTGGCGCCGTGGGCGACGGCGTCGGCGCCGGAGAGGCGGGCCACCTCGACCTGCTTCTTGGCGATGAGGGGGCGGGCGATGCTGGTGCCGAGGAGGTACTTGCCCTCGTAGACGGCGCCGGCCTTGAGCATGGGCCAGAGGTACTCGGTGACGAACTCCTCGCGGAGGTCCTCGACGTAGACCTCCGAGGCGCCGCTTTGCTTGGCCTTCTCGACGATGCCGTCGAGTTCGCCGCCGCCCTGCCCGACGTCGGCCACGAACGCGACGACCTCGCAGCCGTACGTCTCCCGCAGCCAGGGCAGGATGACGGAGGTATCGAGCCCGCCGGAGTAGGCGAGGACGGCTTTCTTTGGGGTCTGCGCTGCCATGGGTGATTCCTTTTGCTCAGGTGCCACGGCCGGCCTTGTCCGGCCGTGCGTCATGAACGGCCCGCGCCGGGCAAGCCGGGCGGCTACGGATCCAGGTCGAAGTCATGTCGGCGGTGGTCATTCTATGGAGCGGCGAAGCCGCGACGCAGAATCTCGCCTTGATGCCTTTCCCGCGGCGAGATGCTTCGGCTCCGCAAGCGGCGCCTCAGCATGACGGCCTGGCTCGATGAACACAGTGCTTTTTCGTGAGTCGATAAATATACTATTTGCGTTTAGGTTTTGCTTCCTTCGATTTCGATTTGCGCTTCGACGCGGCGCGCTTGCGTTTGGCCTTCTTTTTGGTTTTCTTCTTCGCGCCCGTCTTGCCGGCGCGGTCGCGGCTGAGGGCGCGGTTGATGCAGTTGACGAACGCGCGGGCGCTGGCTTCGAGCACGTCGGTCGAGACGCCCCGCCCGGTGACCGTCCGGTCGTCGTAGGCGGCTTCGAGACGGACCTCGCCCTGGGCCTCCTTCCCGCCGGTCACGGAGCGGATCTGGTAATCCCTCAACTGGAGCGAGACACCCGTCAGCCGCTCGACGGCCCGGAAGATGGCGTCGACGGGCCCGTCGCCGGTGGCGGCGTCGCGGCGGGCCTCGCCGGTCGCCACCTTCTCCAGTTCCACCGTGGCGGTCGGCATGCCGGCGGTGCCGGTGGCCACCTGGAGCCCGCGGACGCGCCACACCTCGGGCACCGTGAGGACCTCGCTCTCGACGAGGGCCTCGATGTCTTCGTCGAAGACCTCGCCCTTGCGGTCGGCCAGGGCCTTGAACGGCCCGAAGAAGAGGTGGTCGATCTCCTCGGCCGACAGGCGGAACCCCAGGTCCTTCAGCCGCCGGCGAAACTGGTGCCGGCCGGAGTGCTTGCCGAGCACGAGGGTGCTCTTGGCCACCCCGACGGCCTTCGGGTCCATGATCTCGTAGGTGGTCCGCTTCTTCAGGACGCCGTCGGCGTGGATGCCCGACTCGTGGGCGAAGGCGTTCTCGCCCACCACCGCCTTGTTGCGCGCGACCGTGAGGCCGGTCACGCGGCTGACGAGGCGGCTCGTCGGGTACAGCCGCTCCGTCTTGATGTTCGTCCAGCAGCCGTCGAAGGCGTCCTGGCGGGTCGCCAGGGCCATGACCACCTCCTCGAGGGCGGCGTTGCCGGCCCGTTCGCCCAGGCCGTTGACGCAGCACTCCACCTGCCTGGCCCCCGCCTGGACGGCCGACAGGCTGCTCGCCACCGCCATGCCCAGGTCGTCGTGGCAGTGGACGGCGATGACGGCTTTCGCGATGTTCGGCACGTGCTCGAACAGGTGCTCGAGAAGACCGCGGAACCCGTCCGGCGTGGCCCAGCCGACCGTGTCGGGGATGTTGACGGTCGTGGCGCCGGCGTCGATGACGGCCTCGACGACGCGGGCGAGGAAGTCCGGCTCGGTGCGGGCGGCGTCTTCGGGCGAGAACTGGACGTCCGCGACCGCCTGCTTCGCGCGCTCCGTGCCCGCGACGGCGAGGCGGAGGATCTCGCTCCGGGCCTTGCGGAGTTTGTGCTCGCGGTGGATGCGGCTGGTGGCAAGGAAGACGTGGATGCGGGGGCGCCGGGCCTCGGCGACGGCCTCGGCCGCCCGGTCGATGTCCTTGTCCACGCACCGCGCCAGACCCGCCACCACCGGCCGCTTGACCTCGGCGGCGACGGCGCGGACGGCCTCGAAGTCGTCCTGCGAGGTGATGGGGAACCCCGCCTCGATGATGTCGACACCGAGGAGTTCCAAGGCCCGGGCGACCTCGAGTTTCTCCGTCAGGTTCATGCTGGCGCCCGGCGACTGCTCGCCGTCGCGGAGCGTCGTGTCGAACACGTACACCCGTTTGCCGTTGCGCTTGGGCATGGCCCGTCTCCTCGTGCGAAGTCCTCTTATAGTCGAAACCCGCGCGCGGGACAAGTCCCGCGGCTATGGAGTCCGGAGAAGAATCGTTCGAGGTTGTCATTCTGAGGAGCGGCGAAGCCGCGACGAAGAATCTCGCCTTGTCGCCTATCCCGCGGCGAGATTCTTCGGCCTCGCAAGCGAGGCCTCAGAATGACATCTTCACTTTACCGGGCTGAATAAATACAAAAAAACCGGCCCCGGGAACCTTTCCCGAGGCCGGCGTGTCTTTTCGTCCGCGCGCAGCGACCCCGGGGCGTTACAGCCGAAGGCCCAGGGCCAGGTTCTCGGTGCGCGGAGTCATGGTCACGGAACTGTATCGGCATCCGGGGGCCCGGTCAAGAAGAAAAAGGATACCTTGCGGGCCGGCCACCCAGACCCTTATGATAAGGGGCATGGCTACCGAGCCGTCCGGCACCGTGTTGCTGAAGCGCCACAAGCGGGCGCTCTATGTCGTCGGGGCGATCATCCTGGCGCTCATCGTCCTGAGCGAGGTCGTCGGCCTCATCGCCGACTACCTGTGGTTCGATTCCCTCGGCTACGTGAGCGTCTTCACGACCGAGTTCTGGACGAAGATCCTCCTGTGGGCGGGCGGACTCGTGGTGACGACGGCCTGGCTGGCCGGCCACGTCATCCTGGCCTGCCGCCTCTCGCCCGGCCACCACTTCCAGGTCAAGGGCGTGAAGTGGACGCTCTCGGCCTCGAAGATCCGCAAGTACGTCATGCTGGCGGGCGTGGGCTTCGGCGTCATCGTCGGCCTCGGTTTCGCCCAGGGGGCCGAGGCCCACTGGTTCGACGTCCTCCAGTTTCTCCACCGGGCGGATTTCGGCTGGACCGACCCCATCCTGGAGCACGACGCGCAAGCCTACGTCTTCGTCCTGCCGCTCGTCCAGGGCCTCAAGGGCTACGCCATGTCGATGGCGATCTTGGGCGCCCTCGGGGCGGCGGCGGCGTACTTCCTGAACGGGGCCATCGGCTGGCAGTACGCCCGGATGACCCGGGCGTCGACGGTCCACCTGGCCGCCCTGGTGGCAATGGCCCTGCTGGCGGTCGCCCTCGGTTACTGGCTGGACCGGTACGCACTGCTCCTTGCCTCGGAGGGCGCGGTCTTCGGCGCGGGATGGACGGACGTGAACGTCCGGATGCCCGTCTACTACGGCATGATGGTCGCGAGCGTGGTGACGGCCGGCGTGATCCTCGCCGCGGGCGTCCGAGGCCGGCCCAAGATCGCCGCCGGCGGGATCATCGCCCTCGTCATCGCCCACGTTGTGGCGGCGGGGGGGTACCCGGCGATCCGGCAGCGGTTCGAGGTCCAGCCCAACGAACTCGCCCGCGAAGGGCCGTACCTGGCCCACAACATTGAGGCCACGCGCTTCGCGTTCGACCTGGCGGACGTCCAGGAGCAGGAGTTCCCCGCCACGGGCGAAATCACCCGCGACGTCCTTCAGCAGGCCGAGGGCACCATCGCCAACATCCGGCTGTGGGATTACCGGGCCCTCCGCGATACGTACAACGAGATCCAGGGCCTCCGCACCTACTACGTCTTCCCGAAGATCGACACCGACCGGTACCACCTTGCCGACGACTACCGCCAGGTCAGCCTCTCCGTCCGCGAACTCAACTTTGCCGCCCTCCAGCAGCAGAGCCAGACGTGGGTGAACCGGCATCTCCTGTACACGCACGGGTACGGCCTGTGCATGAGCCCCGTCAACGCGGTGACCGAGAGCGGCGGGCCGGAACTGTGGGTCCGCGACATCCCGCCCAAGACTTCCGTGCCCATCGAGGTCGAGGACCCGTCCATCTACTTCGGCCAGCTCACCGGCGATTACGTCTTCGTCCGCACCCGCCAGGACGAGTTCCACTACCCCGTCGGCGACGAGAACGTCTACACCCAGTACGACCAGGACGCCGGCATCCCGGTGAACTCCTACCTCAGGCGGATGCTCTTCGCTTACCATTTCCAGGACTGGAACATCCTGCTGACCGACAGTTTCACCGGCGAGACGCGGCTGCTGTGGCGGCGGCAGGTGGCGGAGCGCGTCCGCCGCATCGCCCCGTTCCTGGAGTACGACCAGGCCCCGTACCCCGTCGTGGCCGACGGCCGCATCGTCTGGATCATCGACGCCTACACCCGCACGGGGCGGTTCCCGTACGCGGCGCCCGTCGCGTTCGGCGAGAACCGCCGCACGACCAACTACGTGCGCAACGCCGTCAAGGTAACGGTCGACGCCCGCAGCGGCGAGACCCGGTTTTACGTGGCCGACCCAAACGACGCCATCGTCCGGGTGGCCCGGCGGATCTTCCCGGACCTCTTCCGCGACCTGGGCGAGATGCCCGAAGCCCTGCGCCGGCACGTGCGGTACCCGATCGACCTCCTCGACGTGCAGGCCGAGCAGTACTTCACCTACCACATGACGGACCCGCGGGTGTTCTACAACCGCGAGGACCTCTGGCAGCGGCCGATGGAGCAGTACCGCGGCCGGCCGCAGCCCGTCAAGGCGTACTACATCATCATGCGCCTGCCGGGCGAGGCCGAGCCCGAGTACCTGCTCATGCTGCCCGTCACGCCCCTGCGCAAGAACAACATGATCGCCTGGATGGCCGGCCGGTGCGACGGCGAGCACTACGGACGTCTGCTCGTCTACAACTTCCCGAAGGAACGCCTCTTCCTCGGGCCGCAGCAGATCGAGGCGAACATCGACAAGAACGACGCCATCAGCCGGCAGATCTCGCTGTGGGACCAGCGGGGCAGCCGCGTCATCCGCGGGAACCTGCTCGTCATTCCCATCGGCGAGGCCGTCCTCTATGTCGAACCCTTGTACCTGGAAAGCGAGCAGACGCGGTTCCCGGAACTGCGGCGGGTCATTGCAGCCACGAAGGACCGCGTGGTCATGCGGAAGACGCTGCGCGAGGCGGTCGAGGCCGTCCTCGGCGAGGCCCCGCCCGTGGTCGAGCCGCCGCCCGAGAAACCGCCCGAGGAAGGTCCGCCCGAAGAGCGTCCCGTTCCCGCCGGCGCCGCCGCCGAGGCCATCGAGGCCTACCGCCAGGCCCAGCAGCGCCTGAAGGAGGGCGACTGGGCCGGCTACGGCAAGGCGATGGAGCGCGTCGAAAAGGCCCTCCAGAAAATGGCCGAACCGGGCGAGACACCGTAGGCCGGCCTCCATGACGCGCGAGATTCATGCGCGGCGGGTCTCCGTACCCGCCGCGCTCACCCGCCGCCGGGCGGCAGTGGAGTGGTGACCCAGGAGGCTGGAGAATGGCCCGTCGGATTCCCGTTCTTCTGAGCGCCCTTGCGCTCGCGTCCTGTAACTCCGAGCCCCCTTCCCAGCCCGGAGTATACGGAACGCAACCGCAGACAACGATCTCCCTGCTCGAAGGCAGCACGGCAGCCGAAGAGGTGCCGAAAGTCATCGCGGCAACCAAAGCCTTCTGGGAACCCACGGACGACTTCTGGCCGGAGCCCTCCTCCGTGACGGAGCACGAGACCTTCTGGTGGGTCAAGTTCAAAGAGAAAGAAATGGTCACGGTACGGAACGGCCGAGAGGTAATCACGACCCGCGTGCCGGGCGTCCAGTGCATCCAGGTCGACAAGGGCGACTGGTCCTGTTCCTTCGCGGCGGTGCTGTAGCGAAGCGGCCTGCCGCGCTGCCGTTTGTTGTCATTTCGGATTTCCGCTTTTCGGTTTCCGATTTCGTATCATTCCGCCTTCCGGTTTCCGCTTTCGAACCGTTCCGCACTCCGCATTCCGCATTGCCAAGTGCCGGAGGCACGGCTGTACTGTAGCCACGGGCACCAGCCCGTGGGATGGATGGGCATGTGGTATGGAGGAGCCCCGTAGGGGCGACTGAACCCAATCGCCCCTGCGGGGCTCCGAAACAAGGGGGATATGCGGCTTTCGCATCCACGGGCTCGCGCCCGTGGCTACAGAACAGTCGCCCCTGACGGGGCAGCAGACATCGCCGTTGCCGTTGGCTGTTCATTCCTTTTCCGCCGTACCCGTTTTGGCGGCTTGGCGACTCTGTGTGAGGCTGCCGTTGACGTTGCCGTTCTTTCCGATTTCCACTTTCCAATTTCCGATTTCGTCTCGTTCCATATTCCGCACTCCGCATTCCGCGTTCGGGAAATCCCTTTCAACCCGCCGCCCCCTGCACTATAGTGTGCCGCTCGGACAGGCGTAGGCGTAGGGTGGGTGCTTTGCACCCACGCGGTCTCTGGCAACAGCAACGGTGGGTCCAGAGAACCCACCCTACATCCGCCAATCCCATGGAGCGAAGGCGATGGCGTTTGACGATTTCCCAAAGGGCGTCCGCGACGAGGCCGAGCGCGTAGGGTGGGTGCTTTGCACCCACGCGGAACCTGACCTCACCGCCACACGGAGCCGAAGGCGATGGACTTCGAGCGCGTAGGGTGGGTGCTTTGCACCCACGCGGAACCTGACCTCACCGCCACACGGAGCCGAAGGCGATGGACTTCGAGCGCGTAGGGTGGGTGCTTTGCACCCACGCGGTCTCTGGCAACAGCAACGGTGGGTCCAGAGAACCCACCCTACATCCGCCAATCCCATGGAGCGAAGGCGATGGCGTTTGACGATTTCCCAAAGGGCGTCCGCGACGAGGCCGAGCGGCAACTCGACGCCCTCCGCCGCGGCGCGGTCGAGATCTACACCGACCACGACCTGCGCGACAAACTCGCCGCCGCCGTCCACCAGGGGCGGCCCCTGCGCGTCAAACTCGGCATGGACCCCACCGCCCCGGACATCCACCTCGGCCACACCGTCGTCATGGGCAAGATGCGCACATTTCAGAACCTCGGCCACAAGGCCGTCCTCATCATCGGCGACTACACCGCCCGCGTGGGCGACCCGTCCGGCGTGGACCACACGCGGCCGGTGCTCAACGAGGAACAGATCCGCGAGAACGCCCACACCTACTTCGAGCAGGCCGGCAAGGTGCTCGACCTGTCGGAGGAAACGATCGAGATCCGTTACAACTCCGAGTGGCTCGCCGGCCTCTCCTTCGCCGACGTCCTGCGCCTCGCCGCGAACATGACCGTCGCCCGCATGCTGGAACGCGATTCGTTCGAGCGGCGGTACAAGGCCGGCGACCCCATCGGCGTGCACGAATTCCTGTATCCGCTGATGCAGGCCCACGATTCGGTGGCGACCCGCGCGGACGTGGAACTCGGCGGCACGGACCAGACGTTCAACTGCCTCGCCGGCCGCGAACTCCAGCGGGCCGCCGGCCGCGAAGCCCAGGTCGTCCTCACCATGCCCCTGCTCGTGGGCCTCGACGGCACCGAAAAAATGTCGAAGTCCAAGGGCAACACCGTGGGCGTCACCGATTCGCCGCGGGACATGTTCGGCAAACTGATGAGCATCCCGGACCGGCTGATGGAGAACTACTTCACGCTCCTGACGACCGTGCCGCTGGACGAGGTGCGCCGGGCGCTGCAAACCGAGCATCCGCGCGACGCCAAGGAGCGCCTCGCCCGGACGGTCACCGCCCGGTACCACGGCGAGGCGTCCGCCGACGCCGCCGCCGAAGACTTCCGGCGCGTCTTCGCCGAGCACGCGCAGCCGAGCGACATCCCGGAGGTCCGCCTCTCACCGGCCGTCCTGCACGTCGACACGGGCACCGGCCGCGTGGGCCTGGCCTCGTGCCTCACCGCGGCGGGGCTTGCCGCGAGCAACAGCGAGGCCATGCGCCTCATCCGGCAGGCAGCCGTCTGGCTCGACGAGGACCAGATCACCGACCCCAAGGCAACGATCGACCCCAACTCGGCCAGCGGTTCCGTCTTGCGTGTCGGCAAGAAGAAGTGGGTAAGACTCACGTTTAAGGATGCGCCCGACGCGCGGTAGTCGGGCGTGGGACTCGGCGGCGCCGCAGGCTCACGTGGGGCCGGGCCGTCGCCGTTCCGCATTCCGCATTCCGCATTCCGCATTCGCCTCTGATGCCCCTGCCCAAAGTCGCCATCGTGGGTCGGCCGAACGTCGGCAAGTCGAGCCTGTTCAACACGCTCGCGCGCCGGCGGATCGCCATCGTCGAGCCGACGGCCGGCGTCACCCGCGACCGCGTCGCCACGCTCATCGAGGCCGACGACCGCTGGTTCGAACTCGTCGACACGGGCGGCATGGACTTCCGGACGGAGGCGGACCTGTCGGCCGACGTGGCCGGCCAGATCGAGTTCGCCCTCGCCGAGGCGGACCTGGTGGTCTTCGTCGTCGACATTCGCGACGGCCGGCAGGTGCTCGACGAGCAGATCGCCCGCCGACTCCGCCCCACGGAGGTCCCCGTCATCGTCGCCGCCAACAAGGCCGACCACAAGGACCACGAGGCCGGGGCGGCCGACTTCCACGCCCTCGGCTACGAGCCGGTCCTCGCGGTGAGCGCGAAGCACGGACGGGGCCGGGCCGACCTCCTGGAGGCCATCGCCGAGCGGCTCCCCGAAGGCGCGGACGAGGCCCCCGCCGACGTCGCCATGCGCATCGCCATCGTCGGCAAACGCAACGCCGGCAAGAGCACCTTCCTGAACGCCCTGGCCGGCGGCGAGCGGGTCATCGTCTCCGAGACGCCCGGCACCACCCGCGACGCCGTCGACATCCGCTTCGAGAAAGACGGCCTGACGTACGTGGCCATCGACACCGCCGGCGTCCGAAAACGCAAGAGCCTGGCCGACGACATCGAGTTCTACAGCCTGACGCGGGCGATGGAGTCCATCCGACGGGCCGACGTCGTCCTGCTGCTCATCGACGCGGCCGTGCCCGTCAGCCAGGTCGATAAGCACCTGGCGGCCGAGATCGAGAAACAGGCCCGCCCCGTCGTCCTCGTCGTCAACAAGTGGGACCTGGCCAAGGGATACGCCGGCACCGACGACTACGCCGATTATCTCACGAAGATGCTGCCGGGCCTCGATTACGCGCCGCTGGCGTTCACGACGGCGACCGAGGCGCGGAACGTGCCGGCCACCGTCGACCTGGCCCGCGCGCTGCACAAGCAGGCCCATACGCGCGTGGCGACAGGCACGTTGAACCGCGTCCTGCGGTCGGCGATGAAGGAGAACCAGCCGCCCTCCCCCACCGCCACCCTGCCGAAGGTGTACTATGCCACGCAGGTGGCGGTGGCCCCGCCGACGATCGTCCTGTTCGTGAACCACCCGGACCTGTTCACGCAGTCGTACCGTCGATTCATCGAAAATCGGATGCGCGACGAACTGCCGTTCGCCGAGGTGCCGATCCGCATCCTGTTCCGCGCCCACCGGCCGGAGGACGAGGCGAAGAAGCATACCGGCCGCAGAAAGGACGGCAAAGGACGCAAGGGCGCCTGACCCGGCGCTCGGGCGGGGTAGGGTCCGGCCCTGCTGAAACAAGCGATCCGGTCGGCCAAGCCTTGCCGTGAAGGCACACGGACAGGCGGCCCAAGAACAGCAGAAAGCAGAACAGGAGACCGCAGGTGAGCACCCCGTAAGCAGGCAACCGACACAGGCCTTCGTAAGCCCTTGCGTTTCGCTCCTGCTCTCCTCTCTCCTGCTCCCCTGCGCTGCCCGGCGAAGCCGGGCTGGTGGGCGAGGCGGGAGTCGAACCCGCACGGGCCAAGGGCCCAGGGGATTTTAAGTCCCCAGCGTCTGCCGTTCCGCCACTCGCCCATGCTCCTTCTAAGTCTCGTAGCCGTCGGGGCTTACGTCGGTTTCGCCGTCGCCGGCCAGGCCCGCGTCCAGGTCCTGAGGGACACCTGAGGGACAAATTGTCTCCGAAGCGTTGCGGGTGAGGGCCTCGAACGCCGCCCGCGCGGCGCCGGGCTTGTCCCGGCCGACGTAGTGGAGCGTCGTGGCCATGGCGGCGTGGCCGAGCATGGCCTGGACCTGCCACGGCGTCGCCCCGGCGTCGGCGGCGAGGCGGCCGACGGTGTACCGCAGGCCGTGGCACGTGATCGGCGGGACGCCGGCGAGCAGGCAGGCCTTCTTGAGGTCCGCATTGAATTCGCGTTCCCACGGATCCTCGTCGGCGGTCGTGCCGCGGCCGAAGACCGGCCCGGCGTTGACGACGAGGCGGGCGTCCTCGGCCGAGAGGCCCTGGCCGACCAGCTCGGCGACGCGGCTGGACCGGTACTCTTCCAGCAACCGCCCCGTCTCGGCGGTGAAGCCGACCAGCCGTTCCTCGACGCCCTTCGGCCGCCAGCCGCAGGGTTCCTCGGTGATGAGCCACTTCCCATTGCCGGTATCGATGTGCTGCCAGGTGACGTGGCTGAGTTCCCCGACGCGAGGTCCCGTCTCGGCCGCGAGGGCCGCGGCGGCGTGGAGTTTTGTCCCCATCTCCCCGGCCTGATGCAGCAGCGCGTCGCACTGGCGGCGGTTGAGTCGCGTCGGCTGCCGGCGGAAAGCCCGCAGCAGGCGGACATGCTTCCAAGGGTTCGTCGCCGCGAGGCCGAGTTTCATCAGGTAGGCGTTCCAGAACGAGAGCAGATGCTTCAGGTCGCGGTTGACGGTCGTCTCGCGGACGGGGATCGGGCCTTTGCCGTGGCGGGTCCGGCCGTGCGTCCGGCGCCAGCCCGGGAAACCGCGGACCATCGTCGGCGTCACCTGCTCCACGTACTGAAGCCGCTTGCCGTCGGGGCCCGGGCCCGGGCGGCACGTCAGGACGGCCTCGGCGTACCGCTCGAAGACGAGGACGACCTTGCGGTAGGCCCGCAGCGTGGCCGGGCGGGTCTCGGCCGCGATGGTCGCGAGGGCCTGGTCGCGGGCATCCGTCCAGGACGTCGGGCCGGCGGCCGCACCGCCGCCGTTGAGTTCGGCCTCTTTCTGCGCGGCGCGTTCGTGGGCCTCGCGTTTCGCGCGCGTGCTGGTCAGGTCGCGAATCGTCTCGCGGCGCCGCTCGCCGGTCAGGCGGTCCACGATCCGGAGGCGGAAGGGATGGTCGCGTCCCCGCTCGGTGACGACCGTGACCCGGTAGCGGTTCGAATGCGTCACGGTTCCGCGTGTCATCGGTCTGCCCCTAATGGTCGGGCCGCCCGGTCCGGTGTGATGAGAACGCCCGCGGGGCGGGCTTCCGGTCGGGCGGCCCAAGGTCAACGGTGCTGGGATCGGACGTTCTCATCACGCCTCCACCCTGCGCCGGGCGGCGCGGCAAGTCAATGGAAAACCCCGCGGCCCGGCCCTCAGTCGCCCGCCGGCGGCGTCTCCGTCGTAACGTCCGCGTAGAAGCGGTCGGCCGTCCGGCGGCGGACGCCGAGGTCCGCCAGGGTCTCGTCCTCGTAAGTTGCGAGGACATCCTTGTTCGGCCGCTTGGTGACGAGCAGGGCATCCTCGAGGCCGGCGGCCTCGAGGGCGGCCACCACGTCGTTAGCCTTGGCCTTGTATGCGATCCTGGTCACCCGTCGCCACCCGAGACGGCCGTGGGGGAGGGCGAGGCTGCGGGCCGGGCCGAAGGTCCGCTTGTTCTTCTTGGCCCATCCTTCCACGGCTTTGCGGAGGCCCTTGGCCTGCTCCAGGGCCTCGGCGGCGCGGGCGGCCGCACTTTCGCGGATGCGGCGGATCCGCATCTCGGCCGCGCCGGTGATCTTCTCCGCCGCGGCCTCGGCTTGGGCGATCCGTAGCAGGGCGACATCCACCTCGCGGGTCGTCTCCAGGACCTCGGCCGGCGGCTCCTGCTTCCGGCCCTTCGTCCGGCTCGTCTTGCGTGTTCGTTTCGGCACGTCTTGCTCCTTTCACGTTATCGGTCCGCCCCCGCGCCGGCGCCGGCCAGGAACGCCTCCAGGTCCTTACGAAGGACCCGCAGATCTCGCCCCACCCGCAGGACGCGGAGGCCATTCGCCTCCAGGGCGCGGACGGTCTGGCTGGGGCGCTGGACGCGCTTGCGAAGGACGCCGCAGACATCCTCAGGCGTCAGGACCACCGGCAGGTCCCCGAGATCAACGTGGCCGTTCATGGGCGTCTCCCCTCCCCCGCTTCCGCCGCGGCCGTCGCCAGGAGCGGCGCGGCTTCCAGATCGGCGAGCGTCTGCTCCGCCGTGATGAAGTTGAATGTGGCCTGCCCGCTCAGGGCGGCGCGGGCGGTCTCCTTGAACCGCTCGCACCGCTTCGCCTGCCGGCGGACCCGCTTGTACAAATTCGCGTATGCTATCAAGAAATCTTCCCGACTCTCGCAGAGAAACGCGCCGGCGGGCGTGCCGGCGGTCGTTCCGACGGGGGCGCCGGCCAGGACCAGGTCCGCCAGGATGTCCCGGACGTCGCGGACGGTGATCTCGGCGCCGAGGCCGCGGAGGTCGGCGGCGATGCGTGACTGCGTTCGGGCCCGCTGCCGGCCGCGGGCGTAGCGAAGGAGGTATCCCAAAACGAGGGCTGCATTGCCGGTCATGGCGATCTCCCTTCTCGCGCTGCCGCCAGGTCCGGCTCGGCCGGCGGCGGGGCATCGCCCGGCGACGGGGCGTCCGGACCCCGCTGCCGCCGCAGGTCTTGGAGCATCGGCCCGCCGTCCGGCGCGCGGAATTGCCAACCGTCCAGGTCCTCGAGGGTGCGGAGGTCGAGGCGCTCTACCTCGGGCGCCGGCGGTTCGGGCTCGGCTCCACCCTCGAGGCGGGCGAGTTCGGCGCGGGCGTTGAGCTCCATCGGGCACCCGGGCGACACCTTGGCCATGGCCGCAATGGTCTTATCCAAGTCGGCCATCTGATCTTGTCGGGTCGGCGTCGGCGGCGTCCGGTCGACCTCGATCACCAGGTGCGGCGGGTCGGCGGCGGCGTCGGCGAAGCGGACCCGACCGACCTCCTGGCCGCCGTCGGGGAGGGCGTGGTGGGCGGCGGTGCGGCCCTCGCGGCGGATGCGGTCGATCCGTTCGCGGACCTGCCGCTGCTGCTCGTCGCGGGCCCAGGCCGCCGCCTCGTCGGCCAGTTTCTGCGGGTATGAATCCACGTGTGGCGTCGCGGCCAGGAAGGCCGCCATTCCGTCGGCCGAGGCGCCTTGGCGGATCAGCCGGGCGATCTTGGCGACGGCCTCTTCCTCGTCGACCCGGAGGGCGAGGCCAGTGCGGCGGGGCATGTAGGCCCCGGCCAGGATTTCGGCCTGCGTCTGGTCGTCTTGGCCGTTAATCCGATCGCGCAGCGCGGGGGGCGGGGTGTGTCCCTCTCCCCTTGTCCTACTTGTCCCATTGTTGTAGGGGACCCGCGCCATTTTGGCGCGGGGGTGCGCCAGATTGGCGCGGGTACCCGCGCCATTTTGGCGCGGGTCGGGGGTACCCGCGCCATTTTGGCGCGGGTCGTCGGAGGCGGCGGGGGTGGCTTGGCCGAGGTCCGGAAGGCGGGCGTAAATGAGGGTTTCCTTCCCGGGGCGCTCGATGGTCTGCGCGCAGCCGGCCCGTTTCAGGTGAGCCAAACGTCGTTGAAAAGTCCGATGGGGCGTGTTGATTTTCTCGGCCAACCGCTTGGACCCGAGCGGCCCGTCGCGGTCGCTGGCCGGCTGGTCCGAGGTGGGCTGGTAGTGTGCGATCCACTGCCAGGTCCACGCTTCCTTATCGCTGAGGCCCAGGTCGCGCGTCAGCATGAGCGGGGCCTTCGCGTACTCGCCGGGCACGTCTAGCACGTCGGGGCTCCTTTCGCGTCTTGCAGCAACCGCGGCGGCGGTGTAGAATTATGGCGACGCGAGCACGCCCTCCTGCCACGGCCGGCTGCTCGCTCCTCCCGCCGGCGAGCCGGGCCCGACCCCGGCCCGCCGGCTCCTCTTCCCCCGTCCACGTCGCCGGCGTCCAGACCCGCCGGTGAATCTACTCGGACCGTACCGCTGGCGGCGTGGGCGGTCCAGACGGTGGACGCGCTTGGCGCGCTTTGGTCGCGCTTGGCGCGCTTTTCGGCGCGCTTGGCGCGCTTTTCCGGGGGCTGAAGGGGGGGGGTTACTTCAAATCAGGAAGGCCGGGGAGGGCTTTCTGGAAGGTCGGCCAAGCCTGGCGCAGTGGTTCAGGATGGTAGTACTTCTTCTGCCCCGGCCGCCAGTTCCCGGTGTGTGGAGGAAGGGCGACTTTGCCGTGTCGATGCAGTCGCTGAAGTTCGGCGAAACGGGAGTTCAGTAGATTCTTGGCAGCCCTGGCGTCCGGTGCGAGGGGCACGCAAAACCGCTTGATGAACTCTCGCAACGTGACGGGGGGGGTGGCCGGGGGCGCGTTGGCAGGCTGACTGGCCCGGCCGCCGTCGGCCGGGGGGCTGTCTGCCGCTTCCTTGTCATCAGATACCTGCTGGGCGCGCTGCTGCGCCTCGCTCTTCTTCTGCCAATCGTGGAGTTCCGGATTGCGTCGGACGACCCTGGCGACGCTGTCTCCTCTGCACCCGAACTCGTGGGCATAAGCACCGTCGCTCGTGTAGGGCTCGTGAGCCCGTGCCTTGTCGAGCAGGCGGTCCTCTATCGTGGGCCTTCCCTTGGGCTTCCGGTCCGCCCACTCCTGCGGCGTCTCGTTTTGGCTGACGAGGCGTCGGATCGTTTTCGCGTCGCATTTGTACTCGCGGGCCAAGGGCCGGAACCCCCTGAACGGCTCGTCCCGGTCCGCCTTCGCTAGAAGTTTCGGCAGGATGCGCGAGTCCGGGCCCGGCTTGGTGCCGGCCGCGGCCCGCCAGCCTCGGAACTCGCCGGCGTACTCGGAATCGACCAGGGCGACGTGGACCGTGGCCTTCTTCTCGCCGAGTCGCTTTGCAAGGTCGCCCTCGTTCGTGTACTTCCCGCCGGCGTCCTTGTATTCCTTGATGGCTTTGGCCACCTGGTGGCGCTTGTGGCGCGGCCATCCCTCGGGTCGGCCCTTGTTCCCGTCGCGCCTCCACTCGCGCAGGCGATCAGCCGACCGTATCAGCCGCGAGATGTTGCCGGTGTTGGTGTTGAACCAGTGGGCGAGTTTGCGCAAGCCGGGGTAGGGATCGCCGCGGTCGGCCATCGCCAGGAGCTGCGGTCGGAGGCGTGAGGGCGATCCCGGTTTCGGCTGGGCCTTCTCCATCCAGGCGATGAGGTCAGGACACGGCGGGATTCCAAGCCGCTTCGACCCCACAATCGCCAAGGAGATCGTCGGCTGGCCGCGGTGGAGCCGTTTTGCAAGGCCGCGCTGCCCCTTCGGAACGGGGTAAGGTACGTCGCGGTCGGCCATCGCGAGCAGTTGCTCGCGCACGACGAGCCACGCGGGTTTGTCCTTTTTGAGGAACCGGCCGTCGGGGCTGTGCGGTTGGGCGGGGTGAGGGGTTGAGGTGTGGGCCATGTCACTCGCCTTTCCGTCGGTCCCGGCGGGGCGGCCGGGAAAAGGCGAGTGACCTCAAAACCCGGCCGCCGACGCCAGGACGCTTTGACCTTACCGCGCGGCGCGCGGGTCGTCAAGACGATCCCGCGGGGCGGTGGCCCGGCCGGGAAGGGCCTGGTCGGCGGGGCGGTGGCCGGCCGGGAAGGGCCTGGTCGGCGGGGCGGTGGCGGGCCGGCGGGCTGGGGTCAAGCGTGGGCAGGTCCGAGAAGCCAACGGCCGGGCACGAGGCCCGGCCGTTGACCGCTTTGTTCGACGCGTGGCGGGCCGCTGGGGCCCGCCCGCCGGCGGCGACGCCGAGCCGCCGCCGAGGAGATGTCGTTATGCGCCGTCGGACCGAACCGCCGCCCGCCAGTCGGCCAGGGCGCACCCGTAATCATGGAAAACTCTCCACTTGACACCGAGCGTGTCCGGGTCCGCTTCGAGGCCGAAGAACTCGACGGCGGGCGTCCGGCGGCCCTGGAGAAATGCGACGATCACAGCCGCCGCCGAGGGGGCGGCGAACAGGAACCACTGCGTAGCCGAGGCCTGGTCGAACTTGGTCGTGTTGCTGATCCGGCCTTCAACCTCCAGGGCGGCGAGATCCTTGAGGGCGTTTCCACTGGGCTCGCCCTCGGCGGCCTGAATCTCGACGCTGGTGAGCAGCCGTCTCGCGGTCACTTCCAACTCGGGCGGGACGACGAGGACGGCCGGGCCGAGATCGAGGTCGTTGCCGCCGGCGTCGCGCTGGGCCCGCATGAGGCCGACCGCGTGCTCGAGCGACTCCGCGTCGAGGTCGCTGGCGGCCCCGGTGGCCAGGTTGTTGTGGCCAGCGTCGAAGAAGGCCCCGGCGTTTGCAAGGATCACGGACCAGACCAGGTCCGAAACGCCGCGGCGTGCCATCCTGCCATACGCCCGGGCCGAATCGTTCAGGAATCCCATATCATCGTTGATTATGTCCTTCCGGGTCACGCCCAGAATCTTGCCAAACGTGTCAACCTGAAAACCGGTCGCGGCCTCGTCGAGCGAGCCGTGTTTCAACTCGCCGCCGGGCCCCACCTGTTCCATCTGCCCGGTCCAGCTCGGCCGGATGGCTTGATGTTCCCGGAAGTTTTTCGCGTCCGCGACGTATGCGAAGGCGTGCCAGGTCGCGGGGCTCTCCTGGTACGCCTGCAAGAGCACCTTGCCGGCCGCGTCGCCGAGGGCGACGGGCAGCGCGTAAGTGCTGAATGCGGCGCGGATCAGTTCGCCCGTGCCGCGCGGCACCTCGCGGCCCTCCAGGCGGAGGGCGGCCGCGCAGAGGTCGACCATGGACCGGGCCCGCAGGTCGCCCGCGCGGCTGCGGACCTCGTCCGGAAACTGCGTCTCGGGGGCGAGGGCGACGCCGGCCAGCTCGACCGCGGCGGCGGCGATCACATCGGCGCTGGCCGGCGTGCCGCGGTCGCTCAGGGGCGCGGGCGCGCTGGGGCGGTCCGATTTCAGTTTCGCGACCAGGCGCGCGTTCAGCGTCTCGAGGTCGATCTCGCCGTTGACGGCCTGCTTGCGCCAGCCGTCGACGTCGGCGCCCTCGAGACCGCGGCAGGCGGCGTCGATGGCCTGGATTCGCTCGCGTTCGGCCTGGCGGATTTCCTCGGGCGTCTGCCCGGTGTCCGTGGGGGCGTTGGTGGCATTCGGTTCCATGATTGGTTCATCCTTCTGTTGGGCGGCGACTCGCGCCGCGCTGTCGGTGTCCGCGCCGCGCGGCACGAAGCTCACTTCGCCGAGGACAGACTGGTGCACGAGGTGCATCGGGCCCCGGACGGTCCTGCCGTTGATCGTGGCCTCGCGGCCTTCCGCGAGGAATTCGACGCGCCTGGGCTGGGCCCCGATCGAGGCCTGCCAGGGAAATCCGTTGCGGGCGTCCGCGAGGACCTCCTTGGCCGCGGCGGTCGTGCAGCTGACGACGCCGGCGACGTAGAGGGTGCCGGCGGCGATCTCGATCTTCGTGGCGTGCCCGACGCGGTCGGCGGGCTTGTGGTCGAGCAGCAGCGGGTGGCTGCCGGTCTTGTAGTCGAGGCCGGCGAGGGCGATCACGACCGGGTACGGCCAGCCGCGCAGCGTCATCGGGCCGCCGCCGTAGACCCGCATCGAGACGCGGGGGAGTTTCCGGGGGCCGTCGTCGCCGGCGTCGGCGGCCTCGAGGTGCTGCCAGGTCACCGCGTCGGGCTCGACGGGCATCGCGAGCTCGTCCGGCAGGGCGTCGGCGTTCAGTTCGTCCGGCATGGGATCTCTCCGGTCCTCGCGGTCACCCGCCGCCGCCGTCCAGCCCCTCGTCGGCGTCGGCCTCGGCGGCGGCGGCCGCCGCGTCCACGGCGGCGCGGAAGGCGCGGCGGAATGCTGCCGGTTTCGTCTCGAGCAGGGCCTCAAGGTGGCCGCGAAGGCACGCGTCGGCCGTGCTGGCCTGCGTGACGGCGTTGAGCACGGCCCACGTCCGTAGCATCGCGGCGGTGCGGACGGGCAGGCGGACCCCCACGAGTTTCACGGGCTTGGCGGCGGGCGGGCGGTCGGCGGCGGTTTGCTTGGTCATAACGGGCTCCGGTTCGGGGTGCTCGGTTCTGTCTATCGGCGGGCGGTGCTAGCGCGCTAGCACGAATCCGAGAAATTTCTCGCGCGGTCCGGTGTGGGAGTTTCGGCAGGGGTCTCGCCGGGCCGGCGCCCGGGCCGGCGTCAATCGCCGTCGGCCGGCGGCGGCCGGCCGGCCTCGCGCTCGCGGGTCACGATCCGCCGGCCGCAGTGGCGGCAGCGGCGGCACCGGACCACGCCGCGATTCCGCTGGCGGGTCCAGACCACCTCGAGGTGCCGGCATCCGCAGGCCGGACAGCGGAGGCCGGCGGCGAGCTCGGGCGGGTGGCTGGGCATGGCGCAGTTCTACCGCGCCGGGCCTCGTGGGGGAAGGCCCTGCCGGCCGGGGCCGTCGGCGGGCCCGCCAGGCCGGGGCCGGGGCCGCCCGAAATATGCCGGGACGTCGCGCGCGCCGCGAGGACGTTAAACTGGGGGGTTTAGCCCTCTCGCCCCGTTGGCCGAAGGGCGGAATCGGCGTTTTTAGGCCGGAATCGCGGAAACATGAGAAAAAACCGCGCGAAAGAAAGTCAGGCTGTGGGCGCGGGTGTTCTGCGTGCCGTCACGCTGCGCGCGGCCGTCCGGTAGTACCTTTTGCAGATCGAGCGGCCGTCGGGCGTCCGTTGCGGCCGCGTGGCGTGGCACCCAGGCGGCCCGGCCGCGGTGCCCGCTCGCGAACGGCGCTGGTGGCGGTGTCCGGGTCGGGGCGGCGGGAGATCATGCGTCACAGGGCATCCTGGTGGCCCGTTTCCTCGCCGGGCCGGCGAAGGGAGGGCGTTTGCCGTCTCAGGGGCGGGTGCGGTCCGGTCCGGCCTGGTGGGATCGTCTGCGAGAGGGCGTCCTGCTGGCCCGTCCGGGCCGCGCCGGCAGTGCTGCGGGGGGCGGGGAGGGGTCCAGGGGGGAGAGGACCGCCCCCGCCGCCGCCCCGCTGGCCGGGGGACGCCCCCCGGCCTTCCGAGTTCCGCCGCGTCGGCTGACCGACGTGGCGGCGTGTCGCTGTCCCTGACGACCGTCTCGGCGGCGCCCGCGTGCGAACGGGGGGCCGGTCGATGCCCCCCGGTCGGGTCGGGGCGAGATCGTGCCCCAGGCGGCGATCTGGTGGCCGGGGTGTCGGCGGGTCCGTCCAGCGCGGCCGACGTGGCGGCGTGCGGCCGTCCCTGGCAGCCGCCTTGGCGTCGTCCGTGGGCGAGGGGGGGCCGGCCGATGCCCCGGTCGTCCGCGCGCGGGATCGTCGCTCAGGCGGCGACCTGGTGGCCGGGGTGTCGGCGGGTCCGTCCAGCGCGGCCGACGTGGCGGCGTGCGGCCGTCGCTGGCGGCCGCCTTGGCGTCGCCGGTGGGCGAAGGGGGGTTCGGTCGATGCCCCGGTCGTCCGCGCGCGGGATCGTCGCTCAGGCGGCGACCTGGTGGTCCGCGTGGCCGCGCGTCAGGGGGCGAGGGATCGCTGCCGCAGGTCCTCGGCGTCGGCGGCGGGCGGGGCAGGACCTAACGTATGGCCACGGGTTGAGGGATACCTGAGGGACAAATAGGGGCGCGAACCGGGGCGCGAAGGTGCCCCAAAGCGCTGTTCATGGCCTCAAAAAGCCGGTTTTGCGCGCGGGCGGGTGGTTTTAAGTCCCCAGCGTCTGCCGTTCCGCCACTCGCCCAATATCCTGTAAGAAGA
>CAZNYC010000062.1:0-22424 GCA_964577175.1 uncultured Anaerolineales bacterium
CCCCATCGTCATGCTGACGAGCGTGTCGCAGAAGACGGGGTTCGAGTTCTCGCCCCAGACCGACGCCGACTTCATGCCGGTCGAGGTGTTCCTGGAGAAGCCCGTCGATCCGGACCGGCTGCTGCAGACCGTGACGGAGGTGCTGGGGGAGAAGTGATTTCGGATTGCGGGTTGCGGAATTCGGATTGAACGGCGAGGTTGGAATCTGAGATTTCAGATTCAAGATACCATACAAGCAAAGGGCGAACGCGCATGTTGCCACAGGTGCTCCAAGCAAGCGATCTGGCCTCCTGGGTCAAGGCCCTCATGGCCGAGCGAAAGGTGGCCGCCCCCGTCCTCAAGGAAACGAACGTCTCGGACGCGAGCGACGAGAAGTTCGGCTGGGAGTACCTGGAGGACGCCGGCGCCGTCCGCCTCGATTACAACGTGACGGTGCTCGGGCCGAAGAAGTTCCTCTGGCCGCCGCGCCAGCAACTGGTCTCGTACCGGCTGGACGACGGCCCGCAGCCGGAGGCGGTCCTGGAGCACGAGCCGACGGTCCTGCTGGGCGTGCATCCGTGCGACATCACGGCCATCGCGACGCTGGACGCGGCGTTCGCGAAGGACGTGGCGGACCCGCACTACCTGGCCCGTCGGGCGGACACGGCCGTCATCGGCGTCGACTGCGCCGCCCCGTGCGACGAGTCCTCGTTCTGCCTGGACATGGGCTCGCTGTACCCCGAGTCGGGCTACGACGTCATGCTCACGCCGATGGGTGAGGGCTATTTCGTGGAGGTGGCGACCGAACAGGGCCAGGCCCTCGTCGAGGCCGCCACCGTCCGCGAGGCCACCAAGGCCGACATGGAGGCCCACAAGAAGTTCACCGAAGAGAAGCGCAGCAACTTCCATTACCAGTTGCCGTACGAGGTCAAGTATCTGCCGGAGGTGCTGGAGGCGTCGTACGACAGCCTGGTGTGGGAGGCGATTGCGCGGCGGTGCTTCTCGTGCGGGTCGTGCAACACGACGTGCCCCACGTGCTACTGCTTCGACGTGTACGACGAGATTGCCGACGACCTCTCGGGCGGCTGCCGGACCCGCCGCTACGATTCGTGCCAGTTGGACCCGTTCGCCGAAGTGGCGGGGGGCGAGAGTTTCCGCGAGCAGCGCTCCAGCCGCCTGCGGCACCGGATGTTCCGCAAGGGCAAGTACATCCTGGAACAGACGGGCCGGCCGGGCTGCGTGGGCTGCGGCCGGTGCGAGCGGGCGTGCGTGGCCAGCATCAGCATCCGCGACACCTACGTCCAGATCGCCGGCAGCCGGTAGAGGATGTCATCCTGAGGGCCGGATGGCCCGAAGGATCTCGCCGTGGTCGTTAGCCGTTGGCTCTCTCCCGCGGCGAGATGCTTCGCTTCGCTCAGCACGACAGCAGGGGGCCATGGCCCGGACGAGTCAGGGAAGGAGCCCATAGCCGTGACGCAAGCCGATATCCAAGCAGGCGCTTCGGCCGAAAGCCCGTACGTGCCGCACATGGCACGCATCACCAAGGCCGAGCAGATGACCGAGACGGAGCGGTTCTTCCACCTCGAGATGGAGGAGGGGACGCTCGACTACCAGCCCGGCCAGTTCGTCGGCGTGACGGTCTTCGGCGTGGGCGAGGCGCCCATCTCCATCTGCTCCAGCCCCACGCAGGGCAAGGGATTCGAACTCACGGTCCGCAGCATCGGCCTGGTGACGAACAAACTGAAGGAGGTCGGCGAGGGCGACCGCCTCGGCATCCGCGGACCGTTCGGCAACACCTTCCCGTTCGAGGAGATGAAGGGCCAGGACGTGCTGTTCGTGGCCGGCGGGCTGGGCCTGGCGCCCACGCGCAGCCTCATCCGGTACGTGCTGGACAAGCGCGACGACTACGGCAAGGTGACGATCCTCGTCGGCGCCCGCGAGCCGAACCTGCTCCTGTTCCGCGACGAACTCCAGCGATGGACGGAGCGCGACGACGCCGAGACGCTCGTCACGGTGGACCGGCCGGACGATACGTGGGACGGCCACGTGGGGGTCATCACGAAACTGTTCCCGAAGATCGAGATGGACCCGTCCCGCACGTGGGCGGTCATCGTGGGCCCGCCGGTCATGTTCAAGTTCACGGTGCTCGAGGCGCTGGCCGAGGGCATCCCCGAGAGCCGCATCATCTGCTCGCTGGAGCGGCACATGAAGTGCGGCATCGGCAAGTGCGGGCACTGCCAGATTCGCGGCACGTACGTCTGCCGCGAGGGGCCGGTGTTCACCTACGAGCAGGTGAAGCGGCTGAGGGAAGGCATCTGATCTCAAATCTGAGATCTCAGATTTGAGATTCCAAAATCGGAAATCGGAAGGCGGAAATCGGGAATCGCGAATCAGCGAGTAAGCCGTTTATTGAGTCCGGTAAAAGTGAAGTGAAAATGTCATTCTGAGGCCTCGCGTGCGAGGCCGAAGAATCTCGCCGTGCGAACGGCATCAAGGCGAGATTCTTCGTCGGCCTTGCGGCCTCCTCAGAATGACAGCCATGAAGATTCCTTTTACCGGCCTCAATCGCCGCGACCCGAAGGGGAGCGCGAGCCGCAATCCAAAGCGAAGCGCGAACGGAAGGAACAGGCGCATGGCCGACAAACCCACACTGGCGTTCTTCTCGCTGGCGTGCTGCGAGGGGTGCCAACTCCAGGTCCTGGCCGCCAACGAAAAGTTGCTGCCCATCCTGGAGCGGGCGGACATTGTCCGTTTCCGCGAGGCGTCCGACGGCGACGCCGACCATTACGACATCACCTTCGTCGAGGGCTCGATCGTCACGCCGCACGACATCGAGCGCATCCAGGGCATCCGCGCCAAGACCGACGTGCTCGTGGCCCTGGGCGCCTGCGCCACCATCGGCGGCGTGAACACCCTCAAGAACTTCCAGGACCCGGACGACGTGGCCGACTACGTCTACGGCGACAAGAAGGACAAATTCCCGCACATCTCGACGCGGCCGCTCTCGGCCGAGGTGAAGGTCGACGCCGAGATTCACGGGTGCCCGATCAACACCTACGAATTCCTCGAGGCCGCCAAGTGCCTCCTCATGGGCAAACCGTACCGCCAGCCCAACTACCCGGTGTGCGTGGACTGCAAACTGGCCGGCAACGTCTGCCTGTGGCACAAGGGCGTGCCGTGCATGGGCGTGGTGACCCGCGCCGGCTGCGACCCGTTCCTGTGCCCGAGCGCCGGGCACAAGTGCATCGGGTGCCGGGGCCTCGTGGACGACCCGAACACGCAGGCGGCCGAGGACGTGATGGCCGAGTTCGGCCTCACCGTCGAGGACGTCTTCCGCGAGTTCAGCCTGTTCCAGGGCAACTACGAGCAGGTGCAGAAGATGAAGTGAGGCGATTGGGGATTTCAGATTTGGGATTTGAGACCGGAGATTTGAGATTCGCAATGTGCGATCTGAGATTTGAGATTCCAAAGTGACCTTTTAGCCGCGACCCGAAGGCGAGCGCGTCGCGCCGGGAAGCACCGGCGAACTCGCGTTCGCGGCTCGAAACGCGGTCGTGAACAAAGGGAGTGATACACGCATGACCCAGGCAGCCAATAGCATGGACGTCCGCGTCGATTACGTGACGCGCGTGGAGGGTCACGGCAACATCGTGGCCACCGTCCGCGACGGCGAACTCGTGGACACGAAATTCGAGGTCACCGAATCGCCCCGCTTCTTCGAGGCGATGCTCCGCGGGCGCTCGTGGAAGGACGCCATGTTCCTCACGACGCGCATCTGCGGCATCTGCGCGTGCGGGCACGGCTCCGCCAGCCTGCGGGCCACCGAAGACGCCATGGGCATCCGTATAAGCGAGCAGACCGAGCGGCTCCGCAAGATCGTCCTCCATGCCGAGCAACTCGAAAGCCACTGGCTCCACTGTTACTTCCTCGTGGCGCCGGACTTCTTCGACGCCCCGAGCGTCATCCCGCTCGCCAAGACCCACACCGACGTGGTGCTGCGGGCGATGCGCCTGAAGGGCCTCTCCCACGAAATCTGCCAGGCCCTCGTCGGACGCCACACCCACCCCATCGGCATGGTGCCGGGCGGGTACATGAAACTGCCGACCGCGGGCAGCCTGAAGACACTGCGCGACCATATCGCGAGTTTCGAGGACGACGTCCGCGAGACCGTCGACCTCTTCGCCACGCTCACCCCGCCCGACTTCGAGCGCGAGACCGAGTACGAGTCCATCACCCACCCGGACGAGTACGCGTTCTTCAAGGGCGACCTCATGACGAGCGACTCACGGCCGGTGGACGAGCACGACTACAAGGAGATCATCCACGAGTCGATCGTCGAGCATTCCTCGGCCAAGCACGTGCGAAACAGGCGCGAAAGCCTCATGGTCGGGGCCCTCGCACGCTTCAACAACAATCACGCCCAACTCCGGCCGGAGGCCAAAGAGGCCGCCGAAAAACTCGGCCTCACGGGCCCCCACACGAACCCGTTCCACAACAACACGGCCCAGATCATCGAGAGCGTCCACTGCTACTACGACATCCTGCGGCTGCTGGATGAGTTGATCGAGACGGGCATCCAGGACGAGAAGCCCCCGCTGGAGTGGCCCGACGGCGCCGGCGGAGAGGGCATCGGCATCGTCGAGGTGCCGCGCGGCACCCTGGTCCACCATTACGAGTACGACGACAGCGGCATCGTGACCGGGGCGAACCTGGTCATCCCGACGAACCAGAACCTGGCCAACATCGAGGCGGATTTCCGGGCCTGGATTCCGCAACTCATCGAGGCCGGCAAATCGCAGGATGAGATCAGCCATGCCCTGGAGATGCTGGTCCGGGCCTACGACCCTTGCATCTCCTGCTCGGCCCACCTCGTAGAGGTGAACTTCGAGTAGGGGATTTCGTGCGCGGCGGGCTTCCCCGGTCCGCCGCGCCCTTTTTGCGCACACCGAACGCCACGGCCTTTGCGGACCGTGGCGTTCGTTCGTTTCGGTGAGCCGGGGCCACGGATTGCTTGTCAATCCGTGCCTTGGGCCCGCGGTTGGCGGTTGAGCCTGCCGCCGTTCAAGCCGGGGGGGGCCGGCAGGTCCCGGTCCTCTCCATCCGCCCCGGCACGTGCCACGGCGGATGCGGACGACCGGCCGCTTCCGCGGCCGGCTCGAACGGCACGGCGCGGCGGGCTCGAAAGACCCGGGCGCTACCCTTCGCCGCCGGCGTCCGGCTTGCCGTTCCCCGCGCGGCAATCGCGCCCGTCTGGCTGCTCGGCCCTGTTGCCAACGCATCCCAGGATGTATAATGGGCGTACGGACCCACCTCTTTCCGAAGGAGCGCGCCATGAAGGCAAAGTTCTTCCTGCCCGTTGCAGCCCTTTGTGCTGCAGCCTTCGCCCTGGTGCCGGGCACCGCGCCCGCGGCCAGGGCGTCTGTGCCGATGCCCTACCCGCCCGCGTTTCCTGCAAGGGTGGTCGACCTCATGGATGGCGACAGTTTCAAGGTGGTTTGCGAGGCCGGCACGGTCGAGGTCCGCCTCTTTGACGTCAACTGCCCGGAGTTCGACGAGCCCGGCGGCGACCGCGCCAAGCGCATCACGCGCCAGACCACCCTCGGCCGGCGCGTGTGGGTTTTCCCATCCGGAAAACGCCCGAAGGACGCCCACGGCCGACTGCTGGCCCGCGTCTGGACCCCCAAGGGGTGGCTCTCGGACGTCCTGCTCCGGGTGGGTGCCGGACAACGATACGCTGATCCCGACAGGCCTTCGGCGGGGCCCGTCGGCAAGCCCAAGGCACAGGCCCCCTCAAAGCCGCAGAATCAGGACGCCGACCCGTCCGGCAGGAAAGCGAAATCCGGGACCCAGGGCAACCCCCTCGTCTACATCACCAGGAGCGGCTCGAAGTATCACCGGGCGGAGTGTCCCCACCTGCGGCACGGTTCGATTCCGATCCCCCTGAACGAGGCCAAAGTCCGCGGCCTGGAACCGTGCAGCCACTGCCGGCCGCCGCAGTGAGCGACGAGACGTCTCCAACGTTCCGCGCGGCGGGCTTCCCCGGTCCGCCGCGCCCTTTTTGCGCACACCGAACGCCACGGCCTTTGCGGACCGTGGCGTTCGTTCGTTTCGGTGAGCCGGGGCCACGGATTGCTTGTCAATCCGTGCCTTGGGCCCGCGGTTGGCGGTTGAGCCTGCCGCCGTTCAAGCCGGGGGGGGCCGGCAGGTCCCGGTCCTCTCCATCCGCCCCGGCACGTGCCACGGCGGATGCGGACGACCGGCCGCTTCCGCGGCCGGCTCGAACGGCACGGCGCGGCGGGCTCGTACGCCGAGGGCGCCTCAGCCTTCGCCCGCGTCCTTCTTGCGGCGGGCGGCGCGCTTCTCGGGCCGCTCCTTCGCCGCCTTCCGGCCGAGCGTCTCGCGCTGCTCGGCCGACAGGACGCTCTGCTCGATCTCCTTCCGCAGGGTCATGGCGACCTGCCGCCGGCCCTTCTCGTCGGCGGCGCCGGACACGTCCTTCGCCCTGGCGTCGGCCATTTTGCGGATCGTGGACTGCTGCGCCTCCGTCAGGTCGGCCCGCCTGAACCATGCCATCGCCCGGCGATACAGGCGGAACCCCGCCCACGTGGTCTTTTGCTCGGAGGTGAGAATGGCGTAGATGTCGGCCATCGTTTTCTCGTGCACCTGCCGGCGCTCCGCCGAGAGGGCCTTCATCTCCTGCCCGAGGCGTTTCATCTCCTCCTTGTTGCCGGCTTCCTTGGCGGCCTTCATGGCCTGCTTGAGTTCGGCGGCCTTGGCGCCGTGCGCCTGCTGCCACTCGGCCAGGGCCTGTTTGCGGGCCTCGACCTTCGCTTTGAGTTGGGCCTGCTGATCGGGCGTGAGGTTACACTCACTGACCAGGATGGCGTACTCGCCCCGCAGGCCGCTCTTGGCCTTGCCGCCTTTCTCCCGAGTGGCCTCCTTCTCCCTGCCGTCCTCCCCTTTCGCCGCCACCGCGAGGTCGGCGGTCAGCAGGCCGATGACGAGCGTCCCCGCAAGCGGCACCATCCACCACGTGAGGCGTTTCATGGGTCGCATCTCCGTCCGGCCCGAGGTTAGAGCGGGCGGCCGCGCCGGGCCGTGTGGCGGACCGCCCTCGCCCCGCCGGGCCCGGCCCGATCGGCCGCGCTCCGGCAGGCGAGCGGTTGAACACGTCCCGATTCCTGATGGACCAGAAAATCGCCCCTGCTGCAAGGAATTTCCCCGGCCCGGCGCGCACCGGGGACCCGCCGGAGGCTGGAGCGGTTTAGAGCCTATCCGAATACCCCCTCGTCGGCCCGAGGCCGAGCGAGGCGGCCGCAGGCAAGGAGGGCGAAGCAGGCAACCCGTCTCCGGGTTGGCGATGCAGCCCGACGCCGGCTGCGGTCGCCGCAGCCGGCCGAAGCCAGAGGGTGATTCGGATTGGCTCTAAGGCGGCGCCCGTCCCGCCTGCAAAGGGCGCGCCGTCTGCTGCTTACCCCTTGGGCTTGGGGGTCTTCTGGGCGTTCTCGCCCTTCTCGGGCGTCGTACCCGGCTCGGGCTTCTGGGCGGGTGGCCCGCCGGCGGCCGGCCCCTGGAGCGCCTCGCGCTGGGGATCCGTCAGAACGTCTTCGACGAAATCGTTGACCAGTTTCTGCTGGATGGTCCGGGCGGCCTGGGCGTCGGCCTGGCTGGCCTCCTCGCCCTCGCCCAGATTCAGCAGTTTCTTCGCCGCCGCGTCGCTCAGGGCCCGGGCCTGGTCGCTCTGATCGGGTGTCAGGTCCAGGGCCTCGGCCTGGCCCGTCAACGTCCGCCACAGCACGAACCCGACCCACTGGACCCGCTGCTTGTCGGTCAGGACCTCCATGACCTTCTGCTGGTACGTCTGTTGGATGCGCTGGCGTTCGCGGAACAGCGGCTGTGCGTCGGCCAGTGCCTGCCGCAGCGCCTCCCGGTCGCCCGCCTGGCGGGCCTTCGTGAGGGCGGCGTTGGCGGCGTCGACCTTCGCCTGGTTCGCCTCGCGCCACTCGGCCAGCGCCTCGTTGGCCGCGGCTACGGTCTCCGCGATCTGCTTCTTCTGCTTCTCGGTCAGGTTGACCTCGCGGGCCATGACGGCGTGCTCGCCGGTCAGTTCAGGGCTGGCGCCTTTCTCCGTGGGCTTGGCTTCAGCCGTTTCGGCGGGCTCTGTCCCGGCCTTTTCGGCTGCGCCGGCCGCGACCGGTACCAGCGCCATCGCCAGCACCATGGCCGCGAAAGCCGCCCGGCCGACCCAGGCGCGCGCATACAGCGTCTCTTTCGTGGAATGCATCCTTCAGGTCTCCAAAACAAACGGCCGTCAGAGATGCCTCGCCCCAGGCCACGGGACGAGGCCACGCAGGTTGGATGCGGAACGGCGCCGAACCCCTGATGCGTGCACGTAAACGTCGCCTTTAGCACTACAACGCTAACTCGTGCGCGGCGGGTCTCCGCACCCGCCGCGCAGTCCTGGAAAGGCCGTTTCGAGCGCGGTGGCTGCGGAAACCCACCGCGCCAATGGCCGACTTCGCATTGTAGTGTTAGCCTACGCGCCCGGCCCGGTGGAAACAACCCGAAAACCCGCGCGCATGCGCACCGCCTTTTGATTTGACCCCGCACGCGCCCCGCCCTACAAGGGAGGCACCATGCTGCCAACCCTCGTCATCAACGTCGCCGGTCTCGGCCGGGACCTTGTCCGTGAGGTGCCCTGCCTCCGCAACCTCGCCGAGACCGGTGCATTCCTCGAACTGGAACCCGTCCTCCCGGCCACCACCTGCCCCATGCAGGCCGCGCTGACGACCGGTCGGCCACCCGGCCGCAGCCCCGACGGACCCGGTCATGGCATCGTTGCGAGCGGCCTGTACTTCCCCGAGACGGCCGAGGTGCGGTTCTGGGAACAGTCCGCCCGGTTGCTCACGGCCCCCCGCGCGTGGGAGAGAGGAAGCCGGAACGCGGAACGCGGAACGCGGAACGCCGCGCACCCGAAGGTGGCCATGCTCTTCTGGCAACAATCGATGTACGGCTCCGCGGAGGTGCTGCTGACGCCCAAACCCGTCCACGGGCCGGAGGGGCTCATCCAGGACGTTTACTCGCGCCCCGCGGCCCTGTACCGCCATCTCGCCGACGGCGACTCGGCCCTCGCGCCCGGCCGGCCGCGAGGCCCCTTCAACCTCATGGATTACTGGGGCCCCCTCGCCGGCCGCGACCCGGCCGACGCCCTCGCCGGCGCGAGCGGATGGATCGCCGACGCCACCCTCGCCGTCTGGCGCCAGGAGCGGCCGGACCTCTGCCTCACCTACCTGCCGCACCTGGATTACTCCGGCCATCGGGACGGGCCGGACTCCGAGGCGCACCGGACGGCGGCGGGGGCGCTGGAACCGCTCCTGGCCCCGCTCCTTTCGGCCGCCGAGGCCGACGGCGCCCGCGTCCTCGTCCTCTCGGAGTATGCGTTTCTGCCGGTCGCGCGGGCGGCGGCGCCGAACCGGGCCCTGCGGGAGGCGGGCCTGCTCACCGTCCGCGAGATCGACGGCGGCGAGTACCTCTATCCCGGCGACTGCCGGGCCTTCGCCATGGTCGACAACCAGGTGGCCCACGTGTACTTTCCGGCCTCGGCCGACCCGGACGCCGACGCCCGCGCCGCCCGCGACTGCCTCGAACGCCTCGACGGCGTGGCCGAGGTGCTCGGCCCCGAGGCGATGGCCGAGCGCGGCCTCGATCATCCCCGCAGCGGCCGGCTCGTCCTGCTCGCCGACCCCGACGCCCACTTCACCTATTACTGGTGGCTGGACGAGGCGAAGGCGCCCGCGTTCGCCCCCACGGTGGACATCCACGCCAAACCGGGGTTCGACGCCGCCGAACTCTTCGTCGAGCCGGGCACCCGGCGGGTGCCGCTGTCGGCGGAGCGGGTGCGCGGCTCGCACGGACTCGTGCGGGAAGACGGGCGCGGCTGGGGCGTGCTCCTTGCGTCCCCGGCACCGGACGAACTCGCCGGCCGGCGGACCCTCCACGCCACGGAAGTGGCGGGGCTCATGGCGCAGGGACCGCTGTAATGGCTTTCCGACCGAGGCCTCGCTCGCAACGACATCGGCAGCCATCGCCGTTGCCTTGATCCCTCGCGGTTCAACAAATGCGCGGCAAGTCTTCGCCGTAGGGCATCTCGAGGACGCGCTGGCCCCCGATGCGGGTCCGCAGGGTAACGCGGGGCCCCCGGTCGGGGGCGGGCAGGACCTCGCCGATCTCGGCCGCCTCCCGTCCCAGCGGGTGGCCCCGCATCGCCGCCAGCGCCGCCTCGGCCTCCTCCGGCGCCACGACCACGATGAACTTCCCCTCGTTCGCCACGTTCAGCGGGTCGAGGCCGAGGGCGGCACACGCCCCCGCCACCGCCGGCCGCACGGGCACACGGGGCTCCTCGATCCGCATGCCGACGCCGGCCGCCTCGGCCAGTTCGTTGACCGCGGCCGCCAGGCCCCCGCGCGTCGGGTCCTTCAGCACCCTGAGGCCGGGACACGCCGCCAGCAGCGCCTCGGCGAGCGGCCAGAGGGGGGCGGCGTCGCTCGCCACGGCCGACTCGAACCGCAGCCCTTCCCGCCGGCTCATCACCGCCACGCCGTGATCCGCCACCGTGCCGGAGACGAGCACCCGGTCGCCCGGCCGAATGGCTTCGGCGGCGAGCGCCCGGCCGGCGGCCACCCGTCCCACGCCGGCCGTGTTGATGAACAGTTTGTCCGCCCCGCCCCGCTCGACGACCTTCGTGTCGCCGCAGACGATCGGCACGGCCACCTCACGTGCGGCAGCGGCGGCGGAATCGAGCACGCGGCCCAGGACCGCCCGCTGGAGCCCCTCCTCGATGATCAGCGCCAGCGACAGACCCACCGGCCTCGCCCCCACGCACGCCAGATCGTTGACGGTGCCGGCGACGGCGAGGCGGCCGATGTCGCCTCCCGGAAACTCCAGCGGCCGGACGGTGTAGGAATCGGTCGTGAAGGCGAGGGGGCCCTCGCCTTCGGGCAGGACGGCCGCATCGGCCAGCCGCGCCAGTTGGCCCGTGCCGTCGCAGCAGGCGAACCGGGCGAGGATCTCGTCGCGCACCAGGTCCATCATCCGCTCGCCGCCGCCGCCGTCGACCATCAGGATCAGGTCGTCGTCCATGGGCGCCTCGCGAAGGCCTTTTCGAGCCCGCCGCGGAAGCGGCGGGGCAGTACCATCCGCCGTGGCACGTGTCACCGCGGATGAGGATGTCCCGGTGCGCCCCCCACCGGGCTCGGGGAAGCCACCTCGAAAACCCTCACAACTGCTCGTACCGTGCCGCCGCCCGGAACATGCGGCCGATGGTCTCCGGAGCCACCGTCGTGGGCGCGTACCGCTCGTTCAGCGGCTGGAGGCGAACCTGGTCCGGCCCGTCGAAGAAGACCCGCTTGAACGTGCTCTCGTCCTCCGCCGGCCCGCTGCCCGCGGCGAACCGCACGAAACAGTCGTCGCCGGACTGGACCGGTGCCGCCGGGGAAAAGATCACCACGTCGCCCTCCCGGTACTTCGGCTCCATCGAGTCGCCGACCACGCGGACGGCGAAGGCGTTCGGGTCGGCCATGTCGGCCGGCACCGAGACGTAGTCGTCTGCGATGCCCACCGGGTACCCCAGGTCCGTGAACTCCCGCGGGTACCCTGCCGCCACCTTGTTGATAATCGGCACGGGCCGCAGGGGCACCGGCTCCGTCTCGCGGTCGTCGGCCCGGGCCAGGTGATGCAGCAGACCGCTGCGATGGAGGGCGTCGAGGTCGAGCGAGACGGGCGGGCGGGTCGGCGACCCGCCGGCGGCCCCGTCGCCCGGGGCCTGCGCCTCGGCGGATTCCGTCTCGCCGGCTCCGGCCTGCTCTTTCGTCGGCAGGTCGCGCAGCGCCCGGTCCGCCTCGTCCACCAGCCGCAGCAGATGCGCCTTGACGGGCCCGGGCAGTTCCGACAACCGGGCCGTCGAGAGGAGCGTCTCGGCCGAGAGGTCCAGCGCATCGGCGATCCGCTGGATCTTCTCGTCGCGTGGCGGCGGCGCGTAACCGGTCTCGATCTGCGACAGGTACGACTTCGCCATCCCGGTCCGGCCGGCCAGATCTTCCAGGGTCATCCCCTTGGCCTGCCGGCGCTGGCGGACCTTGGCACCGAACGCCCCGCCCTCGCGGCGGAGGGTCAGCAGGCGACGGATCATCGCCAGGTCCTTCAGGTGCTCGTCACGCCCCATGGCCTCGTCCCCCGACGGCCGGGACCCCGCATCGCCACCGTGCCGGGCGCTCAGGCGGACCGGCCGGCACGGATCGGCCCCCGGTCCGCGCCTCCGATGACGGCCCGGCGGCGGAGTGTCCCGGCGCGGGTATGGTCCCGCTTCGGTGTGGCCCCATCGGTGCCGTGGGCGGCAAGCCGCCTGGCCTGACCCGGCCCGTCCGGGCGGGGCCACGCGTTTAAGTTTACACTTTTTCGAACGGCGGTCAAGGCCTTGGCCGGCAATTGGCCGACGGCGCGTTCAAAATTCCTCAACTTTTTTGGCCGCTTCGGCTTGACGGAAGGGTTTTCCTGGGCTATAATCCGGAGGTTTGCCGCGAGTTAAACATGAAATCCCCCATTCCAAGCGCCGGCGTCGTGCTCCGTTTCGCCTGTTTACCGGCCAATAAACTCCGCCCCCTTGGCGTTACGCCGCAGCACCTCCGTCGCCTCTTCCACCTCATTCCCCTCCGCGAACGGTACGCCCTGCGGCTGACGGAGGTCCGCGGGGCCAGCCAGCGTGAACTCGCCGGTTTGCTCGGCGTGAGTCCGCGGACCGTCCGTCGGCTGCTCGACCGCGCCCGCGGCCGGCTGCGGGACCCGCTGAACCTGGCGCTCATCGCCCGGTGGCATCGGCTGGACCCGGCCGAGCAGCGGCTCGTGGACCTCCACCGGTTCAAGGGCGTGCCGCTGCGGGACGTCGCCCGGCTGGGCCTGGTGTGCCTTCCGGCCGGCGGCGGAACGGCCGCCCCCGCGTGCCTCCGGGAGGTCAAGGCCCTCTGGCGACGGGTCGAACGGAAGGGGCAGCGATGGGCCCGAGGCCGTCAGGACGGCCCGTCGGACCCGGGGCCCGACGCCGCGGCGCTTTCCTCCTCCAAGGGATAGGAGAACCGGATGCGAAAACACGGGGCCTCATCCAGCGCCTCGCCGTACAGCGACCGCAATTCCGCGAGCAGCGCCTCGCGCGACGCGAAACCGTCGAGCCGGGCGTCCGCCTCCGTCAGGTCCGCCGGTGTTACCCGCTCGAACGCCGTGATGCGGATGCGCCCCAGGCCCGGGATGAACTCCACCTGCCCGTCCCGCAGCCGCTTCTTCGGCCACAGGCGGATCGTCTGCTGCTTCTCGCCGCGGCGGACCAGGTCGAGAAACTTCTTCTTCAGGAGAATCATGGAAAGGAGCATACCCATGGCAGTGTACGTCATCAATACAAAGTTTCGCGCCGTACCGGCCGCTGCAAAGGAAACGAAAGATCCGGGGATCAAGGGGGCGAGGGAAGGAGAACACGAACGTACACCCGCCGTTGTTCCTAGATCCCCGGATCCCCGGGTCCCTTGTTCCCCTGTCGTTCCGAGCGACCGCCAGGTCCGCCTGGCGGAAATGTTCGGCCTCGGCCTCGACGAGACCCACGAGGTAACCCTGTACGACGGGTTCGCCGTCGACGTGCGGCCCGGCGACCTCGTGTTCGTCACGGGCCCGTCGGGCAGCGGCAAGAGCGTGCTGCTGCGTGCCCTGGTGCGGGCGATCCGCCACGCCCATCCGGACGGCGGCCGCGTCGTCGACCTCGCCCGGCTGCACCTGCCGACCGACCGGCCGGCCGTCGACCTGCCCGCGGCGCCCTTCGAGACGGCGCTCCGGCTGCTGAGCGCGGCCGGCCTGGCGGACGCGATGGCGCTGCTCCGGCCGCCGTCCGACCTCTCCGACGGCCAGCGGTACCGGCTGCGGCTCGCGCTGGCCCTGGACCGCCTGCTCGGCGAGGGGAAGGCGCCCGGTGCCGATGGCGAGGCGGCCAGGGCGGATAGAGATGACCGGCCGCTTCCGCGGCCGGCTCCAACGGCGCGATGCCGGGTGCTCGTGGCCGACGAGTTCTGTTCCACCCTGGACCGGTGCTGCGCGCGGGCGGTGGCGTACCGCCTCCGCCGCCTGGTGGACCGGGCCCGCGGGCACCCGTACGGGTGCAGCCTGACGGTGCTGGCGGCGTCGGCCCACGACGACCTGGTGGCGGACCTCGCCCCGGACGTGCTCGTGACGAAACACGAGGGCGAGGGCGTGGAGGTCGCCTACGCCGACCCGTCGCGCGGCGAAGAGGAGGTGCGCGGTGGGTCTCCGTACCCACCGCGCACGGACCAGCAAAGGCCACGGCGAGATTCTTCGCTCGCTGCGCTCGCTCAGAATGACATCGCGGCGCGCGGCGGGTGCCCCCCTGCCCCGGGCGGGACAGGCTCCGACCCGTCGCGCGGCGAGGCGGGCACGGGCGGACGATCCGCCAGTGGCACCCCCTCGCCCGAGGAGGAGGGCAACCGATGACCGCGACCCTCCCCGAGCGCACGTGCACGCTGCTCGCCGGCATCCGCATCGAGCGGGGCTCAATGGCCGACTGGCACGCCCTCGCCTCCCTGCACTACCGCAGCCACCATGCCGGGGCGGTGACGGACGTGTTTCGGATGGTCTATGCCCCGAAGCGGGACGACGCGCCCCGCATCGGCGTCATCGTCTACGCCCGGCCGGCGCTGTCGCTGGCGGCGCGGGACCGGGCCACCGGCGGGCGGTACCGGTCGGCGGGGATGGGGCGGACGTCGCTCGCCCGCCTGCTGAACCGGGAGGTCCGGCTCGTCAGCCGGGCCGTCATCGCGCCGAACTGGCGGGGGCTGGGGCTCGCGACCCGTCTCGTCGCCGAGACCTTGCCGCAGGTCCGCACGCCGTACGTCGAGGCGTTGGCGGCGATGGGGCACGTGCATCCGTTCTTCGAGCGGGCGGGGATGACGTCCTACCCGCCCCGCGTCTCGCCGGCGGCCGAACGGCTGAAGGCGGCGCTGGAGGCCGTCGGCCTCGGCCGGACCGACCGCCGCAGCGCCGCAGCGCTGGCCGAGGCGCTGGACCGTCTGCCGCCCGCGGACCGGCGCCTGGCGGAGCGCGAGATCGCCCGCTGGGCCCGCTCGTACCTGGGCGCGAAGAACCACCGGACGAACCGGCCGGACCGGGCGCGGACCCTCGGCCTGGTGGCCCGGCACCTGGACTCGGCGCCCGTCTACTACTTGTGGCGGCGGCCGGAGGAGGGCTGAGCGCCGCGCGGTGGGCAGGCCCGCCCGCCGCGCAACGTAACACCAACCACGGCGAGGTTCCTCGACGCGCTGCGCTCGCTCGGAATGACATGTTTCACTCTAACCGGAAGGACGTGCCATGAACCTGACGACCCGGCACCGGCGAATCGCCCGGACCATCTGGGAATGCGGCGGGCGGCTGGACGAGGTGGCCCGGCGGGAGAAGGTCCGCCCCAACACGCTCCGCAAGTGGCTGGCGGACCCGGCGTTCCGGTCGCTGCTGGCCCAGGACGCCCTCGAACCGGTCCTCCAGGCCACCAGCGCCGTGCTGCGGTGGGCGCCGGCGGCCGTAAAACGGCTGATCGAGGAACTCGACAGCGAGTCGGCGGGCGACGCCCGCCAGGCGGCCCGTGAGATCCTGAAACTCGCTCTCGACACGCAGCGCGAACTGGCCGGTCCCCCGCCGGAGACGGCCGGCACAACGTCCCAGCCCCCACCGCCGCCGGACGAGGACCCGCTTTCGCAGGCGGTGGCCAACCTGCCGGATGATCAACTGATTCGCATTCTTACGATCCTCCAGGACGCGAAAGGAGACGCGCCATGACGCTCCGCTGGATTCCGCTCCATGCCCTCGAGGCCCATCCCGAGAACAGCAACCGCATGCCGGAACGGCTCGTCGAGAAACTCAAGACCCACCTCGCCCGCACGGGGCGGTACGAGCCGCTGGTCGTCCGGCCGCTGCCGGAACACGAAAAACGCGGTGGGTCGGAGCCTGTCCCGAGCGAAGCCGAGGGGCACCCGCGGCGTGCCCGGCGCCCGGAGCGCGGCGGGGACGGAGACCCGCCCCGCAACGATCCGGCCACCGGCGCGCGGTACCAGATTCTGAACGGCCATCACCGGGCCCGGGTCCTGCGGGACCTCGGCCACACCCACGCCCGGTGCGACGTGTGGGACGTCGACGATGACGAGGCCCGGCTGCTGCTCGCGACGCTGAACCGGCTGGAGGGGCGGGACGATCCGTCGCGGCGGGCGGCGCTGGTGGCGCGGCTCGGTGAAGACCGCCGCCCCGAGGCCCTCGCTCGTCTCCTCCCCGAGCCGACGGACGCGGTGGAGCGGCTGCGGGCCCTGGCGTCGCCCCCGCCGCCGCCGGCCGACCCGGAGGCCGCCGCCCCCCTGCCCCGGCCGATGACGTTCTTCCTGAACGAGGACGAGGCGGCGACGGTCCGCGAGGCACTCCGGGCGGCCGTGAGCGTGTCGCGCGACGGGTCGGAGCCCGTCCCGCGCGAAGCCGAGGGGCACCCACCGCCCGAGTCGTGCGAAGGGCGCGGCGGGGACGGAGAGCCGCCGCGCACACGGCCGGCGGGTTCGAACGGCCGCGGCCCACGCCGGGCCGACGCCCTCGTCCGCCTGGCCCAGTGGTACCTCGAGGCCCACGGGCGACGGTGAGGCGATGGTTCCCGCAGCGCGGCGGGCAAGCCTGCCCACCACGCGAGGCAAGAACGATCACGGCGAGATTCCTCGACTCGCTACGCTCGCTCGGAATGACACGCGCAAGGAGGCCGTCATGGCGCACCCTCTCTCCCGCACGCACAGGCCGGCCGCGGCGAGCGCGGTCCGCGGCGCGCGGTCGGGTCTGGCGGAGGCGATGGCGCGGGCCCGGCCGGCGTCGCCGGCCGCCCTCTGGCACTTCGTCCTGACGGTGTACGGGCTGTCGGTGCCGCGACGGGCACTGTGCCCGGAGCACCAGGCCCCGTTCGATTACCTCGCGCAGGCGATGCTGCGTCCCGGCCGCGACCTCGTGGTCTGGGCGTGCCGCGGCGGGGCGAAGACGGAACTCGGCGCCGTGGCCGCCCACCTCGACTCCGTTCTGCGGCCGGGATGTCAGACACGGATCCTGGGCGGCAGCCTGGACCAGTCCGAGAAGATGTACGAATACCTTCTGCGGAAATGGGAGGGGCCGTTCGCCCGGCTGCTCTCGCGGCCGCCGACGGCCCGGCGGACGGAACTGGTGAGCGGGTCGGCCGTGGAAGTCCTGACGCAATCGCCGCGGTCGGTCCGCGGGCAGCGGGTCCATCGCCTGAAGTGCGACGAGGTGGATGAGTTCTCGCGGGAGGTCTGGCAGGCGGCGCAGTTCGTGACGCAGTCCGGGCGGGACCGTCGCGGCCGGCCGCTGCCCGCCCAGATGGAGGTCTTCTCGACGATGCACCGGCCGCTGGGGCCGATGGCGGAGTTGGTGGACCGGATAAGCGATTGCGGCGTGCGGAATGCGCAGTGCGGAGGGGCGCGCGCAGGCCCCGTCGAAAAAGGCAAGGCTCGTACCGACGGTCGACCCAATCCGAAGTCCCAAATCCGAAATCCGAAATCGTCGCCGTTGCTGTTGAAATGGTGCCTGTGGGAGGTCATCGAGCGGTGCCCGCCGGCGCGGTCGTGCAGCCGGTGCCCGTTGTGGCCGGACTGCGGCGGGAAGGCCCGGCAGGCGGAGGGGTACTTCCCCATCGACGACGCCATCGCCCAGCAGACGCGGGCCAGCCGGCCGGCGTGGGAGGCCGAGATGCTCTGCCTCCGCCCGCGGACGGAGCGGTTGGTCTTCTCGGCATTCGACCCGGCGCAGCACGTGGCGCCGGTCGCCTACGACGCCTCCTTGCCGCTGTACCGGACGCTGGACTTCGGCTACGCCAACCCGTTCGTGTGCCTGTGGGTGCAGGTCGAGGGGAAATTCGGATTTCGGAATTCGGATTTCGGATTGAACGGCAACGGCGCACGTTTAGCCGCGACGCGCAGCGGCGCGGGCTCGGGTGGGGAAGGCGGAACGGCCCGGGGCTCGGGGCTCGCGGCCCGGGGCTCGCCGTCAGACGTCGACCTCTCCGGCGTGCGGCTGCGGGTGGTGGCGGAGTACGTCGAGCGAGAGCGAGCCATCGCCGACCACGCCCGCGCGATGGCCGAGCGCGATCCCGGACCCGTCGTCCGCACGTTCGCCGACCCGGCGGGGTGGCAGCGGTCCGACGTGACCGGCACGGGGCCGTGCCAGGAACTGGCGCGGCTGGGCATCCGCTGCCGGACGCCGCGCGCCGGCATCCTGGAGGGCATCGAACTGGTGCGGCGGCTGTTGAAGGTCCGGCCGGACGGCTCGACGGGCCTCGTCGTCGACCCCTCGTGCACGTGGCTGCTGCGTGCCCTGGCCACCTACCGGTGGGAAGAGACGCCCCACGGTGCCCGGACCGAACGGCCGGCCAAGGACGGCGCCGACCATCCGATGGACGCCCTGCGGTACCTGGTGACGGGGCTGTTCCTCGGCCGCGGACGGGTGCGCGTGCGGCGGTGGTGAGCCCGAACGCGGAAGGGGGAAACCGGAAATCGGAAGGCGCCGGTCCGCACGCACCGACCCCGGCGCGCTCCGCTGCGCGTCGCGGCTCAACGGGTCCGGTTAACGTCCGTTCGGTCCTCGGTCCCTCCGCAGCCCGCAGTCCGAAATTCGCATTCAGTCGTTCCACGGCTCTTCGAGCGGCACGGGGCAGTGGTCCGCCCGGCCGCAGGCGGCGCACAGGGCGCCGGACCAGACGGCCTCGAAGAGATCGGCGACCTCGTCGACGAGGGCGGGGTCGGCCGTGACGAGGCCGACTTCGACGTTCCGTCGCGCCTCGCTCTTGGCCCCGAGCCCCGCCCCCGTCAGGTTCGCGCTGCCGAGGTAAAGCCGCTCGCCATCGACGACGGCCGCCTTGAAGTGCGTGCGGGGGCAGCGGCGCATCTCGAAGACGTGCGGCTCGACGGTCTTCATCTCCTCCAGGAACGGCCCGGACGGCACGCCCGCGTGCAGGACCCGCACGGCCACGCCGCGCCGGCCGAGGCGCGCCAGAAGCCGCACGATGCTCTCGGCCGAGCCGTCGCGCCGGACGATGCGGGTGGCCTTGAGGGTGGCGGTGGCGATGAGAAGCGAGTCGCGGGCCGACGGGATCAACTCGCCGACGACGCGGTCGTAGATGCGGCGGCCGGTCAGGATTTCGAGGTCCGCCATGGCGGCGCCATGCTACCGGCAGAAGCCGCAAGCGGCAAGTACAAGCCACGAGCCGCGAGCCAACGGCTTGAGCGGCGTCATGTCGACCGAGGGCTCGCGAAGCGGGACCGAGCGGAGACATCTCGCCGGTCAGCCCAACACCGAGATTCCTCGACTCACTACGCTCGCTCGGAATGACCACCTGGAAGCCGCTCGCCGCCGTTCGGCGGCTCGCTCGGAATGACCATCGGCGGCCCGCTCGCACCGCTCCCGCGTGGGTGCAAGCACCCACCGTACGCACTCGCGGCTCGCGGCTGGCGGCTCAGAACACCAGCAGCAGGACGTTGACGAGGATCGAGAGGGCCAGGAAGATGAGGCAGATGATCACGAGGTGGTTGACGGCGAAGGGGCGGTCCTCGGGCAGGATCGGCCGGCCGTCCTCGGTCCGGCCGGCGCTTTGGCCCCGGGCGAGGTTCGCCATCAGGTCGAGTTGCGTGCCGACGCGTTCGCGGGCGATGCGCGGCGGCTGTCCGGCGGCGATCGATTTCAGGTCCATCAGCAGGTTGTCCGTGCTGCGGTAGCGGTCCTCGGGCCGCTTGCTCATCATCAGTTCCACGACCTCGCTCACGCCGGAGGAAAGGTCGGGGTTGACGTGATCGGGCGGCACGAGTTGGGCCTTGACGTGCTTCTGCATGATCTGCTGGGGCGTCTTGGCGGTGAAGGGCGGGCGGCCGGCCAGCATCTCGTAGAACGTGGCCCCGAGGGAGTAGATGTCCGCCCGGAAATCGATGTCCGGGTTGCCGACCACCTGCTCCGGGGCGATGTAGTACGGCGTGCCGAACGCCTTGCCGATTTCCTCGAACGTGCCCTCGCCGATCTGGCGCGCCAGGCCCATGTCGGCGAGTTTGGCGGCACCGTCCGGCGTGATCATGATGTTCTTCGGCTTGACGTCGCGATGGATGAAGTCGCGGGAGTGGGCGTGGGCGAGGGCCTCGGTGACCTGGAGGATGAGGCGGACGGCCTCGGTCTCCTCCAGCGGGCCGCCGCGCTCCTCCATCCGGTCCGCCACCGTGCGGGGCGGGTCGATCATCTCCATGAGGAAGTAGACGTACCCGTCGGCCTCGCCGGCGTCGTACGCCTGGACGATGTTATTGTGCGAGAGGCGGGCGGCGGCACGGGCCTCGTCGAGAAACCGTTCGCGGGCGGCCGCGTCGCGGGCCGTCTCCGGCGCCATGATCTTGACCGCCACGATGCGGTCCATGGAGAGTTGGCGGCCCTTGTAGACAACGGCCTGGCTGCCCCGCCCGATCTTCTCGATCAGTTCCACGCCGGGAATGTTGATGCGGGGGCTGAGGGTCTCGCGTTTCAGGGCGGCGAGGACACGGCGGGCCTGGTTCCGGGTGATGCAGCCGGCCTGGACGAGGGCGTCGGCGATGGTCAGGTCCTCGCCGCGAATCGTCGCCTGGTTCAGCAGGCGGCGTGCCTCCCTCACTTCCTGGCGGGTGGCCAGTTCGTGGTCCAGGAGGTACTGTTCGAATCGGGCTTCGTTGATCGGGGGCATGGGGTGCCGGGCTGCCTCGGGGGTCCGGAATTCGCCGCCGAACTATGACCGCCCGCCGCGGCGGAGTCAAGCAGAAACAACACCAAGCCGCAGGCTGCAAGCCCCAAGCCGCAAGCCAACGGCGGGCACGCTGTCAGCCTGTGGCTTGCCGCTTGTGCCTTGTGGCGTGCGGCTTGCGGCTGCCGTGCGTTTTCCCTTGACTTCCCCCCGCGGCCTCGGGAGTCTGGTCGGGGCACGGGCGCCGCGCGGGGACACCCACCGCGATATCATGTCGAGCGACGCCTCGCGACGCGAGGCCGAGCGGAGACATGGCGCCGGTCAGCCCGGCAACGAGATTCCTCGACTCGCTGCGCTCCCTCGGAATGACGCGCGGCGGGCCGTGGCCGTGGCTGTTGCCGTTCGACTTTGGACTTTGGACTTTGGACTTTGGACTCTGGACTTTGGACTCTGGACTTTGGACTTTGGGCTCTCGACTTTGGACTTTGGACTCTGGACTTTGGACTTTGGACTCTGGACTTGGAGATTTGCCATGGGAAAGGTCGACATCGGGCTGTGCCTGGAATTCGTCCGGCACGACGACAAATCGTTCGAGTGGGGCGTGGCGAAGGCCGCCGAACTCGGCTACGCGTACGTCGAGCCGATCGTCCACTGGGGCCGCGAACTCTTCAGCGAGGCCGGCTACTTCCACAGCGTGTCGATGCTGGACGACCCGCTCCGCATCACCCGCATCTGCGAGACGCACGGCGTGAAGCCGTCGGCCCTGTCGGCCCACTGCCCGCTGGGCAAGCCGGAGATCAGCGTCGAGTACCTGAAGCAGGCGGTCCGCTTCGCCACCGAGTGCGGCGCCCCCTGCGTCAACACCGACGAGGGACCCAAGTGCGAGTGGACCACCGAGGACGAGGACTTCCTGCTCTTCCGGTACACGCTGACGCAGGTGTGCGCCGTGGCCGAGCCGCGGAACATCCTCCTCGGCATCGAGCCGCACCAGCAGTACTCCAAGACGCCCGACGGCCTCGACCGCATCCAGGGCCTCGTGGACAGCCCCGTCCTGGGCATTAACTTCGATATGGGGAACAGTTATCTCAGCGGCGAGGACCCCATCGAGTGGCTCGAGCGCGTCCGCGACCGCCTCGTCCACGTCCACGCCAAGGACATCTCCGTCGAGCAGTCCGAGGCCGAGCGCGGCAAGGTGACGGGCACGCCCGTCGGGTGCGCCTGCGGCGAGGGGGTCATCGACTGGAAGGCCGTCGTCGAGGTCTGCCGAGAGGCGCCGCGGGACCTGGTCCTCTCGGTCGAGTGCGGCACGGTGGACCAGGCGGCGGCGAGCCTGGAGCACCTGAAGCCGCTCGTCGAATAGCCGCAGGCCACAAGCCACAAGCGGCAAGCCACGGCAAACCGAGCGCGGTGGGTCTGTGCACCCATCGCGCCGACAACAGCGAGCGGGGCCATGCCACCGGCCCAACGACGCCTGCCATCCTGAGAAGCCCGTAGGGCGACGAAGGATCTCGCCGTGGTCGTTGCCTTGTTGGCACCCGCACGGCGAGATGCTTCGCGCCGCTCAGCATGACAGCGATTGCGCGATACGGCGAACCGCGGCGGGGGCGGCGACCCGCCGCGC
>CAZNYC010000063.1:0-16364 GCA_964577175.1 uncultured Anaerolineales bacterium
GCCCTTCTCGCCGGCCTGGTGCTGAAGGAGGCCGACGACGTCCTCGCACAGGGCTGAGATGCGGCAGGACTGGCGCAGCGGTTTGCGGTCGCGCGAGTAACTGAGCATGTCCAGCACGACGTTGTTGAGCCGCTGCATGTTCCTCTTGACGATGCTCCAGCCGCGGACGACGCGCGACTCCGACTCGCCGTCCAGGTGCTGGTCGATGATGTACGATCCCGCCAGCAGGCCGTTCAGGATGTTCTTGACGAAGTGGGCCATGCCGGCGATGGTCTGGCCGACGGTGGCCAGGCGTTCCGCCTTGAGGCGGGCCTCGTGTTCCTCGGCGTTGTGGATGGCGACGGCGATGAGGCCGGCCACCGCCTCGGCGAGGTCCAGGTCGGCCGCGTCGAACACCTCGCCGTCGCGCCGATTCAGCAGTTGGATGACGCCCAGGAACCGGTCCTTGGCGACCAGCGGCACGCAGAGGACCGAGCGGGTGCGGAAGCCCGTCCGGCGGTCGTAGGCGGGGGTGAAGCGGCTGTCGCGGTAGGCGTCCGGCACGAGGGCCGGCCGACGGTGTCCCGCCACCCATCCCGCGATGCTGTGATCGTTGACCGGGACGGTGACGCGGTCGAGGTCGCCGGTCTGCGGCCCGTCGACGACGTGGAAGTGCATCTCGGGCTTGCCGGGATCCTGGAGGAGGATGGAGCAGGCCTCGGCGCCGACGGCGCCGGCGGCGGCGTGAATGGCCGATCGGAGCAGGGCGGGCAGGTCGAGGTTGCCCGCCATCATCTGGCTGACGCGCGACAGGGCCTCGAGCGGCGAGGGGGCCCGACCGGCAACGGGCGGCACCCGGTCCCCGGCGGCCGGGGCCACACGGTCTCCACCGGCAGGACGGGCGGCCTCGGAATGGGATCGCCGTTTGGCCAAGCCTGGCGCCTTATGCTCGTTTTCCGTCCTCTCCAGGCGGCTGCCGGGCGGCCGAGACCCGTTTTCGGCCCCGTAAGCCCCGTCCGTCGTCACAGCGCACGTTCCTCACCGTAACTATACCGGATATGCGGCCGTTTGCAAATGCTCGGCCGCGCGACACGCTCCCTTCGGGTCGCGGCGATAGCGTTTTAAGTTCGGTTGGTAGCGCGGCGGGTCTCCGCACCCGCCGCGCGCCAAACATGGGCTGCATGAAGCGCGGCGCCTGCGGAGACCCGCCGCGCACGAGTTAGCGTTGTGGCTAAGAGCCTATCCGAATAACCCTCTGGCTTCGGCTGGCTGCGGCGACCGCAGACGGCGTCGGGCTGCATCGACAATCCAGAGACGGGTTGCCTGCTTCGCCCTCCTTGCCTGCGGCCCCTCGCTCAGCCTCGGGCCGACGAGGGGTTATTCGGATAGGCTCTAAAAGGGATTCAGTCGCCGTCGTCGAGATCGCGGGCGAGGGCGGCGGCGTCGATGGAGCCGCCGACCAGCCGCTTCGCCAGGTCCACTTTGTCGGCGTCCTGGGCGCGGATCTTGAAGTGCATCTCGTTGAGGCGCTTCGCCACCGAGTACGTGTCCTCGCGGGACAGGATGACCGGGATCCCCGCCTGGCCGAGCAGGGCCAGGAGGCTGGACTTCGGCTCGAACCCGCCGCTCAGCACCAGCCCGCTGACGGGGTGCTCGGCGCTCATCAGCACCGAGACGAGCGGGTCATCCAGCCGGTCGCCGGGCGTGATGACGAGGGTCTCCTCCGCCAGGTACGGGGCCACGTGGTCCGGGGCCATGGCGGCGACGACGATGTGCTGGATGCGGTTGGTGAGGGCGTCGGCGCCGGAAAGGATGCGGCCGCCCACTTCGCGGGCGATCTGTTCCACGCGCGGATACAGGAGCCTGGGCTCGTAGGGCAGGACGCCCAGCAGCCGCGTGTCCATATGTTCCAGGCCCTGCTGGACGGCGCGGGTCACCTTGTCGAGTTTGGCGGGGATGGTCTTGTTCAGGATGGCGCCGAGGACCTCGACGCCGTGCTCCCGGAAGAGGTGGAGGCTCAGGACGATTTCGTCGACGGCCCGGCCGATGCCGCCCTTCGTGAGGATGACGACCTTGGCGTGGAACAACTGGGCGACGCGGGCGTTGGAGAGGTCAAAGCACGAGCCGACGCCCGCGTGGCCGGTGCCCTCGATGACGAGCAGGTCGTGCCGCTCGTTCATCCGCTGGAACGCGTCCATGACGCGGGCTTCGAGCGGCTCAGGGTCGCGATTGAAGATGTAGTTGGCTGTGAAGCCCCGCTCGATGGCGATGGTGCTCATGTCGCCGGGCGGGTCACTCATGCCGAAGACCTGGCGGGCGAGGACGGCGTCCTCGTCGACGTTCCGGCCCTGGAACTCGACGTACCGCTGGCCCACCGGTTTCATGTACCCGACGTCGTAGCCGAGGTCGAGAAACGCCTGGACGATGCCCAGCGTGAGGGTGGTCTTGCCGGTGTCCTGCTTGGTGGCGCTGATGTAAATGGGCTTCATGGCGTATGTCTCGTGCGTGCGTGCCTGTCTCCCCCCGGAGATAGCCGGGTGGCATGGCCACGCTGGCGTGGCCATGTGATTAGTACTACAACGCTAACTCGTGCGCGGCGGGTCTCCGCAGGCGCCGCGCCGCCCTGCAAATGGCGTTTCGATCGCGGTGGGTGCGGAGACCCACCGCGCCAAATGAGGGTGACCAGGCTGCAGGCCGCAAACAGCAAGCCACAGGCAAAGACGACCGCAGCCGCGCGCCGGTGCCGTGGCATGGTGCCCGTGGCTTGTGGCTTAAGGCTCCCTCCCGCTCACCTGCTCCCCTGCGAAGCGCGAGCCCCCTCTCCGGCGAGGGGAGAGGGAAGAAACAACGCCTTACCGCTGCCGCCCCGCCTGCTGCCGGTAGGCGCGGAGGAACGAGTCGGAGTAGATCTGTTTGTCCAGGAGCATCTCGGCGGTGGCGGCGGTGTCGACGAGGGCCTCGTCGAGGACGTCGACGATGGCGGAGTCGCACCCGTGGCTGATCGCCATCGCCAGGAACGTCCGGTTGATGAGGCTCCGCTCGGCGGCGCCCTGGCTCAGGTTCGAGAGGCCCATCGTGATGTGGACGGGCGGGTCCGAGAGGATCGCGATCTGGTCGATCGCCTCCAGGATGTTGCCCGGCTGCTTCTGGGCGTCCGGCACGTTGACGGGCAGGATGATCGGGTCGATGAAGAGGCGGTCGGGCGTGAGACCGAGTTCCATCGCCTTCGTGAGGAGTTCGGCGGCGATTTCGACCCGGCGCTGGACGTTCTGCGGCACGCCTTCGGCGTCCATGGTCAGGCAGATGAGTTTGCCGCCCGCCTCCCGGGCCATGCCGGCGTAGGTCTGGAGGACCTCCGGGTCGCTCTTCTTCGAGAGGGGGCTGGAGTTGAGGAGCACGCCGCGGGAGACGTCGCACGCATCGAGCCCCGCCCGGATGACGTCGGGTTTCTGGCTGTCGAGGCACAGCGGCGTCTCGCAGGCGGCCTGGGCCGTCTCGACGAGCCACTTCATGGCCTCGAGCGGGTCCTCGGCGGCGGTGCCGACGTTGATATCCAGATACGATGCGCCGGCCTCGGTCTGCCGGCGGGCCAGGTCTTCGACGGGGCCGGGATCCTTGGCGGCGATGGCGGCCTTGACGTCGTCGAACTGCCCGTTGATGCGTTCTCCGATGGCGATCATGCGTTCCTCCCCTGTAACGGATGGCGTGGGGCGCGGTGGGTCTCCGCACCCACTGCGCGGTCGTCTCGGTGTTTGCCGCGCAGCGGCCTTTCCAGGCCGCCGCGCCGCGTAAACGGCTGTCATTCGGAGGAGGCCGCAGGCCGACGCGGAATCTCGCCTTGGTCGTTGCCGTTGGGGCTGTTCGCACGGCGAGATTCTTCGGCTCCGCAAGCGGGGCCTCAGAATGACCTACCTTGGGTGTTGCGGGCTATTCCTCGTTCCCCCACAGCCCGTCGATCCAGGTCCGGACGCGGGCGACGGCCTCCGAATGCCGCAGCCGAACCACGTCGACGCCGGACTGCAGCAGGTCGATGGCCGTGACGGCCTCCCACAGGGGTCCGCGGCGGGTCTCGTCGCCCCATTCGGGGAAGTCGTCGGCGGGGGCCTTGGCCTCCTTGGCCCGCCAGGCCTCGTACCCGCAGTCGCAGATGACGGGCATGGCCATCAGGTTGTCGCCGGAGAGGGCGGCCAGCCGCTCGCGTTCCTGGATGCTGTAGGCGTACTCCATGCCGTAGCCGAGCCCGCCCGTGGCCTGGTACATCACCACCCGCTCGAGAGGGAAGCCCATGTCAGATATCAACACATTCACCTGCTTGGCGATGTTGATGTCCAGCGGCGCCTCGGCGATGAGGAAGTGGTTGTCGGCCATGGCGATGGCCGTCAGGCTCTTGTAGTTGTCCTCGGTCACCGTGCCGACGAGGACGCTGGCGCCCTTGGCGGCCTCGGAGACCTTCGGCATGACGTCGTTGTCCTTCGCGTCGTTGCCGCAGCCCCACAGGATAAGCGGCACGTCGACGGCGTCGAGGACTTTTTTGGTGACCTGGACGGCGTGGTCGGCGTCGCGGTCGCCGCCGTCCGGGTCGATGCCCTCGAACTTGACGCAGACGAGGTCTGCGCCCACGTCGTCGACGGCCCGTTTGGCCCAGGCGGCGGGGTCGTCGAAGACGTCCTTCCACGGCTCGGCGAGGGCGTCCGGCCAGTCGGCGGGCGGGGCGTCGAGGACGTCGAGGGCGATGCGCGGCCGGTGGCCGGTCGCCCCGCGCTCGGCGCCGAACGGCACGGTCCCCGCGCCGCCGATGGTGAGGGTCTTGCGGCCGTCGCCGCCGAGCGTGATCTCGTTGACGTCAGCGGAATACGCTTCTTTGAGGGGCGGTACGTCCATGGGGTCTCCCTTTCACCGATTGCAGGTCAGTAGTTCTCTTGGCGCGGCGTAGTGCTCGTTTGGCTCGTCTAACCGGGTCGACTGCTCCCCCCGGCCGGACAAGACCGGCCGGGCCACACAGCGGTATCCTCTCTTGCCTACGACGGTTGGGTCGCGGGGATGCCGAGGGCTTCGACCAGGGCCTCGCCCACGGCTTCCAGGGCGGGGGAGCCGGCCGGCAGGTCGAACACGGGCGTCCCGCTCAGCGACGCCTCCGCCAGGGCCGTATCGAACGGCACGGCGGCGAGGGTCGGCAGGTCGCCGGCGAGGGCCTCCACGTGCTTCGCCTCGTTGACCTTGTTCCACACCACGCCCTTCCCCTTGATGGTGACCGGCAGCCGGTCCGCGAGGCCCAGGATCCGCCGGGCGGTCGTGGCGCCGATGGCGGTCGGCTCGGCCGCCACCATCAGCAGGTCGACGGCGTCGGTGGTCCGGCGGGAGAGGTGCTCCATCCCCGCCTCGTTGTCGAGCACCACCCACGCGTAGTCGCGGGACGCCTGGTTCAGGTACTTCCGCAGCAGGTTGTTGACGGCACAGTAGCACTTGGGGCCCTCGGTGTGGCCCATGGTCAGCAGGTCGAAGCCGTCGGCCTCGGCCACGGCGCGGTGGACGGCGTACTCGACGGCGCGCTGCCGGTCCATGCCGGGGCCCGTCTGGAGTTTGCGTTCGAGGGCGGCGTCGCGGATTTCGCCGACCGTCTGCTCCGGCTCGACGCCGAGCATCGGGCCGAGACAGGCGTTCGGGTCGGCGTCGACCGCCAGGACGCTCTTGCCGGTCCGCTCGGCGAGCGTCCGGACGATGAGGCCCGAGAGGGTCGTCTTGCCGCTGCCGCCCTTACCGGAGATGGCAATCGTTTGGCTCATGGTCCCTCTCTATGCGTTAACTCTTGCGATGTCATTCCGAATTCCCGCGCGGCGGTCTTCCCAGGTCGCCGCGCTGTATACGGTTGTCATTCTGAGGAGGCCGTCAGGCCGACGAAGAATCTCGCCTTGGTTGTTGCCCCTTTGTCTTTCGCGCCGTACTCACCGCGCCTGTGCCACGGCGGGTCTTGTCCGGCCGTGATTTGCGACTGCGGCGAGCACGGCCGGAGGAGACCGGCCGTGGCACGCCGTCCCGGCCAAGCCACACACGCGCTTATTTCGTCAGCGATTCCTTCTTATCCGCCAGCCGCCGCTCGACGCTGGGGAAGCGGGCGATGTCCGTGTGCGGCAGGAAGTTCGCCTGCGTAAAGGCGTCCATGTATCCCGGATAGTGCATCAGGTCGACATAGGTCATGCGTCCGGCGAGGGCGTCGGCCCTGGCCAGCGCCTCGCGGCTCATGGCGGCCATCTTCGCGCCGGTGATGCACGCGTTGCCGACGAAGTGAATCCGCTCGGCCGGCAGGTCCGGCAGCAGGCCGACGGTCACCGCACTGGCGGGGTCCAGGTGCCGGCCGAAGCCGCCCGCCACGTACACGGCTTCGAGGGCGTCGGCGTCGGTGCCGGTCATCTGCATGAGGATTTCAACGGCCGCGTAGACCCCCGCCTTGGAGCGCAGGAGGTTCGCCACGTCGGCCTCCGTGATGACGACGGGCTCGCGGCCGCCCTCGCCGGCCACGAGGAGGTATTCGAGGCCGTCGGGCCCGTCGCGGAACCGGTCGCCGCCCGTCTCGGCGAAGCGTCCGGTGCGGTCGATGATGCCGGTCTGGAGCATCGCCGCCAGGGCGTCGAGCAGGCCGCTGCCGCACAGGCCCCGCGGCGGCTCGTCGCCAAGGGTTCCGAGAACGAGGCGGCCGTCGTCGGCGACCGTGACGCGTTCGACGGCGCCCGGCCCGGCCCGCATGCCGTGCTTGATGCCGGCGCCCTCGAAGGCGGGGCCCGCGCTGGAGGAGGCGCACATCATCCACTCCTCGCCGGCCAGGACGACTTCGCCGTTCGTGCCGATGTCGATGTACAGGTTCAGCCCGTCGCGCTCGTCCAGGCGCATGGCGAGGACGCCCGCGACGATGTCGGCGCCGACGTAGGCGCCGACGGCCGGCAGGCTGTACAGCAGGCCGCGCTCGTGGATGCGGAGGCCGACCTCCGCCGCCCGCACGGCGGGCACCCGCGCCGCGGCCGGCACGTAGGGCGACTTGCGGATCCGCCGGGCGTCGAGCCCCAGCAGGAAGTGCATCATCGCCGTATTCCCCGCGCAGAGGACGGCGCCGATACACGCCTGCGGCACGTCGTGCCGCTCGACCAGGGCGGCGATCAGGCCGTTGATGTCCGAGACCACCCGCCGCTGCATCTCGTCGAACGCGTCGTGTTCCTCGGCGTGCATGATGCGGCTGATGTAATCGTCGCCAAAATGCATCTGCGAATTGTACGCGGCCTCGGTGTCGACCGTGGTGGCGGTGGCGAGGTCCACCAGGTGCGCCACGACCGTCGTGGTGCCCACGTCGACGACGACGGCGTAGGTGCAGCCGCTCGTGTCGCCGGGGTCCACGTCGACGATTTCGGTGACGCCGCCGCGGTCCGCCACGATGGCCGTAACGTCGTAGCCGGCGTCCTGGAGCACCTCGGGCAGCCGCTGCAGCACGCTGAGGGCCGTCTGGATGGGCGGCCCGTCATATGCCTTGGCGACGGCCATGCACACGCGCTCGTGGTCGGCCAACTGGTCCTCGGCACCCGGCGGCGACAGGGCCAGGTGCAACTTGCGGACGAGCGGGTCGAGCGGCAGGGCGTCTTCGCCGGCCGTCGCCTCGTCCCCCGCCGCCACGGTGCCGGTGACGATGCGGCCGGTGTCGAGGGCGTGGCTGGCGGGCACGGTCACCGTGAGGTCCGATCGGACGCGGGCCTGGCAGGCCAGGACGACGCCGTCGGCCGCCTCGTTTTCGGAGAGGAGGGGGGTGGGCAGGGCGTCCACGTCGCCCGTGGCGATAAGGACCTTGCATTTGCCGCACGTCCCGTCGCCGCCGCAGACGCTCGTCAGGTAGATGCCGGCGCGGCGGGCGGCGTCGAGGACGGTGGCTCCCTGCGGCACCTCGGTCCCGGCGCCCGAGGGTTGGAAGCGAACGCGGCAGGTTGGGGTGTTCGTGGGGGTCATGGGGAAACGCTTATGCTTGTCATTCTGAGGAGGCCGAAGGCCGACGAAGAATCTCGCCTTGGTCGTTGCCGTTTTGTCGTTCGCACGGCGGGAGTCTTCGTTCGCTGCGCTCGCTCAGAATGACATCCTTGCCCTTTGCGCGGCAGGTCTCCGTACCCGCCGCGCCCTTCGGCTCCAGCGCGGTGGGTGCGGAGTCCCACCGCGCCTTGTCGCACGGTGCGGTCTTACGCCTTCCAGGCCTCTTTGAGGTACCGGGGAATCTGGTTCGATTCGCGCGGCCCGACGAGGATGTCCCAGCCGGTCTCCTCTTCCAGTTTGCCGCTCATCACCGCCACGTAGCCCGGGATGATCAGTTTCTTGTGACTGACCTGGCCTTCCACGTCGGCGTCCTGCATGGCCTTGGCGACGCTTTCGGCGGAGAGTTTGTCGCCCGAGTAGGCCGTCAGCACGCTCGTGCCCTCGGTGTCGACGCACAGGATCCAGGAGGGCACGCGGCTGGCTTCCACGTCGCCCTCGACCGTGTAATAGGTCAGCGAGAAGTTCGTCGTGAACATGACGGGGCTCGACGCGTCCGGCTCGCCGACGGCGTGGAGTTTCGGCTCCACCTGGACCGGTTTCTGCGGGTCCGTGTAGATATTCTGGCGCGTCGTCAGAATGGGCAGCAGGGCCCACGGCTCCACGGTGTCGACGACCACGATGCCGGCGTACTTGCAGACGAGCGACGAGGCCCGGACGGCCTGGGCCTCCGGGTCGCCCTCGGTGGCGAAGGCGATGGCGGGGTACCCGAGCGGCCGGAACGCCTCTTTCAGCGCGACGTGCCGGGTGCGGTACAGGCCCGCCATCTCGCTCCACGGGTCCGGGGCGTCGAGGTGGAGGACGATGTCCTCGCAGCCGGCCTCCTTGAGTGTCTCCGTCAGGTCGGCGAGCGTCTCGGGGTCGGCCGCGCGGGCCACCACGGGGCACCCGGCCTCGGCGGCCGCGGCGCCCATGGCGTCGGCGGTGTCGGTCGTGGCGCCGCAGAGCAGGGGAGCGGCGTCGCTCGTTTTCTCGAGGGCGGCCTTGGCGGCGGCGGCGTCTTCGGTGACGAGGATGACGGCCTTGCCGGTGCCGGTTGCGGCTTCGGCGGCGGCGGCGAAGCGGGAGGCGTCGCCGCTGGGGTTGGTGACGGCGATCGCCTCGATGGGCATGGCCTGGCCGATGCGCTCGAACGCGAAGCCCTGGATCGTCTCGCACCGCTGTTTCAGGGCGGCCTCGTCGAGATCGTCCGGCAGGGCGATGGCCAGGACGGTTGGCCGGTGAAACTTCTCCTCGTGGCGGAAGAGGACGGTCTCGCCGCCCACCTGGCAGGCGGCGTCGCCCGCGCCGAAGGTGACGGTCTGCATGGGCGGGGCGGCGGCGGCGGCGAGTTGCTCCTTCGCTTCGTCGCTGGCGTGCGGGCACTCCTCCAGGCTGGCCTTCTTCTGGGCCAGGGCCATCGCGAACGCCAGGCACGTCGGATGGCCGCACTCCTTGCAGTTCGTCTTGGGGAGGAGTTTGAAGATGTCGAGTCCGCTCATGGCCATGGGGACGGGTCTCCTATGGGTTGTTGAACAACGCAGTGAGGTTTAACCAAGGACGACTGTCATTCTGAGTAGCCCGCGAGGGCGACGAAGAATCTCGCCGTGGCCGTTGATGTCTTGCCACTCGCAAGGCGAGATTCCTCAGGCCGGCAAGCCGGCCTTCAGAATGACGCCCGTCCGCTTCGGTGCTTGTCGTTTCAGTCTGGGCCGATTGGCAGCACAGCCCGATTCACTATGATAACAGACGGGCCGGACCGGGGCTAGAACATGGGTTCCATCTCGGCGGCGGGATGACCGGCCTTCTGGATGTGCTCCAGGACCTCTTCCTCGGTGGAAGCGTTGGTCTCGTCGGCGATCTTCTCCAGGTAGTCCTCGCCGCCGAGGCCGAGTTCCTCGGCCCGCTTCACGAGGGCGTCGTGCAGCGCCTCCTTCAGCATGGTGGGCATCCAGACGATGCGCGCAAAGCCGCCGTCGGCGCTGATGAACTTCGGGCTCAGGATGTAGTGCCGCGAGTGGCCGAAGAAGCCGGGCGTCTGCTTCCCGCCGCCGACGGTGCCGGCCGCCGTCGAGAACTTCATGCCGCACGGCGTCATCTCGGGATACTCGCGCGGCGCGATCATGATGCCGCCGGTGGAGGGCAGGACGGCGGAAATGCACTCGAAGCAGCCGCACGAGGTCATCGGGTCGACGATCATCGAGTAGGCGCTCATCCGTTCGATGGCCGCGTTCGATTCCTGGTACACGAACTTGTTGACCTTCTCCCACTGGCCGAGCGTCTCGTCGACCGTCTTGCCCTTCTCGACGGGTTGGTTCGGGCCGGCGGGGTTGATCTGGTAGGCGGCCCGGCCGTCGAGCCAGTTGTACGCGCCGCACAGGCCCGGATGCTGCGGCGTGATGATGCAGATGTGGTTCGGCGCGAACGACTGGCACAGGCTGCACGAGTAGAACGTATCGACGTCGGTGTCGGTCAGGCCGGCCAGGCGGGCGTCGCGGGCCTCGTACACCTCGTTGGCCTTGGCGGCGAGGTCCTGGACCTTCTCCTCCTCGGTGAAGAGCGTGACCTGGACCTTGTCCAGGATGTTGGCGAAGTCGTCGTGCATGACGGCGTGGATGATCTTGCCGATGTGCTCCAGGCGGAAGCCCTTCTCGTAGGCCTCCTTGCCGACGCGGACCCAGATGATGTCGCGCTGGCCCATGTGGAACAGGCCCTGGGCGTGGTTGGCGTAGGTGTGGATCTGGCGTTCGCAGACGGGTTCGAAGTCGTCCTGCATCTCGCGCCCCGACACCTCGACCAGGATGCCGAGCGGCATCCGCCCGCCTTCCTCGACGGCGTCGATGTCCGGGCCGACGACCTCGACCTTGCCGTCCTCCACCTCGTCGCTGGGACGCGTGGTCAGCCACTCGAGGGCGGGGGTCCGCTGGCCGCCGAACTCCACGTGCATGTCGTCCTTGCGGATGCGTTCGCCCTCGAACGCCGGGCTGAACGCCACGGGGATCGGCACCTCCGCCACCTTGATCTTCAGGCCGCGCACCTCGATGGCCTTCTCGACCATTTCCTCGTGCGGCACGCCCGAGACGACGTGCTCGTAGGTACAGACGCCGGTGGGCAGGATCTGGGGGATGTCGGAGTCGGCGATCGTCGGGAACCCGAAGTTGATGGCGCCGGCGGCGGTGGCGTACCACTGGTCGGTGACCTCGCCCATGGCCAGGACGAACGCGAAGACGCGGTTCTTGTTGTACCGGAGGTTGCGGCGGAAGTCGCCGCCCTCGATGCCGCCGAAACTCATCGCCGCCCGCGCCGCAAAGCCGAGGGCGTAGACGGCGGCGGAGATGTCCCGGCCGAACGGCACCAGCCGCGTGTCCCACCCGAGTTGGACGCCGCCCTCCTCGAGTTGCTCGGCGAAACTCGTGCCGTGATCGTTTGCCGCCATGAAGACGTACAGCGACCGTTCCTGGCACTTGCGGGCGATCTCGACGGCCGTGTCCACGTCCGGCGCCGCGCCCACGATGGCCGCGAAGCCGGGCGCCGTGCCGTCCACGAACTGCACGCCGCGCTCCCGCAGGATGACGTCGTCGGCGGCGCCGAGCCAGATGCCGTCGGCGGGGCTGGGGCCGATGACGTACTTGCACGCCTCGATGACTTCTTCGGCGAAGAGGGCGGCCATGCCGGCGTCGAGCGCGGGGCCGAGGTAGGGCGTCCAGAGTTCGTCCTCGACGGGGGGCGGCAGGAGGTCGTGAATCTGCTCCATCACCGGGGTGAAGTCGCCCAGTTTCTCCACCTTCAGGCCCGTCATGGCGTAGATGACGGGCAGGTAGTACCCCGTGTTGGGGAACTCGACGGCGGCGTCCTCGCCCTTCTCGGCGACGGCCTGCTGGAGTTTGTCCTCCGCCTGCCCGGCCAGGTTATGCGCGCCCTGGATGGCGGAAGCGGCAATGACTCGGGACATCGATGGCTCCTTCTGCGAAGGCTGTGTGCGTCCTTTCGTATGTCATTCTGAAGGGCGGCTTGAGGGCCTGAAGAATCTCGCCGCGGAAAACGCGACAAAAGCAACGACCAAGGCGAGATGCTTCGTGGCGGCTGCGCCGCGCCTCGGAATGACAACCGGCGAGCCGTGTCACATTTGATTTACCGGCCTCAATAGCGTTGTAAGGTTAGTCCACGCCCAGTTTCTGGCGGTCCTCCATGCCGTACAGTTTCCGCTGCCGCTCCTCGTTGATGCCGAGGGCGTCGCGCTTGGCCTCGATGTGGGCGGCCATGAGTTCGGCGGCTTCGGCGGGGTCGTCCTGGACGGCCCACTTGCCGCCCAACTCCGCCTCGATGCCGCTGAACAGGTACTGCGCCACCTTCGATTCCGACCACACGGGGAACAACTGCTCGGCAAAGACGACGAGCAGCCCGCTGGCCACGAAGTACTGGCCGATCGAGATCGCCTTCTCCGTGATGTGTTCCAGGCACGCCCCTGCCACGGGGAGGTCGGCGATGGAATCGCCCAGCCCGCCCTCGCGGACCATCTCGGCACAGGCGACGAGGATGCGGCTGTTGTCGACGCAGGACCCGACCGCCAGCACGGGCGGGATGCCCACCGTCTCGCAGATTTCCCGGAGGCCCGGGCCGGCCAGTTCCGCCGCCTCCGGCGTCATCAGCCCCTGCTTGCCGCAGGCGATCTGCGAGCACCCGGTCGTCACGACCAGGATGTCGCGCTGGATGAGTTCGCGGACGAGGCCCGTGTGGCCCCAGTCGTGGCGGACCTTCGGGTTCGTGCAGCCGACCACGCCGGCCACGCCGCGGATGCGGCCGTTAATGATGTTGTCGTTCAGCGGCCGGTAGGAGGCGCGGAACCGTCCGCCCAGCATGTAGTTGATCGTCTCGTGGCTGAAGCCGACGACGGCGTCGCCCTTGTCGTCGGGGATGTACACGTCCTGGTCGCCGCGTTCTTTGTACGCCTCGATGGCCTTTCGGACGATCTCGCGGCCGATCTCCAGGGCCCGTTCCTCGTCCATCTGGACGTGCTCGACGCCCTGCATGCGGGCCTTCTCGCTGGTGGTGATGAGTTTGGTGTGGTAGTGCGGCACGAGGTCCTGAAGGCTCTGCATGATGCACTGGATGTCCACGCACATGAGGTCGACGGCGCCGGTGGCGACGGCGAGTTCCTGGCTCAGGAAGTTCCCCGCCATCGGGATGCCGTGACGCATCACCAGTTCGTTGGCCGTGCAGCAGATGCCGGCCACGTTGAGGCCTTCGGCGCCGGCGGCCTTGGCCTCCTCGATGAGTTCGGGCTCGGAGGCGGCCATGGCGACCATCTCCGAGAGCAGCGGCTCGTGGCCGTGGACCACCAGGTTCACCTGGTCGTCCTTGAGGACGCCGAGGTTGATCTCGCCTTTCCTGGGCTGCGGCGTGCCGAACAGGACGTCCTGCAGTTCGGTGCCGATCATGGACCCGCCCCACCCGTCGGCCAGGGCGCAGCGGCTGGCGTGCCGCAGGATGTTCTCGTAGTCCTGGTCCACGCCCAGGTGCGTGCGATGGAGGGACTCGACGATTTCCTGGTCGATCGCGCGGGGCATCACCCCGAGTTTCTTCCACATCGCCTTGGTGGCGTCGGGGGCGCGATCGGCCATCCGCTGGGTGCCGTGCGGTTTGCCGAACTCCGCCAGCATCAGTTCGCCGAGTTCCTGGGCGATGTCCGTGTCCTGGCGGTCCTTCGTCTCGATGTCCATCTCTTTGGCCAGGGCGAGGAGTTTCTTCCGGTCCTTGATGCCGTAGTCGGGCGCTTCGCCGCGGGCCATCGCCAGGAACGTGTGGGCCACGCCCCGGCCGTGGTCGCTGTGGGCGGCGGCGCCGGCGGCGACCATGCGGGCGAAATTCCGCGCGATGATCGTGTCGGCGTCCGCCCCGCACACGCCGCGGTCCTTGCCCGGTTTGCCGACAATGATGCGGCAGGGCCCCATGTTGCAGATGCGGCAGCAGAGCCCCTGCTTGCCGAACTTGCACTGAGGCGACTGGGCCTCGATCCGGTCCCAGGCGGTTTCGACGCCGGCCTCGCGCATGCGGGCCAGGATGTCCTGGGCGGCATGGTCGCAACTGCAGTCCTTAGGATCCATTATGTCTTTCCTTTTGTGTTTGCGTTACCCGTCTCCGGCCGGCGTTTCGGCCGCAAGAAGGGATTCGAGGTTCCGTTTGGCTTCGCCCAAGGCCGCCTCGGCCGAGGGGTCCACACCGAGCACGCTGCGGCCTTCCAGGTCGGCCCGGGCCAGGGCGGGGCTTTGCGGCACGTGGCCGAGCAGGGTCATCCCTTCCGGCAGGGCCGCCCGGACCGTCTCGACCTGCGAGGCGTCCGTCACCTTGTTCAGCACCGCCCCGAAGCGCCGGAGGCCGAGGTCGCGGCCCATGCGGGCGACCGCCTCGGCCGTCTCGATGCTTCGCCGGCCGGGTTCGACGACCGCCACGAGGGCGTCGGTGCCGAGGACGGAGGCCCGGCCGAGGAACTCCAGGCCGGCCTCCATGTCCACGAGCATCACTTCCTCCCGCTGGAGCATCAGGTGCCGCAGCATCGCCTTCAGGAAGGCTCCCTGCGGGCAGGCGCAGCCCTTGCCCCCGCCGCGAATGCCGCCCAGGACGAGCAGTTTCAGGCCCGCCGCCTGGACGCTGTACGCCTCGGGCAGGTCCGCCACCGTCGGGTTCAACTGGAAGTACTGGCCCACCTGGTCCGGGTCCGCCCCGGTCCGCTCCTGGATGAGATCCTTCAGGGTGATGAGCGGTCGGGGCAGGTCCGCGGCGGGCACGCCGACGGCCGAGGCCAGGTTGGCGTCCGGGTCGGCGTCGACCAGGAAGACGTCGTGGCCGGCGTCGACGAACTGTCGGCCCCAGACCGCCGTCACGGTGGTCTTTCCGACACCACCCTTCCCGCTGATTGCAATCTTCATGGGCGCAGCCCGATGCAACCGAGTCGACGTTACAGGTTGTTCCGTGTGGAATTTCGGTACGGAGAGCCTGTCCGGATAGGCTCCAACGACCCCCGCGCGGGGGCGGGCCCCACCGGGGCGCCGGTCCATTCCTCGTCAGGCCCGGCTTGCGGTAAGAATCGCCTTTCCGGGGGACGCGTGCGCGTCCCGAGGCGAGCCCCTCGACCACTGACACCTTACGGAAATCGGGGCGCAAAGTCAAGGGTGCGCTTCGCGCGGGGCGGATCAGGCGTCGCGCGCCCACCCGGATGTTAACGCCGGGATCGCAACGGGCGCGGAGGACAACGGAGAACGGGGTTCAACGGAAACGGCAAGCGCCGCAGGCCGTGTCAGGCCGCAGGGACTTCTCCCTCCCCCGTCGAGGGAAACGGAGGGGCGGTCAGGCGCCGGTCTGGGCGGTGGCGGCCCGGACGGTATTCCGGAGCAGCATCGCCACCGTGACGGGCCCGACGCCGCCGGGCACGGGCGTGATCCGGCCTGCCACCTCCGAGGCGGAGGCGAAGTCCACATCGCCGACGGTCTGCATCTTCTTCCTGCCCTTCTCGTTCAGGACGGGGTTGCCCTGGTCATCGAGGACGGCCACGCGGTTGATGCCCACGTCGATGACGGTGGCGCCGGGCCTCACGTGCTCGCCCGTGACGAGGCCCGCCTTGCCGGCGGCGACGACGAGGATCTCGGCCCCGGTGGTGTGGGCCTTGAGGTCGCGGGTGCCGATGTGACAACAGGTGCACGTGCCGAGGGCGTTCGTGATGAGGCAGACGAGCGGTTTGCCGACGATGGGCGAATGGCCGACGACGACGCACTCGGCCCCCTCGAGTTCGCATCCGGCGAACCGGATGAGTTCGAAGGCGGCGGCGGCGGTGCACGGGATGAGGTCCGCCCCTTCGTAGAAGAGAAGCCGGCCGAGGTTGGCGGCGGTGATGCCCTCGACGTCCTTTTCGGGGGGGATGCGTTCGGCCATGTCGCGGGCGTTGACGCCCTCGGGCAGCGGCATCTGGAGGAGGATGCCGTGGACGGCGGCGTCGGCGGCGAGGGCGTTGATCTTCGCGGCCAGGGCGTCGGCGGCCGTGTCGGCGGGCATCTCGACCAGGTCGTACGCGATGCCGGCCTCCTCGCACGCTTTGGCCTGGCTGCGCGAGTAGATGCGGGCGCCCGGGTTGTCGCCGACGAGGAGGGCGGCGAGTTTGGGCGGGGCGCCGCAGGCCTCCTTGACGGCGTCGATCTTCGGGGCGAGTTCGCCGCGGATGCGCTCGGCCAGGGCATTGCCGTCGATGAGGGTGGCGGGCATGAGGGAGAGTTCCTTCCTTGTCAAACCGTGTTTCCCGGATGGCACGCACGGATTGGCAAGCAATCCGTGGCACCCGGCGTCTCGCGCGGCGGGTG
>CAZNYC010000063.1:16464-22317 GCA_964577175.1 uncultured Anaerolineales bacterium
GCACGGATTGGCAAGCAATCCGTGGCACCCGGCGTCTCGCGCGGCGGGTGCGGAGACCCGCCGCGCAAATGGCCGACTTAGCGTTGTAGTGTTAACGGTTCTCCGGATGACACGCACGGATTGGCAAGCAATCCGTGGCACCCGGCGTCTCGCGCGGCGGGTGCGGAGACCCGCCGCGCAAATGGCCGACTTAGCGTTGTAGGCAACGCGTGGGTGCAAGCACCCACCCTACCATCCTCACGCCAGGTCGGCGTGGGCGATGATGTCCGGCACCACGTCGTCCCAGCCGAGGGTCATGAGGTGGGCCCCGCGGCACATGGGTTTCATCTGGCGGATGAGGTCGCCCGCGATCTCGGCCGAGACCTTCTTGCGGTCCTCCTTGGGCGTATCGGCCAGGCGCTGGACGATGGGGTCGGGCACCCGGACGCCCGGCACGTTGTTATTCATGTATTTGGCCATACCGGCCGATTTCAGGAGGACGATGCCCACCAGGACGGGCACGTCGATGCCCTCGGCCGCCGCCGCGAACTGCTCGAACCGGGCCGGGTCGTACACGGCCTGGGTCTGGACGAACTGGGCGCCCGCCTGGACCTTCTTGGCGAGTTTGAGGATCTGCGGTTCCATCGGCTCGGCGCCGGGCGCGACGACGCACCCCTTGAAGAATGCGGGCGCCCCGTCCAATTCGTTGCCGACCAGGTCCCGGCCGGCCTCCAGTTCCGCCGCCGTATGGATCAGTTGGACCGAGTCCACGTCGTAGACGGGCTTGGCCTGGGGATGGTCGCCCATCAGGACGTGGTCGCCGGTCAGGAGGAGGACGTTCTCGATGCCGAGGACGGCGGCCGAGAGGAGGTCGCTCTCCAGGGCCAGGCGGTTCCGGTCGCGGCAGACGACCTGGTACACCGGTTCGATGCCGCGGTCGAGGAGCAGCCGGCAGACGGCGAGCGAGCCGGTCCGCATGACGGCCGTCTGCAGTTCCGTGACGTTGACGGCCAGGACGCGGCCCTTGAGGTGGCGCTCGGCCTCCTCCAGGACGGGTTCGACGTGGGTGCCCTTGGGCGGACCGACCTCGCCGGTGACGGCGAACCGTCCGGCGTCCAGCGCCTCGCGGAGATGGCTCATGCGGGGTCCTTTTGCGATGCCGCGTTCTTCGTCTTGGGCCGCTCGGGCTTCGGCCAGCGATAGGCCCGCGGGTGATGGTGGCCGCTGTGGTCGTGCGGCGACTGGACGGGTGCCACCTTATCCAGATGGCCGCGGGCTTTCAAGCGCTCGTAGATGAGGAGCCAGGCGCAGTCCTTGTCCGGGTCGACCTCGCATTTGCCGTCCTCCGTGTAGCCGCCGCAGGGACCGTTCAGGAGGCCCTTCGAGCACCGGGTGACGGGGCAGATGCCGTCGGTCATCTCCAGGAGGCACTCGTTGCAGACGGAACACTTCTCCTCGTACCGCCCGAGGGCCTGGACCTCGCCGACGAAGAGGCTCTCCGCCCCCGGGTGGACCTGGACCTCCTCCAGCCGGTCGCCGAGGCTCTGCACCCCCGTGCCGCAGGCCAGCACGAGGATGGCGTCGGCGGCGTCGATCTCGTCCTGATGCTGCTTGATGCCGTCGCGGACGCCGCTCCGGCGGCAGGCGGTGTCGAAGACGTGCTTGCCGGTGACGGTCTTGCCGGCCTCGGTAAGGCGGCGTTCCATGCGCCTGAGTTCCTCCTCGCCGCCCACCTTGCAGGCGGTGGCGCACTCGGCGCAGCCGGCCAGGAAGATCTTCTCCTCGTCGGCCATCCCGGCGAGGAGGTCGTCGAAGTCCTTCTGCTTGAGTATGATCATTTGCCATTCCTTCGTGCGATGATGCTTTCTCCGGCTTCGCGGAGCCACCTTTCCGAACGTCGCTCATACGCCCCTGGCGTTGTCATTCTGAGGCCCGCATACGGGCCGAAGAACCTCGCCGTGGCCATTGCCGTGTTGCCGTTCGCACGGCGACACCCTTCGTTTCGCTCAGGGTCACAGCGCCATTGGGCGCGGCAGGTCGGGAGACCCGCCGCGCGGGAGGCCGCGCCTTCGCGTGCCTCTATCCTATTATTCGCGCGCGGGGGTTGCTAGAAAAGTCCCACCACGTCGCCGTTTTCGTCGATGTCGACGTTCTGCCCCGCCGGCGTGGTCGGCAGGCCGGGCATCGTCTTCATCGTGCCGCACAGCGGATACAGGAACCCGGCGCCCACGGAGGCCCGGATGTCGCGGACGGGGAACTCGTACCCGGTGGGCGCCCCTTTCCAGGCCCCCTCGTGCGAGAGGCTGAGGTGCGTCTTGGCCATGCACAGGGGCAGGTTCCCCCAGCCGAGGTCCTCGAACCGGGCGATGGCCCGCTCGGCCGCCTTCTCGTACGTGACGCCGGCGGCCCCGTACATCTTGGTGGCGATGGTCTCGATCTTCTCCTTGATGGAGGCGTCCGTGTCGTAGAGGAAACGGAAATCGCTCTTCTCTTCGCAGGCGTCGGCGACGGCCTCGGCCAGGTCGGTTCCGCCCTTGCCGCCCTCCGCCCACACGTTGGACCGGCACACGGCGAGGGCGCCGGCGGCCTCGGCCCGCTGGCGGATGACCTCCTGCTCGCTCTCGGCGTCGGTGTCGAAGGCGTTGACGGCCACGACGCACGGCACGCCGTGCAGGCGGACGTTCTCGATCTGCTTCTCGAGGTTCGCGCAGCCCTCGGCCACCGAGTCCGGGTCCTCCTTCAGCAGGGCTTCGTCGAGCGGTTTGCCGGCCGAGACCTTGAACCGCCCGCTGTGCATCTTCAGGGCCCGGACGGTGGCCACCAGGACCACGCAGTCCGGCACGAGGCCCGAGTACCGGCACTTGATGTTCATAAACTTCTCCATGCCGATATCCGCCCCGAACCCCGACTCCGTGACCACGTAGTCCGCCAGGCGCGTGGCGATGAGGTCCGCCAGGATCGACGAGTTGCCGTGCGCGATGTTCGCAAACGGCCCCGCGTGGACGAAGCACGGCGTGTGCTCCAGCGTCTGGAGCAGCGTGGGCTTGACGGCGTCCTTCATCAGGACGGTCATGGCGCCGGCCACCTTGAGGTCCTCGCACGTGACGGGCGAGCCGTCGCGGCGCCAGGCGGCGACCATGCGGCCGAGGCGCCGGCGGATGTCGTCCAGGCCGGTCGTCAGGCCCAGGATGGCCATCACCTCGCTGGCGACGGAGATATCGAAGCCCGTCCGTCGGACGATGCCGGACCCCAGGCCCGTGACGACCTCGTCCAGGGCCCACCGGTCGCTGACGTCCACCACCCGCCGCAGCGAGGCGGCGTAGGGATCGATGTCCAGCGGGTTGCCGTGGTAGATCGAGTTATCCACAAACGCACAGGCGAGGTTGTTGGCGAGGCTGACGGCGTGGATGTCGCCGGTGAGGTGGAGGTTGAAGTCCTCCATGGGGATGACCTGGCTCCAGCCGCCGCCGGCCGCCCCGCCCTTGATGCCGAAGACCGGGCCGAGGCTGGGCTGGCGGATGCAGGTGCAGACCTGCTTGCCGATCTCGTGAAGCGCCATCGACAGGCCGATCGTCGTGACGGTCTTGCCCTCGCCCAGGGGCGTGGGCGTGATGGCCGTCACGTCGATATATTTGCCGCGCGGCGCGTCGCGGAGGCGGTCCAGGACCGAGAGGTCCACCTTCGCCTTGTGGTCGCCGTAGCATTCCAGTTCGTCCTCGTGGACGCCGAGGGCGTCGGCGATCTCGCGAATCGGCTTGGGCTGGACGGTGTGGGCAATCTCCAGGTCACTGGGCATGGCCGGCCTCTCGGGTTCGTGTCACGTTTCGTCGCGCGGATGCAGGGCGCCCGCGCGGGTGGACGGCGTCCCGGCCCCGCGGCCGGTACGCGCCTGCCCCTCACCTATACGTCGGCAATCCGCGGGGGCCTTGTTACATGATAAACGCCGGCGGTGGCGGGATGCAACCGGGATGCGATTCGGCGGGCGGACCCGTCGGGGGGGCCGGGCGTTTTCGTCCTTGCCTTCCCCGCCCGCTTGTGGTGGAATTCATGCCGTGACGGCGATTCGTCCGGCCGGCCTCCGGGGGCGCGGACCCGCGGCGGGCAAGGGGGCGGGCCGCCGCCCGTCCCCGTGCATCTCAACCCAAAGGAGGAAATGGCCATGTGTGAACAGTGCACCCGACGCACGTTCCTGGAAACCGGTGTGGCGGCGGGCGGCCTCATGCTTGCCGGGGCGGCCTGGACGCACGCCCGCGCGGCCGAGGTGCCGCCCAAACCCCGCACCAAGGCCCGCATCTGCGTCATCTTCACCGGCCGGCCCGGGCCGGCGGACCGCGGATGGAACGCCGACGCCACCCAGAGGCAGACGATGCAGGCCCGCCTGACGAAGGCCGAGCAGGCCCTCGGCAACGTCGACCTCGTCATCGGCCAGTCCACCGCGCCCGACCAGACCGCCGCCCTCCTCGAGAAGGCCGGCCCCGCCACGCCCGTCCTGGCGATCAACCTGAACTGCTTCGCCCTGACGCGGGTCGTCCAACCGATTCTCGACCAGAACCGCCCCATGGCCGTCTTCTCCCTGCCCGCCAGCGGCCACGACTGGATGTACCCCCACCGGTGGCAGCGGCAGGGGCACCCCGTCACCCTCCTGCCCAGCAGCGACTACGACGAACTCGAACGGGCGCTGCGGCTGCTGCGCGTCATCCCGATGCTGCGGCAGACGCGGATGCTCCTCTTCCCGCCGGCCCGGGGCACGGCTGCCGCCCGCTCGCCGGAGGAGGTCAGGAAACGTCTCGGCGCCGACGTCGTGGCCGTCGACGAGAAGGAGTTCAACGACCTCATTGACGCCGCCGACGCCAAGGCCTGCAACGCCGAGGCCGCACGATGGACCCAGGGGGCGAAGGAAATCCTCGAGCCCACCGCCGACGACATCGCCAAGGCCGCACGCGTCAGCATCGCCCTGCAGAACCTCATGGAGCAGCAGCAGGCCCAGGGCCTGGCCATCGGCACCTGCATGGGATGGCTGCCCAAGGGGTTCCCGTGCCTGGGCTTTGCCCGCCTGCGCGACGCCGGCCTCCCCGCCGCCTGCGAGGGCGACATGGACTCGCTCCTCACGATGCTCGTGCTCCAGTACGCGTTCGACCGGGCCGGCTTCCAGGGCAACGCCACCTTCGACACCTCCAAGGGCGCCCTCTGGACCGCCCACTGCACCGCCCCGCTGCGGATGGACGGACCGGACGGCAAGCCCGCCCCCTATCTGCTCCGCGGCCACAGCGAAGTGCGCGGCAGCGGGTGCGTGCCGGAGGTCCAGTACCGCGTGGGCGAGACCGTCACCCGCACCAAGTTCGTGGACCTCGACACGATCCTCGTCTCGACGGGCAAGATCATCGAGGTGCCCGAGCGGAGCGTCCGGGCCTGCCGCACGCAGATCGTCACCGAGGTCCGCGACGCCGCCCGGATGGCCGTCAACTGGAGCAAGGCCCTCGACACCGAGGACGCCATGACCCTGCTGCACCGGGTGGTGGTCTACGGCGACCACATGGACAGCCTCGGCCACCTGGCGCGGCTGATGGGGTTGAACGTGGTGGAGGAAGGGTGAACGGCCTCGCGGATGGCGCGGCGGGTCGGAGCCTGTCCCGACCGGAGCCGAGGGGCACCCGCCGCGCACACGTTGATGCTATCCTGTGAGCCCGAGTACGCCCCTTCCCACGCGGCGGGCCGCACGCCTTCGCCGAACCGGCTCCCGGCAAGCCGAGGAAGGGGGAGAAAACGGTACTGTGATGCTATAACCGCCTTACCGGGCGTGGAGTGCTGACACTCCTTGCCTTTAGTTCAACTCCGGCCTGTTCAGGCATTTCCAGGGCGTCGTATCGGGCGTCG
>CAZNYC010000064.1:0-21990 GCA_964577175.1 uncultured Anaerolineales bacterium
TCGGCGGAGGCCCGGAGGGTTTCCTCGCCGAACTCGGGGCCGGCCTCGCGCGGGTCCTCGCCCTGGATGCCGACGAGCGGTTCGCCCGGCGGCGCCAGCGCATCGAGGTCCACCGTCTCGGGATAGAGGGCCATCAGGTGCGACGTCTCCCACCGGGCGGCATGGTCGCCGCCGTCCGGGTAGGCATCGCGGATGAGCAGGTAATCGAGGGCGGCCCACGCCATCAGGCCGTGCCGCTTGCTCCACGCCCGCTGGTTGAAGAGGTGGCAGGCGGCCCGGGCGTGGTCGATGAGCGGATAGTGGCCGGCCACGAGGACGCCCAGTTCGAAGCCCAGGCTCTCGGCCTCGGCCAGGACGTGCAGCAGCAGCCGCTGGTACGCCAGGACCTGCTCGGTGGCCGTGAACGGATGGCGGTCGGGCGCGAAGTTCCCGGAGTCGAGGCCCATGGCGTCGGCGATCTCGTCGCGGTCCGCGGCGCCGGCCTCCATGAGGGACTCGACGCGGCTCTCGCCGTAGTAGAGCGGCGGGAAGACGAGGCCGCCGCCGAGGCGGGCGCAGCGGACGGCCAGGCCCTCGGCCTGGAGGGTGTCGGCCCCGACGGGCAGGTGCCGGCCGTGCCACTCCAGCGTGCCGATGGGGATGTAGACGACGGGGCACGCCTCGCGGCGGGCGCGAATCCGGGAGGGGCGGAGCATCGCGTAGCGGACGTCGTCGGGCATGGGTCACTCCACTGGCAAATTCCGAATGGCGAATGAGGAGGGAATGGCCAATGACCAAGTCGGCCGGGCGGCCGCGCCTGACCCATTCGTCATTGCGTTGCCATTCGTCATTCTCTCGTCATTCGGGCCTCGTCACTCGTCATTGCCGTTCTCGCCCCCCGTACCACGTCTCATAGAACTCGCGGTACGAGCCGTCCTTGACGCGGCGCCACCAGCCATCGTTCTCGCGGTACCAGGCCACGGTGCGGGCCAGGCCGTCCTCGAACGGGACCTCCGGCCGCCAGCCGAGGTCCGTCTCGATGCGGGCCGGGTCGATGGCGTACCGCCGGTCGTGGCCCGGTCGATCCTCGACGAACTGGATAAGCGACTCGGGCCCCCCGACGGCGGCGAGGATCGCGCGGACCACGTCCAGGTTCTTCCGCTCGCAGCGGGCGCCGATGTTGTAGACGGCGCCGGGTGTGCCGCCGTCCAGCACCGCCAGGATGGCCCGGCTGTGGTCGTCGGTGTGAATCCAGTCCCGCACCTGCCGCCCGTCGCCGTAGACCGGCAGGGGTTTGCCCTCCAGGGCGTTGGAGATCATCAGGGGGATGAGTTTCTCGGGGAACTGGTACGGCCCGTAATTGTTCGAGCACCGGGTGATCACCGCGTCCTGGCCCCAGGTGTGATGGGCGGCCCGGACGAGGAGGTCCGCCCCCGCCTTGCTGGCGGCGTAGGGACTGGAGGGGCGCAGGCGGTGCGACTCGGTGAACGCCGGGTCGTCCGGGCCGAGCGCGCCGTAGACCTCGTCGGTCGAGACCTGCAGGAACCGCCCCACGCCGCGGTCGCGGGCGGCGTCGAGCAGCACCTGCGTGCCGGTCACGTTCGTGCGGACGAAGGCAAGCGGCCCGAGGATGCTGCGGTCGACGTGGGTCTCGGCGGCGAAATTGACGAGGGCGTCGGCGCCCTCGGGCACCGCCTGCCGCATGGCCTCCGGGTCGGTGATGTCGGCCCGGACGAAGGTGTGGCGGTCGTCGGGGACGCCGGCCAGGTTCTCGAGGTTCCCGGCGTAGGTCAGCAGGTCGACGGTGACGACGTGGAGGTCGGGGCGGTCGGCCAGCGCAAGGCGGACGAAACCGGAGCCGATGAACCCGGCCCCGCCGGTGACGACCACGGTGGGCATAGATCGGCCTCTCGGCCCGGAGGGGGCGCAGAGACGGGCGCCGCAGGTTTGAGCGGCGCCCGCCGTCGCATCACACGCTGGCCGGTCCGCAGACCGGCCGACACCGAAGGTTACTGCTCGTCGGCGGCCTTCTTAGCCTCTTCGGCCATGCCTTCGGCGGCCTTCTTGGCGCCCTCGGCGGCCTCCTTGAGGGCCTCGCCCATGCTCTCGGCGGCCTCACCGGCTTCTTCGCCGGCCTGTTCGGCCGCCTCACCGGCTTCTTCGGCGGGCGGCGGCTCTTCCGTCGGTGCCTCGCTCTTGCAGCCGACCACGAATGCACCCATGAACACCAGAAGCAATGCCAGGGCCAGATACCTCATGCGACGTCTCCTTTCACTGTGTTGCGGTGCCGGAGCACCTGCGGCGATGACGTTCCCGACTCACGTATGGCAAAAGGGGGAACTCCCCCCTCACACGTATGGGCGTGAATTGTATCGCGACCCGTCGGCAGCATGCAAGAAAAAGCCGCCGGCCGGTCGACGGTCAGGCGTCGAAGTGAGCCTTGCCCTCGCGGACGTTCCACAGGTTCGGGTCCTTCATGTACTCGAAGAGGTCCGTCACGAGTGCAAGGTGCTTGTCCTCCTCGGCCTTCAGGCGGAGGAGCAGGTCGCGGGAGGCGTCGTCGTCGGCCGCCTTGGCGCTCTCTTCGTAGAATGCAATCGCCTGCCGTTCCATCTTCTGGGCGAACTCCAGGGCCTCGAGGTCGCCGGTGCCGGCCTCGACGGCCTCGGCCACCTTCTGGCGGCCCTTCTTGACGAAGTCGGGGTCCATGCCCTTGCTGGGGGCGTCGGCCGGGCACGTGCCCTGCTCGGACCAGTTTTTGAGGAGTTCCTCGTGCTTGGTTTCCTCGTCGGCCAGGCGCTGGAACATCTTCTTGCCGAGGTCGTCCTCGGTCTTGCCGGCCGCCTCGACGTAGAAGTCGTGGGCGGCCCGTTCCTTCTCCATGCCGGTGGCCAGGATGCTGCACAGTTCGTCGCTGAGCGCCATACTACCGTTCCTTTCGCATGCGGGTACCAACGTGCCGCCATTATAAGACGCGTGCGCGGGCCGGGCCAAACAAAAACGTGGGGGCGGGGCGGGCGTTCCCGGGGAAAGGCGAAGCACCCGGCCCGTCGATTCTTACCTCGGCGCATCGAGCAGCAGCGCCCCGACGAGGACGTTCTCCTCGATCATCCCCGCCGGCACCACCTCGGTGCGATCGGCCATCGGCGCGAAGACCCGCCGCGCGAAGGCGGGCCGGAGCCGGTCGAAGAGCACCTCGCCCATCCCCGCCACGCCGCCGCCCACGACGATCCGCTCCGGCGCCACGACTGCGGCCGCGGACGCCAGGGCGACGGCCAGCGTCTCGACCACGGCGTCGAGCAGGCGGCCGGCGGCGGCGTCGCCCTCCCCGGCGGCACGGGCGACGGTCCGGGCGTCGACGGCAGCGACATCCCCGCCCGCGAGGGCGAGCAGACGCGTCTTCGGCTCCACCTCCGCCAGGGTGCGGGCCCGCCGGGCGATCGCCCAGCCGCTGCACACGTCTTCCAGGTGGGCGTATCGGCCGGCGTCTTCGTCCCAGACCCAGGTGTGGCCCATCTCGCCGCCGAGAGGACCGCTCACGAGCCGGCCGCCGACGCACACCCCGCCGCCGATGCCGCTGCCGACGTTCATGTAGAGGACGCGGCGGACGGTGCGGCCGGCACCGAGGCGGGCCTCGGCCAGGGCACCGCAGTTGGCGTCGTTTTCGACGACGGCGCGCACGCCGGCGGCATCGCGGGCCCAGGCGGCCAGGTCGAAGTCGTCCCAGCCCGTGACCTGGTGGCTGCGGACGACCCGCCCGATGGCCGCCTCGACCGGGCCGCCGAAGCCGACACCGACCTGCTCGAGCGGCTCGTCGGCGAGCGACCGGATTTCGATAACCAGGTCCGCGACGCGGCGGCGGACGGCGTCGGCGCCGGCGCCGGCGGGGGAATCGGCGCGGAGGGTCCGGACAAGCCGCCCCTCGGCCGTGCCGAGCGCGGCCTGGAGTTTCGTGCCGCCGATTTCGAGGGCGAGACGCATCCTGGGCCCCATGATACCTCATCGCGCGCCCGGTCCCCGGGGATTCGCTTCGCTCGGACGCGGGGCTTCGCTTCGCGCATCGCCATGCGTTAACACTACAACGCTCACGACGCTTTGCGCGGTGGGCCTCCGCACCCACCCCGCCCGGAACGACCTTTTCAGGGCTGCGCGGCGGGTGCGGAGACCCGCCGCGCACGAGTTATTGAGGCCGGCAGAACCAATGTCACCGTTTCCGAATTCGAAGGTGCCACGGATTGCTCGCAATCCGTGTTTTCCGGTCCGACACACGGTTTGTCAAGCAAACCGTGCCACCCGCCTTGTTACATTGGTTCTGCCGGCCTCAATAGCGTTGTCGTTTTAGACTGCGCGCCAGGTGCGGAGGGCCTCGAGCAGGCGGGCCATATCCTCGGGCAGCGGGGCCTCGAGCCAGAGCGGTTCGCCCGTCCGCGGGTGCTCCAGCCCCAGCCGGGCCGCGTGCAGCGCCTGGCGGGCGATGAGGACCTCGTCGCGGTCCGCTCGGCCGCGCGCGATCTCCTGCAGCGTCACCTTCGAGGCGCTGCCGTACTGCCGGTCCGCCACCACGCGGTGCCCCACATGGGCCATGTGCACGCGAATCTGGTGCGTCCGGCCGGTGTGAATCTGCACGCGGACCGTGCTGAAGCCGTCGAACCGCTCGGCCACCTCGTACCGGCTGACGGCCTCGCGGCCGGTGCCGTCGAACTTGACGGCGTACCGCTCCCGCACGTGATGGTGCCGGCCGAGCGGCTGGTCGATGACGTCGGCGTCGAGGTCGGGCGTGCCCTCGACGACGGCGAGGTACGCCTTGTGGACGGAGCGCCGCTCCCACTGGCGGGCCAGGCGATGGTGCGCCTGGTCGTGCTTCGCGAAAACGATGACGCCGGAGGTATCGCGGTCGAGGCGATGGACGACGCCCGGCCGCCACCACTCGCCGCCGATCGAGAGCGAGCCCGCATGATGGGCCACCGCGTTGACGAGCGTGCCGTGCGGGTTGCCCCGGGCGGGGTGAACGATGATGCCGGGCGCCTTGGCGACGGCGATGAGGTCGGCGTCCTCGTAGAGGACGTCGATGGGGATCGGCTCCGGCACGATGCCGAGCGGCTCGCGCTTGTAGAGCGTGACCTCGACGCGGTCGCCGAGGTGGATGTCGGCGGAGGGCTTCGTGACCGTCTCGCCGCCCACGGTCACCCGTCCGTCGCGGATGAGTTTCTGGTACATCGACCGGCTGTGCTGGGGCCAGTGCTGGGCGAGGAACCGGTCGAGGCGCGACTCGGCCGGCTCGCGATGGAGGGTGATGCCGAGGCGCCGGAGGCCGCGCTCCGGCAGCGCCTCGGGCGGCAGCGCACCGTCGGGGAGGGGGTTCTTGGCCATGACGGCTACAACGCGATGACGGCAATGGCCGCGGTGGGGCTCCGTACCCACCGCGCGGAAAAAGAGCATTCCCGGTGGTGCGCGGCGCGTGCGGAGACCCGCCGCGCACAAGATGGCGTTGCAGGGCCCTTACGCCGCGCCGATGAGGTCCGTGGCCAGGTCCACCGCGCTGCCGGCGTCGGCGGCGTAGCCGTCGGCGCCGATCTGGTCGGCGAACTCCTGCGTCACCGGCGCCCCGCCGACAATGACCTTCACGTCGTTGAGGCCCGCCTCTTTCATGGCGTCGACAACCGCCTTCATGTTAGGCATGGTGGTGGTCAGCAGGGCGGACATGGCCAGGATATGCGGCTGCTTCTCTTTGGCGGCCTCGATGTACTTCTCGGGATCGACGTCCACGCCGAGGTCGGTCACCTGGAACCCCCCGCCCTTCAGCATCATCGTGACGAGGTTCTTGCCGATGTCGTGCAAGTCCTGCTTGACGGTGCCGATGACGACCTTGCCCTTGGGCTCGACGCCGGTCTCGACGAGTTTCGGCTCGAGAATCTCCATGGCGCCGCCCATGGCGCGGGCGGCAATGAGGACCTCCGGGATGAAAACCTCGTTATTCTTGAACTTGACGCCGATGCTGCTCATGCCGGCGATGAGGCCTTCGTTCAGGATCGTCTCGGGGGCGAGCCCGTCGTCCAGGGCCGCCTGGGTGGCTTCGAGGACGGCCTTCTGATCGCCACGCTCGACCGCGTCTGCCATTGCCTGGAGGTCTGCCATCAGGTGCTCCTTGCAAGCGGATTCCGGATTTCACAGGGTTATGAGTACCGTTCTTATACCAGATTGGCGGCCTCGCGCCAAGCGAGTGGACGGATCGATACGGGCGTGCGGCGGCGGAAACGCCACGTGGTGAGCGCAAACGCCTGTCCGCCGTAGCCTTCCGGCCTTCGCCGCCAAGGCGGCACCGGCGCAGTAGGCTCTCAAAGGCGGGGGAGTTCGCGGGCATCCTCCACCGGGCCGCAAACCGCGCCCGTGCGGCGCCTCAGCCCACGGGCTTGGACGGTTCCTCGGCCGGCGTTTCCTCGGTGGGCGCCGTCTCGGCCGGTGCGTCGGCGGGAGCAGGCACGGGCTCGCCGGCCGCCGGACCGACCTCCGTGCCCCCGTCGGCCGGTTCGTCGGGCGCCTCGGGCGGGGGCGCGGCCTGCTCCTCGCCGGGCCCCTCCAGGCCCATCGGCTCGTCGGAGAACGCCACCGGCTCGTATCCCGCCACGGCGTCCAGGTGGACCTTGGCCTTGGCGGCGGCAACGGACTGCGGCCAGGACTCGACGACCGACTCCAGGGCCTTCCGGCCGGCGTCCAGGTCGCCGCGCTGGAGCATCACCAGCGCCAGGCCCGTCCGGGCCATCGGTTCCAGGTCCTTGGAGGCCCCGGCCACCTGCGTGTAGAACCCCTCGGCCTCGTCCAGGACGGTGGAGGTCTCCTCCTCTTCCACCTGGCCTTCGGCAACGCGTTCGATGAGCCGGTCGGCCAGGAGGACGCGGGCGGCGGGGCCCTGTTCGGCCTCCGGGTAGGCGTCGAGGAAGGCCCGCAGCGCTTCGGTCCCGCCGGCGCGGACGGCGGCGTTGAACGAATAGGCCGCCTCGGCCGTCGCCCGGCTCCGCATGATGGGCACCGCCACCAGGACCACCACCAGGACGACGGCGGCGGCGGCGATGACGGCCACGATCTGGCCGTGCGGGCGAATGCGCTGGACGAACCGCCCGATGGCGTCGGCCAGTTCGTTCGTCTGAAGGTCGTGTCGGCGTTGGCTCTTCATGGTCAGGATCCGGTCAGGCCTCGGGCGGACGGGTTCGGCATCGGTTCGTCGAACGGGGCGGCGGGATTGGCCGACGGCCGGCCCCCGCTCGGCATCACCTGGATCAGCAGCCGCGTGCCCCAATCGTCCCAGATGCTGACGTGGCAGGAATCGTTGCCCTTCTCGAACAGCAGCCGCTGCCGGCCGGCGATGAAGTTCTCCTCGATCATCTCCCAGCCCACGCGGGGCATGATTTCGCGGTAGAAGTTCGTCACCTGGCGGACGGTGGCGTCGCCCTTGTAATGGTGCTCGACGAACCGGAACCCGCGGGCCCGCCGTTCCTTCGAGCGGTCGTCGTTAAACGTGAACCCGGCCGGCACGGGGACGTCCGGCAGGCGGGGGTTGACGGCCGGGGCGGCGGTGGCCGCCCGGCCCCGTTCCTCGTTGCACCCGAGGGCCAGCACCATCAGGCCCAACAGCGCCAGCCCCGCCAGCACCGGGAGGCCGACGGCCGGCCGGATCAGACGGGCGATCCGCTGGAACGTCCTCATGACACGCCCTCCTGCTGAATCGCACGGGCCACCAGGGTCTGGGCGGCGTCGAAGGCGGCGGCGATCTCGGCCGGGCCGAGACCCGCCCCCGCCAGCACCCGTTCGCCGTCGGCTCGCGGACGCAGGTCCGACCCCGCGTGGGCATCGGACCCGAAGATCACCTGGGCTCCCGCTTCCCGCGCCACACGGGCCACGTGCCCGTTGGTGAGGCAGTGGCCCTTGCGGCCGGAGATTTCGAGCAGCACGCCGCAATCCGCCGCCAGGCGGGCGTCGGCCTCCGTGATGGCTCCCGGATGGGCCAGGATATCGCACCCCGCCTCGATGGCGGCGCGGTTCGTCCCCTCGATGACCGGCTCGGCCGGCGTCTCGCCGTGGACCACCACGATCCTGGCCCCCAGGGCCCGGCACCGCTCGACACACCGCCCGATGTGCACCGGCCGGCAGTGCGTCACCTCCGCCCCCGGCAGCACCTGCATCGCCATGACGGGGTTGAGGTCTTCGGCCGTCCGGACGAGCAGCGGCACGACGTGGTCCACGACGGCCGTGTCCACGTGGTCGGCAAAGCCGAGGACGCGGTACCCGCAGACCTCGGCCCGGCGGGCCAGTTCCGTCGGAATCAGGTGCCCGTCCGAGAGCAGCGTGTGCGTGTGCAGGTCGATCATAGAGCCTCAGCGCGGCCACCGCCCCGCAAAGCGGGTCCGAGACGACGTTCCGGTTGCGCACATCCCCCTTCGTAACACGCAACTCTATTCGCTCGCGGCGGCGGGGTCAAGGCTTTAACGACAGGCACTGGGCAATCGGGATTAGGGATTCGGCGAACAGCAAGGCAACAGGGAACGGGCAACAGGCGAACAGCAAACGACAAACGCCCGGTCTTGAGCGAAGCGAGGGGCCGGGACCGCTACAGGTCGGCCTTCACCGTGCTCCCCGCCGTCGGCCCGTCGGGGAGGGCGATGCGCCTCTCGCCGATGCGTTTGGCGGAACGTCCCGTACGGACGGCGGCCGGCAGCGACCACGCGACGGTCACCGCCTTGCGCTTGTGCGTCGGGTCGGCGACATACAGGTGCGGCTCGTCGGAGGCCGCCTCGAGCAGGACGAGGCACGGGACGTCGACGGCCAGGGTGCCGCCGTCGCCCCACGCCAGGCGTCCCGGCTCGAAGAACGCCGCCAGCACCAGCCCGCCCTCCCCGGCCGCCACGGCCTGGACGGCCGCGGTCCGCGCGATGACCTTGGCGGGCGGCGCCTTTGCGGCCCCGGCCATCGCCTTCGCCGCGATGCCGGGCAGCACCGTGTACGCGTACGTCGCCTCCTTCGGCTTCGTGCCGTGGTCGATGGCCAGGCTGAAGACGTCGCGCGATACCGTCTTGTCGCTATACCGATGATGGACGCGGTGCCAGTCGCCGGTCCGCGTCTCGGCCGTCACCGCGAGGCGGTCGCCCCTGCGGATGACGTACCCCACGCCGTCGTGCCAGACCCAGGCGGGCCCGTCGAGGGTCGCCCGGCCCTTCTTCTCGATGACGCGGTTGCCCCCGGCACCCGAGACGGCCACAGGTCCGCGCAGGGCGCACTGGTTGACGCCGGTCGCCACGGGCACATCCTCGTCACACGTGATGCCGGCACCCAGGCAGACGACGGCCCCGTCGAGGAAACACCAGGTCTTCCGGGCCCGCAGGCCGCCGCGGCGGTACACCATGGCCGAGAGGCCCCGCCGGCCGTCGCCCACGCCGCCGACGAAATCGCTCTTGCCGCGGCAGCGTTTGCCGCCCGGCACGAGCGACGCATCGCCCTGCCGGCAGGTGGTGCCGGGCAGACGCCGCCAGTTCCACACGGGGAAGAGGTCGGCATACTCGTCGCCGCGGCGGAGGACATACAGGACGCCGTCGCCCAGGTGCAGGCCGCGCATGTTCTCGGAGTTGCACGTCTCGGCCCCGATGACGCGCGTGGACGACATCTTGACGGAGGCGTACCAGTCGGGCCGGCGATGGATGGCGACGTCGGACCGCCAGAAGTGCTTGTGCCCGACGAGCGTGTTCGGCGAACCGTCGGAGCACGCCGCCAAGGTCCGCTTGCAGTCGTCGGCGGCGGAGGGGTCCAGCCGCGCCAGGCCCGCGAGGCACCGCAGCACCGCCCGGCCTTTGGAGGCTTGGGCGCCGCGGAAGATCTGCCGGCCGCACCCGCTCACGTCCATCCGGCCGCTGAAGACGGTCCACGCCAGGCCCTCCAGGACGTACCGCCGGAGGACCTCGAGCCGCTCATCTTCCAGCGCCGGCGCCGTGCCGCGCAGCATCGTCGCCCACTCGATGGCGTCGCCGGCGAACGAGAGGCCGTAGTTGCCCCACTGCTGCTGGGGACCGTGCTGGTGGAACGAGAAGTCCGGCTGGATGCCCTCGGCCGTCGTGACGCGGAGTTCGCTGAAGATGGCGTCGCGGGCCTTCCGCACGAGGGCGGGGTCCTCGGCGAGCAGACCCTTCACCAGCGCGATGCCCGCGCACCAGACCTTGTTCTGCCCCGTCATGCCCATCTTGCTGCGGGCGAGGACCTGCTCGCGGACGCGGCCGGCGAGGTCCTCGGGCACGGCGTCGCCCATCAGGAGGAGCGCCGGCGCGACGGCCTTCGGCACGCCGATACGCGTGTACCACCAGTTCGAGTTCCGGTAGTCTTTCTCAATCCAGTGGCGGAGGGCACGGACGACGGCGTCGCGGACCTCGGGGCTCCCCTGGAGCGGGTGGCCGGGCTTGGCGTACGCCTGGGCGAGGTCCCGCACGCGGTACATGTGCCGGGCGGTGGCCCAGCCGCCGCGCGTCCGGTCGGCGTAATCGACGCCCGGCCAGGTGCCGTCGTCGCGCAGCCGCGCGATCATCTGTTTGACGGTTTGGGCCGACGGGGCGCCGGCGGCGTAGTGCGCGACGACCTGGGCGCGGACCTTGGCCAGGTCGTCGTCAAACGGCCCGGCGGTCGCGGCCGGCGCGGGCGCGAGCGCAGCCAGGGCGAGGATGACGAACGCGGTGCGGCGGGCGGGGCGGCGGGGCGGCACGGTCAGGCACTCCACGGGCGTTTACGGTTCCGGGCGCCCGCGATCGCCTTGCGGGCGATGCGGGCGTCCTCGTCCAACTGGAAATCGAAAAAGCCGAGGCAGATGAAGTCCGCCCCGCTCTCGAAGGCGTACGTGATGCCGTCCTTCGGCGGGATCGCCCCCGCCGCCAGCACCTTGTAGGCCATCCACGGCACGTCCACCTCCTGCATGAATTCGACCGTTTCCTCGTGGTTGTGGCAGAACATGTTGTCGTGATACCGGTCGTGGTGAGGCGATTCCTTCTCGTACATCTCCATGAATCGCCTGTTCTCCTTCGGGTGGGCCGACCAGTACCGGTCGTGATGGAGCGTGAGCATGTAGAAATCGGGCTTCAGGCCTTCCTCGACGCAGAAGCGGATGGGCTCCAGCCGATGGGCGGCCACGCCGGCCGGCACGCCGGCGTCGCGGATCATCTGAAACGCCTTGAGGATGTTCCCGGGCTTCTTGTTGGCGTACCAGATATCGCTGGCCCCGCCCCAGACGTAGGCGGCGGCCGCGCCGAGATCCAGGTGCCGCTGGAGCCGCTCGTCGAATTTATCGATATCGGTAGTGATGACGTCGGCGATCCACTTCATCCGGCCGCCCCACGCGTCCCAGTACCGCTTAAGGCCCGGGAACCGCCGGAAGTTGTGGTCCTTCAGCACGATGCTGTTGATGCCGAGTTCCTCGCACTTCTTCAGGGTCATGAGGACCCGGGCCTCGGTGTTGTAGCGCGAGGCCAGGGCCGTCACGTAGTCCAGGTCCCGCGCGTGCATGTTCATGCTGATGAGGTTGCTGCCGCAGACGATCCGGCCGAGCCGGAGGTCGCCGATCTTGCCGGCCGGCATCTCCTTCTGTTTGGCCTTCGCTTCGGGGGCATCCAGGTTCAGGGCCTTCAGACGGGCGTATTCCTTGCGGTCGCGGTCCGTGACCAGGGCAGCGCCGTCGGCTTCCGCTACCTCGTCACGACCGCGTGCGGCGGAGGCAGCCCCGGCGGCCGTCCCCGCAAGCGGCAGGGCCCCGAGGGTCCCGAGCATCTTCCGTCGGCTGATGGGTGCCATGGCCCGTCTCCCGCGGCAGGTTCGTGGTCCGGTTCCATTATGCGCGCGCCCGGCGCGGGGTCAAGGCGGCGTTTGCGGCGAAAATGAACGACGCTAAGCGCGGCGGGCCTCCGTACCCACCGCGCTTGGGGTCCCGCGCGCGGCGGGTGCGGAGACCCGCCGCGCGGGACGTCGCATCGTCGTGCTACTCCTCGATGCGGTACAGGTGCGTCTTCGTCCGCAGAAAGAGGGCCCCGTCCGCCACCACCGGCGAGGCCATGAACCCGTCGTCCAGGCGGTTGGTCGCCAGGACGCGGGCCTCGCGGCCGGCGGCCATCACCGTCGCCGTCCCCTGCCTGCTGAAGAAATACAGCCGCCCGCCCGCCAGGATGGGCGAGGCCGCATAGTTACCGCTGATCCGCTCGCGCCACACGCGCTCGCCGGTCGCCGCCGCCAGGCACGTGACCGCCCCGCCGTCGCTCACCATGTAGAGGAGCCCATCGGCGAGGATCGGCGAAGCCGTCAGCGGTACGTCGTCCTCGTAGGTCCACGCGACGTGCGTGTCGGTCACGTCGCCGGTGCCGTCGAGACGGATCGCGTACAGTCGTGCGTGCCCGTGGCCGGTGCAGACGTAGACGCGCTCGCCGTCGGCGACGGGCATCGGGGCGCTGGAGTGGCCCGGATGGCACACCCGCCACAGTTCCTTGCCGGTGCGGGGGTCGTAGGCGTAGGCGGCCTTGGCGCCGAGACTGATCATCTGCGTCCGTCCCGCCGCCCGGACGACGAGCGGCGTGCAGAACGCCTTGCGGAAATCGCCCTCGCGGATCGGCTGCCCGTCCGGGCCCAGGTCGTCCCACTCGACGGACCGGTCCGTCCGCCAGACGGTGCGGCCGGTCCGTTTGTCCAGGGCCGTCACGTACTGCACGTCCACGCCGTCCATGCTCAGGATGAGGAGGTCCTCGAAAAGGATGGGCGAGGACGCCGGCCCCCGGTAGTGCCGGCACGGCAGGTCCCGCCGCTGCCACAGGGTCTTGCCGGTGGCGGCGTCGAGGCACGCCGTCCCGTAACTGCCGAAGTGGACGTACACTCGCCCCGCTTCGATGACGGGCGACGGCGAGGCGTAGGAGTTCACGCGGTTGCCCAGCGGTTCCGGGGCCATCTCGCGGAAAATCCGCCGGTTGAAGAAGACGCGGCCGGTGGCGGCGTCGACGCCGACGGCGAAGAACGCGCGGCCGTCCGGCGTGGCGGTGGTAAGCCAGACGCGGCCGTCCAGGACGACCGGCGTGGACCAGCCGCGGTACGGGATGGGCGTCTTCCACGCCACGTTCTGCGACTCGCTCCACTCCAGCGGCAGGCCGGCGGATTCGGACGAGCCGGGCGGCGCCGCGTGGCCGTTGCCCCACGGTCCGCGGAACGCGGGCCAGCCCCGGGCGGCGGGGGACGCGGCGAGGGCGGAGGCGACGCAAACGGTCAGCGCGAGCGCAACGACCGCCGCCGGAACCAAAGCGGCACGGAATGAGCGACAGGCCTGGCATAACACATTCGACATCGGGCGATTCCCTTCGACGGAGGTTCGTTTAGAGGAACCCGCCGGCCGGGGCCGTGTTCCGGCGAACTCCGGGCGAAGACCGACGCGGGGTGCCACGGTTTGCTTGTCAAACCGTGTTCTCCAATCGGGGGGCACGGATTGGCCAACTCGAGCGCGGCGGGTCTGGAGTACCTGCCGCGCAGCCCTGAGAAAGCCGTTTCGCGCTTCGATAACCCAGGTGCCACGGTTTGCTTGTCAAACCGTGTTCTCCAATCGGGGGGCACGGATTGGCCAACTCGAGCGCGGCGGGTCTGGAGTACCTGCCGCGCAGCCCTGAGAAAGCCGTTTCGCGCTTCGATAACCCAGGTGCCACGGTTTGCTTGTCAAACCGTGTTCTCCAATCGGGGGCACGGATTGGCAAGCAATCCGTGGCACCCGGCGCCCCGAAGCCTTGTCCCCCAGCCTGGAGCCGTTATAATCGACCCGTGGACGATTCGAAAAGAAGAAGCCCTGCGTAATGCGTCATTGCCCGCTCTGCCCCACCGCCCTGCTCGTCTGCCTGTGCCTCGCCGCGGCGGCCGGCGCCGACATGATGGCCGACTCGCCCGTCACGTTCCCCGAAAAGGGAGCCCTGCCCTCGAAGTTCCCGCCCGACCGGCACTCCAAGGACCGCGAGCGGCCCGAGGAAGGGTATTACATTTTCGGCACGCCGGAACGGTCGCTCGAACAGATCGCGAAGATCCGGGCGGCGATGCCGGACGGCGACCTCGGCCCCGTCCCGCAGGACTGGACGCACCTGGCCCGCACCCGCCGCATCCTGACCGAAGGCGGCCGTCTGCACGTCCTCGGCCTCGGCGACAGTCTCGTCAACGACATCATGCGGTCGGCGTGGCTGGCGAAACTCGACGAGGCGTACCCGAAGGCCGACGTGCGCGGCACGGTGTACGTGCGCGGCGGTGGCGGATGCCACCATTACAAGGAGCAGGACCGCGTCGCGAAACACGTGGTACCGCGGAAGCCGGACCTCGTGCTGATCGGCGGCATCAGCCAGAAGGACATCGCGAGCATCCGCGAGGTCATCCACCAGATCCGGGCCGCCCTGCCGAAGACGGAGTTCCTCCTGGCCACGGGCGTCTTCGGCACGGCCGACCCGCGCTCCGACGAGGAACTCGCCAAAGCGAAGCACTCCGGAACGGGCGAGTACGGCCCGAAACTGAAGCAACTGGCGGCCGAGGAGGAGTGTGCGTACCTCGATATGACCACCCCGTGGGCCCGGTACATCCGGTCCGCGGGCGTGCACCCGCACCGGTTCTATCGCGACCGCGTCCACGCCAACGCGATGGGCGAACAGATCCTCTCGAAGATCCTGATGGCGTTTTTCAAGCCGTGACACGGCGTGCCGTGCGGAGACGTCATTCTGAGGCCCCGCCGGCGAGGCCTCAGAATGACAGCATGAACCGCCGGGCAAGCCCGGCGGCTGAATGTGCCTGACACGACGGAGGGTTCAACCATGCAGCAACGATGGACCCTGGTGCCGGCCGGCCTCGCCCTGGCGGCCTGCCTGCTCGCAGGCTGCGAACCGAAAGCCGAACGCCTGCCGCGCGACATCGGCGCCGACGTCCTCGGCGCCTTCACGCCCGAGGCGCTGCGGAAGGCGTACGAGACGCCCGCTTTCGTCGTCCGCGACGCCCGGAAGGACGGCAACGTGGCCTTCCAGGACACCGACCTCGAGGCCAACGCGCTCGTCGACGACCGGAACCTGCTCATCTACGTGGAGGGCTCCGGCGACCGCGTCCCCCTCTCCCGCTGGACGATGGGCCTGGTGGCCGAGAGCCCGCACGGTTTCCCGCACCGCCCCGACCGCCTGGTCGTCATCCTCCTGAAATGGGGCCAGAGCCACGACGTCGTCGCCGAGCACACCAACCGCAAGGCCCAGATGGCCGGGGCCGCCGCCCTCAACCGAATGCTCGAGGTCCACCGCCGCCGACACGGGGCCGACGGGCGCGTGAGCGTCATCGGGTTCAGTGCCGGCACCCGCGTCACGCAGTGGGCGTTTGCGGGCACCCTGCCGGAGGGCGAGAAGGCGTATCCCGAGGCCCTCGCCCACGCCCGGAACGTCGTCTTCCTGGGCTCAAGCATCAGTTGTGCCGACGAGACGCCGTTCGGCATGATCCGCGGCCGGTTTCTGAGTTTCATCAACCGGCGGGACACGCATTACGGCGACCGGGCGCCGTTCGTGGCGCCGGCGGGCGAGCCGCCGCGCTTCGACAAGTTCCTGACCCTGGAGCCGGTGATGCGGCACCCGATGTTCGGGGCGAGCGTCATGGGGTTCCGCCACCTGCCGACGCTGACGCAGCCCGAACAGTTCGGCGCGATTGAATCGGCCGGCGGGCCGGCCGCGCGGCGACGGTTGGAGAAGGCGTTCCGAATGGTCAACGTCCCCGTGCCGGACGCCCTCGTCCCGTTCAACCTCTTCGGCGACCCCGTGCCGAACGACGACGGCGACGATTACCTGAACCTGGCCCCGAACCATTACATCATGGTCGGCCGGGGCCCGTCCGGGCGGATCGACGACCCGGCATTCGACCAGTACCGCAGCATCGCCAAGGAGTTCGTCCGGGAACACGTGGCGTCGGCGGCGCTGCGGGGGCGGCTGGACACGTTCGACCTCCAGGCCCGGCCCAAGAGCGCGAAACTCCTCGACGTGCCCCTGCCCCTGCTGTTCCCCTGGGCGGCGATCAACCCGCCGCACAAGGAACCCGCCCAGCCGCCCGAGAAGACGAAACCGCCCGTCCCGGAGAAACCGCCGGAGTGACCCGGCGCCCTGTGCGCCATACGTCACGGCCGGCCCTGCCCGGACGCGGGCCGGGAGCGGCATGTGCCACGGCCGTTCTTGCCCGGCCGTGCACTGCGAAACGGCGCGCGGCCCGCAAGCGGGCCGGCGAACACGGGCCGGTTCGCGCGAGCCAGGCATTACCGACCGTTCGTGCGCACGTACCGCGGCCGGCCTTGTCCGACGGTGCACTGCGAAACGGCGCGCGGCCCGCAAGCGGGCCGGCGAACACGGGCCGGTTCGCGCGAGCCAGGCATTACCGACCGTTCGTGCGCACGTACCGCGGCCGGCCTTGTCCGACGGTGCACTGCGAGCCGCGGAGGCCGCGGCGCGGCGCGACCCGTCAATACTTCCGCAACACGCCGATGACGATGCCCTGGAGCTGGCAATCGTCCACGTAGATCGGCTGCATGTCCGGGTTGGCGGGCTGGAGGCGAATGCGGCCTTTCTCCTTGTAGAACCGTTTGAGGGTGGCCTCGCCGCCCTCGATGAGGGCGACGACCGTTTCGCCGTTGCGGGCCTGGCCCCGTTTCTCGACGATCACGTAATCGCCGTCGCGGATCTGTTCGTCGATCATCGAGTTGCCCTGCACCCGCAGGACGAACGTCTCGCCGGGGCGGCCCTGGAAGAGGTCCTCCAGGTCCAGCACCTCGGGGGTTTCGACCGCCTCGATGGGGCTGCCGGCGGCGATGGTGCCGACGAGCGGGAGGGCGGCCCGGCGGGGGTCGAGTTCCGGCGAGAGTTCGATGGCCCGGCTCTTCAGGGCCTCGCGGTGCAGGGCCCCCTTGGCCTGGAGCGTCTCGATGTGCTCGAAGACCGTCGGCCGGGAGACGCCCAGGTGGTCGGCGATCTCCTGCATCGTGGGGGCGTAGTCGTTCTCCTCCACGTACTCGCGGATGAAGGTGACGATCTCGTGCTGACGGCGGGTGAGATGCATGGCAGCCTCCGGCTGAATGTTAAACGATGAATGCTGAATGACAAAGCGCGCTGCGCGTGCGACGAAGACGCATGTCCAATACGCAATAACCAAGCACCCTGCGCCTGCGGCGAAGGCGAATGTCCAATGACCAATGCCCAGGCACGCTGCGCGTGCCCCGCACGTCACCGGCGTGAGATGGGCTCGTTGTGCCGCAAACCCCGCCGCCGCGCTTTCACAAAGCAGGCGCTTCCGAGGACGTTACGGTGTTAAAAGATCGCCTCCCTGTAGGGCGCAGCCCTGCTTGAGCATTTGGCATTGAGCATTGGGCATTGGCCGTTCGGCCCACAGCGAGATTCCTCCGCTCGGGGCCTTCGGCCCCTCGGTCGGAATGACAATGGGGCCTCCACTCCGTTCGGTCGCTTACGGCGGGCGGACGCCGGAGGCCGCGAGGTGCGCGGGTCCGCCTGCCACCTCCGCGGGATACCCCGGCCGGCGCCCGGCCCCTCGGCGCCGGGCCCGGCCGGTGGGGGCGGCAGGGACCGGACCGACGGACCGGGCGAGTCCTCGTCCCGTCCCGGGGCGCGTGGGGGACGCCCCGGGTACACGGGAAGAGGACGCGGGGCGGTCGGACAGACGTCGGTCGGCGGGGGGAGGCGGTCGTCCGTGGGGGAGACGGCCGCCGAGGGTGGGCCCCGTCCGCTCGGCGCGGACTCGCCGCGGCGGCCAGTCAGCGACCCGGGAGGGCACGGGGAATGCACCCGGGCCGAACGCGAACCGGCCGCTCGGCGGCGGCGTCCTCACACGCCGGCGGCACAACCGACCCGGCGTCTGCCATTAAGGGCCTGTCCCCAATGGCATTAAGTTAAGCAGCACAGAGGCCGTCTGACACGAGAAACCGCCTGCAGGTAACCGCTCTGGCGCGTCCTGAAGGCCGATTCTGCCGCGACCGTGCAGGGCCTGGGGCCCGTCAGAATCCTTATCTTAATGCCATTGGGGCCTGTCCCAATAACCCTGTGGCTTCGGCCGGCTGCGGCGGCCGCATGCGGCGTCGGGCTGCGTCGCCAGCCCAGAGACGGGCTGCCTGCTTCACCCTCCTTGCCTGCGGCCGCCTCGCGCGGCCTCGGGCCGACGAGGGGGGGTATGGGGATAGACTCTCGGGGCGAGCCGAAGTTGCTTGCACTCCGGCGTCGCGCCCGCTATAAGCGCCTATCGGAACCACCCTCGGGCGTCGAGGGAGGAACCGGTCGCGGCCTGCGTAAGCCTCCGTCGGCCAATCAACGGAGGTGCCTGCGAATCCGCCGTGGCCGCGGGCGCCTCGCTCGGCCTCGAACCGACGAGGGCGGTTCGGATAGGCGCTTTGCGCCGTGGTCGTCAAGGCCGGGTTGTCAAAGAGCGCCGTTCAACACCGAGAACAGGATACCCTAACATCGTTCTAACGTCAAGTGCAAAATCGGCGTCACGGTCGGAAAACTTGAGATCTTCTCCGTCCGAAAGGCCCTAACACTGGCCTAACCCGTTGCGCCGGCCGGACTTACGTCGGGGAGAGTTTTTCCCCGGCGAGCCTGTTTTTTTTTGGAGGCACACCGCCGCCGTGGCCACGTCCGCCCTTCGCCGAGCCGTCGCCGACCGCTGCACGCATCTGCGCGCCCGCCTGGAGGATCGCGGGGCCGACGCCCTGCTCGTCACCCGCGCCGTCGACGTACGATACCTCTCCGGCTTCACGGGGGAAGACAGTTGGCTCGTCGTCGGCAAGGGCAAGGGGTGGGTACTCACGGACAGCCGCTTCGCCGAGGAGGTGGAGCGCGACTGCCCGGACTTCGCCTCCACCGTCCGCCGGGGGTCGCTCGTCGAGGCCCTCGGCAAGGCCGTCCGGCGGAAGCGTGTCGGCCGCCTGGCGTACGATCCGACCCACGTGTCGGTGGCGCTGCTCTCGCGCCTGCGGCGGGAACTGAAGGGCGTCCGGCTCCTGCGGCTGGCCGATGCCGCGAGCGATCTGCGCACGCGGAAGGACCGGCTGGAGGTCCGGGCCGTCCGCCGGGCCGTCCGGACGGCCGAGACGGCGTACCGTGCATTCCGCGAACGGATCCAACTCGGTATGACCGAGCAGGCCCTGGCCGGAGAACTCGAGTACCAGATGCGCCGGGCGGGGGCGGAGGGGCCGGCGTTCCCGACGATCGTGGCCTTGGGCGCCCATGCCGCCCGACCCCACGCCAAGCCCGGACGCCGCCAACTGAAGCGCGGCTGCGTCCTGCTGACGGACTTCGGTGCCCGCGTGGACGGGTACGTGTCCGACTTGACACGGGTCCTCTTTGCCCATAGAATCCCGCCTCGCGCCCGGGAGGTGTACGAGGTGGTTCGGCGGGCACAGTCGGCGGCGATTGCGGCCATCGAGCCGGGCGCCCGCCTGACGGACGTCGACGCCGCCGCCCGCACCGTCATCGAGGAGGCGGGCTACGGCAAGCAGTTCCGTCACGGGCTAGGCCACGGCATCGGCCTGGAGGTGCACGAGCAGCCGCGCCTGGCACCGCGCGGCGTGAAGGGCGAGTTGAAGGCCGGGATGATCGTGACCGTGGAACCGGGCATCTACCTCCGCCGGCGGTTCGGCATCCGCCTGGAGGACGACGTCCTCGTGACCGAGAAGGGCCGGTCGGTCCTCAGCCGCCTGCCGACCGACCCGGACGAGGTGATCGTGTAACCGGGAGCGGGGGGCGAATGGCCTTGCGGCACTCGGTCTCCCTTGACGGGAGAGGGACAGAGGTACGGCCGCCGGTCGGGCGGTGAGATCGCACCAGCGCGGGAGACCCGCCATGGCAGACGCACCGGAATCGGACGCCGATGGGCCCCGCGAGGCGCCCGTCGACATCGAGACGATCCGCCGGCTGCTGGACCTGATGAGCGAGCACGCTCTGGCGGAACTGGAGATCGAGCGGGAAGACATGGCCGTCCGACTCCGCAAGGCCGGCGCCGCGCCTCCGCCGCACCTCGTACCGACCGTCCCGGCAGGGACCCCGCCGGCGGCGGCCGGGCCGCCGACCGCCGCCCCCGCCGCCGGCCAGGCCGAACCGGCCGAGGAGGAGTTACCCGCCATCACCTCGCCGATGGTCGGCACGTTCTACGAGGCCTCCGGCCCGGAGGCCGACCCGTTCGTCCAGGTGGGCGACCACGTGGCCGAGGACACCGTCGTCTGCGTCATCGAGGCCATGAAGGTCTTCAACGAAATTCGGGCCGAGACGAGCGGGACGATCGAGGAGGTGCTGATGACGAACGCGGAGGCGGTGGAGTTCGGCCAGCCGCTGTTCCTCGTCCGGCCGGACTGACGCGCCCGCGAGAACCTCAGCACGGCGGGCCTCAGCAGGCGCCGCGCAGGAGACCGCGATTGTCATCTCGGCCGAGCCGTTGTGCCGCGACGGCGAGGAGAGAGATCTCGCTTGTGAGCCCGAAGACGAGATTACTCGACTCGCTCCGCTCGCCCGGAATAACAATCTGAAGGGCACCGGCGCAAGCGGCGCTGCCTGGCGGTGGCCCGGTCCGTACGGAGGCCGTAAGCCCAGACCCCCCGCGCGGAACACGGCCGAGGGGCGGAGAGGTTGGGAGCAGGCATGTTCTCACGCATCCTGGTGGCGAATCGCGGCGAGATCGCCCTGCGGGTCATCCGCGCCTGCCGGGAGATGGGCCTGGAGGTCGTCGCCGTCTTCTCCGAGGCCGACCGCGGCGCCCGGTACCTGGACCTGGCGGACGAAGCCATCTGCATCGGCCCGCCGGCCGCGGGCCAGTCGTACCTGAACATCGCCCGCATCATCTCGGCGGCGGAGGTGGCCGACGTCGACGCCATCCACCCCGGCTACGGGTTCCTGGCCGAGAACGCCCACTTCGCCGAGGTCTGCCGCTCCTGCAACATCGAGTTCATCGGCCCGAGCGTCGAGGCGATGCAGCGCGTCGGCGACAAGGTCGAGGCCAAGCGCATCGCCCGGGCCGCCCGCCTCTACACCATCCCCGGCTCGGATGGGGCGCTGGAAAACGTCGACGAGGCCCTCGGCGTGGCCCACGACATCGGGTACCCCGTCCTGGTGAAGGCCGCCGCCGGCGGAGGCGGGCGCGGCATGCGCATCGCCCACAACGACATCAGCCTCTCCCAAGCCGTCGGGCAGGGACAGAGCGAGGCCGAGGCCGCCTTCAAGGACAACCGCGTCTACCTCGAAAAACACATCGAGGGCGCCCGCCACGTCGAGGTCCAGGTCCTGGCCGACACCCACGGCCACTGCGTCCACCTGTGGGAACGCGACTGCTCGCTCCAGCGTCGGCACCAGAAACTCGTCGAGGAATCGCCCAGCCCCAGCATCTCGGACAAGACCCGCGCCAAACTCTGCGACGCCGCCGTCCGCATGGCCCGCCAGGCCGGGTACACAGGGGCGGGGACGGTCGAGTTCCTCGTCGACGCGGACGAGACGTTCTACCTGCTGGAGGTCAACGCCCGCATCCAGGTGGAGCACCCGGTCACGGAACTCGTGACGGGCGTGGACCTGGTCCAGGAACAGATTCGCGTGGCGGCGGGCGAGCGGCTCCGGTTCCGGCAGAAAGAGATTCCCCAGACCGGGCACGCCATCGAGTGCCGCATCAATGCCGAGGATTGCTTCAGCGGTTTCCGCCCCTCGCCGGGCACGCTGACGCGGCTGTGCCTGCCGGGCGGGCCGGGCGTCCGCGTCGATACGCATTGCTGCCAGGGCACGACCATCGCGCCGCACTACGACTCGATGATCGCGAAACTCCTGGTCCACCGGCCCACCCGCGACGCCGCCCTGGCGACGATGCGGCGGGCGCTGGCGGAGTTCCACATCGACGGCGTCGCCACGACCATTCCGGTCCACCAGGAGATTTTCGCCAACCCGGACTTCATGGCCGGCCGCGTCGATACCGGGTGGGTCGAACGGGTGTGGTGAG